>JACCYJ010000056.1 GCA_013696555.1 Nocardioidaceae bacterium | reverse complement strand
CCGGCATCTCCAGGACATCCTGCGCAACGGTGCTCTCTTCCACCGCCGCTGGGGTCGCTGGCCGATGACGGGGTGGTGGAGGAGTTCGAGGCCCGGGGCCTGGTGGTCAGCTCCGGTTCCGGTTCCTCAATCGGACAGCTCCGGCAACGCCGCCGGCCGCCGCCGCACCTCGCGGGCGCACCATGCGTCGCCACAATGTGCCGGGAATGCTGGAGACACTGCCGCCCTCGCAGTTCATCGCAGTCGTCCTGGTGCCTTCCGTCGCCAGGCGTCTTCGAGCAGCTCCTTGACCAGCGGACGGGGTGCCCGCTCGAGCTCGACGATGACGCACGCGAGCCGCTTACCCCACCAAAACTCGGCGCAGGCGTGCGGCTCTTCGGCGACGGCGGCGAGGATGTCTTGCTGGTCGAGCATGATCCGCACGTGCTGTTCGTCGGGAACGGTCGCGAAGATCTTGCCGTCGATGCGGAAGGAACGCATGCCGTGATGGTCTTGCTCCACGGCTTCGGGGAATGCGAGGGCGAGCTCAGCAACCTCCGCCAGGTCCATCGGCTCGGCCGGCATGGCTACACCGCCGCTGTCCCGAACCACCAACGGTGACCCTCGCGGTCTTGAACCCCGTATTCGCGTCGACCGTAGGTCTGACTCTGAGGGACGTGGTCGATCACGGCGCCTGCCGCGCGGGCCCGCTCATAGTGCGCGTCCACGTCGTCGACGAGGACGGCAAGGCCGCCGAAGCCCGCCTGATGCGATTGCGGCGAGGCTAGGCCCTGGTCCGCGGTCTCCCGGTGGAGCCAGATGCTCGCACCGTCGACGTGGACCTCGCCGTGGACGACCTGGCCATCCTCTGTGTGGTGCAGGGAACCGGCCTCGAAGCCAAAGATTTCGACCAAGAAGGTGTGTGCGGCCTAGATGTCGGAGTAGACGAGCACCGGGGTGATGGGTGGCGCGGAGGACATCGTTTTCGGCTCCCTTCCCGACGGCCCTGGGCCGGCCGTCCTCAGCTTAGGTTGACCGTACGACGGCTCGAGATCCGCTGATTGGACGAAAGTGACCTCACCTGAACTCAGGCCCGCCCAGACATGGCCAGGCTGGTCGGCGTGGCTCCGGTGAACTCGCGAACCTCGCGAATCAGGTGGGACTGGTCGGCATATCCGTGCTTGGCGGCCAGGCTCGCCCCATCGTCGCGACCGCCACGCAGCTCAGGCAGGACCGCGTTGAACCTGGTGATGCGGGCGAGCTTGTGGGGGGTCAGCCCCAGCTCACGGTGGAACGACCGAATGAAATGACGCTGACTCCACCCCACGTCATCGGCGAGCTCCTTGATGCTGACCGTTTCGTGTCGGGCCACGATGCGGCGCCACGCCCACTCGATGCGCCGATCGACACCGGACACATCAACTTTGCGGCGCAGCAGGACCGCCTCCAGGATTCGTGCGCGCGCGTTCCACCTGCTGTGCGTCTGGAACCTCTCGACGATCTCGTCCGCGGACGGGCCGAGCACGTCACGGAGCGACACCACAGATCCGGTCAGCTCCTCCAAGGGCAAGCTGAGCAGACGACGTGCCCCCGGTGGTGTCAACTTGAGATCCAAGCACTCGATCGGACCGTCTCGCTCGATGACATCGCGGGTCTCGGTCATACCTGCGACGAAGGCAGCGGGGTGACCGCCGAATGCCGCGCCCACGTTGACGATGACCGTGACCACCCCGTTGGGATACTCGACCCAGTGATCCTGACCCGTCGAGTCGTCGACGAACCCGACGTGAGGCCGGGCAAAGTGCTCCCGTAGCGCGGCATGGACCATCAGTTCCTGTGTGACTGGACCCGCGCGAGGCGGTGCGGTCGGTCCGCTGATCATCGAGAACCTCCTACCTGCCTGCCAAGCTACAGCCGGGACGACCCGGTACGGGATCCCATGCGGCACGGGCTACCCATCACTGCAGCCGACACGTTGACGTCCCCGCAGCACGATCAAATGCTCCGCGCTGGAGCCCATCCGTACAAGGGTGCTGCCGGGCTGCGATCTTTTGGACATGACCGAGGACTTTGATCCAGAGTTCGATCCTGATGAGCGGGCAGAGATTGCGGCGCAGATTCCGGTGATTTCCGCTGCGTGGCGGTTCATCATCCCGGCACTACAGGACCACGACCTGGCCGCTGCTTGGCCGGCAGTCGACCCCACCCTCCGGCTGTGCTGGGCTCAAGAGTGGCTCGACTTGAATCGATCGGACGCGGTTGGGGATGGCTACGACCTCGACCAGGTAGCCGTTGCCCTCACCGATGACGCTCCTAACCACCCACTGTGGCGCCACTTTTCCCGGGTCCCTGCTGCGGGACCCGCAGGGCATCGCCGATTTTGACCCCGACACCTGGGGTATCGGAGCCAATGCCCGCCTCCATGCCGTTGACATCGAACTTCTCTACCTACAGGACAAGACCGGGTTAGAAGGTGACGTGTGGCAGCCGGGCCAAGAACGCTTCGTCCTACCGGTAGTCATGCGCCTCGGTGACGATGAGTGGCGTGTTCTCAACGTCGGATCCGAGACAATCCCCAGACCCGGCTGGCCGCCGACGCTCCACGAGTAGAACG
>JACCYJ010000018.1 GCA_013696555.1 Nocardioidaceae bacterium | reverse complement strand
AAGTGCTCCTGGGTGCAGATCAGTGGCGGCGAGAGCTGGATCACCGGGTCGCCGCGATCGTCGGCCCGGCAGTAGAGACCAGCGTCGAACAACGCCTTCGAGAGGAAGCCGCGTAACAGCTGCTCGGACTCGTTGAAGTCGAACGTCTCCTTGGTTGCTTTGTCCTTGACCAGCTCGATGCCGTAGAAGTACCCGTCCCCGCGTACATCGCCGACGATCGGCAGGTCGTACAGCTTCTCCAAGGTGGCGCGAAAGTCGCCTTCGGTGTCGCGGACGTGCTCGTTGAGCTGCTCACGCTCGAAGATGTCGAGGTTGGCCAGCGCCACGGCGGTCGAGACCGGGTGCCCGCCGAACGTGAAACCATGGGCGAACATCGCCGTGCCGGACAAGAACGGCTCCATCAACCGGTCGCTTGTGATCATGGCACCGAGAGGCGAGTAGCCCGAAGTCATACCCTTCGCGCACGTGATGATGTCGGGCTGGTAGCCATAGCGGGTGGCTCCGAACATCTCACCCAGACGACCGAAGGCGCAAATGACCTCGTCGGACACCAGCAAGACGTCGTACTCATCGCAGATCTCTCGCACCCGTTGGAAGTAGCCGGGCGGCGGCGGGAAGCAGCCGCCGGAGTTCTGGACCGGCTCGAGGAACACGGCCGCAACTGTGTCCGGCCCCTCGAACTCGATGACCTCGGCGATCCGGTCCGCGGCCCACCGGCCGAACGCCTCGAGGTCGTCACCATGCTGCTCTGCCCGGTAGAAGTTGGTGTTTGGAACGCGGAAGGTGCTCGGCACGAGCGGCTCGAATGCCTCCTTCAGCGACGGCAAGCCGGTGATCGACAGCGCGCCCTGTGGCGTCCCGTGGTAGGCGATGGCCCGGCTGATGACCTTGTGCTTGGTGGGCTTGCCGGTGAGCTTGAAGTACTGCTTTGCGAGCTTCCAGGCGCTCTCGACGGCCTCGCCGCCGCCGGTGGTAAAGAAGATTCGGTTCAGGTCGCCGGGGGCGTAGCCAGCGATGCGTTCCGCGAGCTCGATGGCGGGCGGGTGGGCGTAGGACCACAGCGGGAAGAAGGCCAGCTCCGACGCCTGCTTGGCCGCGGCCTCGGCCAGCTCGGTGCGGCCGTGTCCGACCTGCACCACGAACAATCCGGCCAGTCCGTCGAGGTAGCGCTTGCCGTCGGCGTCATAGATGTAGGCGCCGTCGCCGCGCACGATCATCGGGACACCCGCGGACTCGAACGCCGAATGCCGGGTGAAGTGCATCCACAGGTGGTCCTTGGCCGCGCGCTGCAGCGCGCTGTCGTCGCCTCGGTAGTCCATGCCGGCAGTCTGCCGCACCGCGTTCCGGACCGGCAAGCAAATCCGTCGTCCTGCTTGCGTCCAAGGCACTCAAACCATCACGATTGCGGCGCGGGGCGACGAAATCCGTTGCGGGAGGCGAAATGCGGTACGGCGCGCAGTTTGGTCCGGACCTCACCTTCCTCGGGGTGGCGGCCTGCGACTGGAGTGACCGGGGAACGTACGAGGGAGCCGATGTTGTCGTCCTCGGGGCGCCGTTCGACGGGGGCACATCCCACCGGCCGGGTGCTCGCTTCGGCCCGCAGGCGATTCGCTCGACCGACTACCTCCCATACGACGGGTCTCGGCCCCACCTCGCGCTGCGGGTCGACGCGCTCCGGGACCTGAACGTCTACGACGCTGGTGACGTCGAGATGTACTCCGGTGACGTGGAGCGCTCGATCCGGTCGTTGGAGGACGCCGTGCATGCCGTCGCGGTTACCGGTGCGATCCCGTTGGTGCTCGGCGGCGACCACACGATCACGCTGCCGGATGCCACCGGGGTGGCCCACCACCATGGCTTCGGCACCGTCTCGATGCTGCACTTCGATGCCCATGCCGACACCGGAGACATCGAGTTCGGTTCGCTGTACGGGCACGGGCAGCCCATGCGTCGCCTCATCGAGTCCGGCGCCCTGCGCGGTGACCGGTTCCTGCAGATCGGTCTGCGCGGTTACTGGCCGGGTCCCGAGACATTGGCGTGGATGGCCGAGCAACGGATGCGGTCGTACGAGATGACCGAGATCGTCTCCCGTGGGCTCGACGCGTGCCTCGGTGAGGCCTTCGGCATCGCCACCGACGACTGCACCGGTGTCTTCCTCTCGGTCGACATCGACGTATGCGACCCCGGTCATGCTCCCGGCACGGGCACCCCGGAGCCGGGCGGGCTGTCGGCTCGGCAGCTGCTGGACTCGGTCCGCCGCATCTGCCTCGACCTGCCGGTGGTCGGCATCGACGTCGTCGAGGTGTCGCCGCCGTACGACTCCGCGGAGATCACGGCTGCGCTGGCGAATCGGGTCGTGCTGGAGGCGCTGTCCGGGCTGGCGGCCCGGCGCCGTGGGCTGCACCACGACCCGGCCGGGCCGTTGCTGGCGGGACGCTGACATGAGAGCCGCGGAGATGATGTTCCGGGGTGGCCGGGTCTTCACGGGTGACGGCCCCCCGCGCGAGCTCGTTGTCGCGGTCGCAGCCGGCCGGGTGGTAGCGGTAGTGGACAAACA
>JACCYJ010000001.1 GCA_013696555.1 Nocardioidaceae bacterium | reverse complement strand
GGCCGAGGGGATTCGGCAACGTCGGTACAGCGCTTTCCTCGAGCCGACCGGGGGACAAGTCGACGACGATGAATAGCACGAGGATCGTCACCGCGGACAGCCAAGCAACGGGCCGCCAACGTGGCGTGGGCAGGTGGCCGTCGGGATAGAGCAGGATTAAGAAGGTGCCCATCAGGCCGATCCCCGGCGCCCAGATGCCCTCGGTGATCGCTGCCGCCACGTCTGGCCCTGGCACCGATCCGGGGTTCACCAACAGGCCGTAGCGGGCGTAGTTGTCGGCCAAGGCGGCCATGCCCCAGACGAGGCCGATGCCCTGCAGCAGCCAGCCGATCGTGTTGCGCGGCTGACGTCGCAGGATGAGGATCCCGACGATCGGAAAGCTAACGATGACGAGGACGAACGCGAGATCGCCGAGCCAACCGCCGCTACCCCAGGACTCCGCGGTCGCAGGCCTGTCGGCTAGTGACAGCGGCGCTGCCGCGCCGAACATTGCGGCCAGGAACCACCAAACCGCCCACGCCGACTTGCGCAGGGTGCGGTCCGACAGGGACGTCACGGTTTCCTCACCTCCGGTCGGAGCCACAGGGAGACGAGAGTTGGCTGCACGGTCTCGCCGACGGCAAGGCACAGATCGGTCCCGACAGCGTCCAGGTTGAGATCGTGCCGGAGTTGGCCAGCGAAGGCGTCGAGCGTGCGAGCTGCGTCGTAACGGCTGCGATAGAAGCGTCGGTCCACGAGTGACTGAATTCGGGAGCGGGCCGGGCGAAACAGTGCGGCGACAGCCAGCGTGGATCCGGCGACAGCCAAGTCGGACTGGTCGGTGAGCGGGCTGAGGAGAAACTGCAGCAGCAGGACCGACGCCAGGTAGACGCCGGCAAGGGTGGCGCTGAGCGATCCGTAGACCAGCGTGCGGTTGATGACGACATCGAGGTCGTACAGCCCATGCCGGAGAACAGCGATGCCTATGGCAGTTGGAATGAGAACGAACGACAGGATCGAAACGGTCTGCAGAAGGCCGACCCAGGCCGGTGACTGATCGGAGTAGAGACCCGTGCTTGTCGGCAGTGAAGCCAAGATGGTGATCAGGTAGGTCGCCGCCACCAGAGCGCCTGCCGCTGCCAGCCACCTCAGTTGCATGCGTTCCACACCGTGCGAGCGTCGGTACCGACGTACTAGAGCCACCGCGCAGGCCACCACACTGAACGCGAGCAGGCTGAGCGTCACGGGCAAGAAGACGCGGAGAACGGTCTCCGCGCTCTCAAGACCCAGCGGGTTGCGAAGATTTGGTATCGAACTGTCCTCGAGTTGCCCCGGTGCCAGGACGACGATCGCTGTGACGGCGACGATGTTTGCTGCGGAGAGCCATGCGATAGGTCGCCAGCGCGGTGACGGAAGCCGGCCGTTCGGATAGAGCAGGATGAGAAAGGTCGCCATCAGCCCGATCGGAGGAGCCCAGCTTCCGGCGGCCAGCGCGGCCACCACTTCCGGACCCGGCAGTGACCCGGGATTGACCAGTGCCCCGTACACCACGTAGTTGTCCGCGAAGAACGACAACGACCAGACGAATCCGATGCCCTGCAGCAGCCAGCCGATCGTGTTGCGCGGCTGACGGCGCAGGATCAGGATCCCGGTGACCGGAAACGCGAGCACCACGACAAGGAACAAGATCTCCCCGACTGCAATGCCGTTGTCCCCGTACTCCGCCGTCGTCGGCTGATTGGCGAAGGACAAAATCACCCCGACTACGACCATCGCCGGCAGGAACCACCACGATGCCCAGGCCAACCGTCGCAACCCTCGATCTGACACCTACGTCACCCCCGGAGCCAAAGCGAGACGTGGGACGGTTGCACCGTTTCTCGGGCAGTAGTGCGCAGGTCGGTGCCGACGGCATCCAAGTCTAGCTCTTGTCGCAGCCGGCCGGCGAAGGCGTCGAGCGTCCGGGCCGCGTCATAGCGATTGCGATAGAAACGTCGGTCGACGATGGATTGAATGCGCCCGCGTGCGGGACGGAACAACGCGGCGACCGCGAGCGTCGAGCCAGCGACCGCGAGGTCGGACTGATCGGTGATTGGGTTGAGGACGACCTGGAGCAGTAGCACCGATCCGAGGTAGACGCCGGCAAGCATCGCCGTGAGGGAGCCGTAGACGAGGGCGCGGTTGATCACGACGTCGATGTCGTAGAGCCGGTACCGCAAGATGGCCAACCCGATGGCGACAGGCAGCAGCACGAACGACAGGGTCGCCGCGTTCTGCAGTCCCAGAACCCAGGACGGTATCCGGTCCATGGACGATGTCGCGAGCGTCGAAGCCATCGTGACCAGGTACAGGACCGCTACCAGTGAACCGGCCGTCGCAAGCCACTTGATCTGCTGCCGCTCGAAGCCGTGGGAGCGCCGGAAACGGAGAACTAGTGCGACGGCGGACGCCACGATGCAAAGCGGCAGCAGTGGCAGGAAGATCGCCAACAGCACGAGGAGCGGCAGCTGTGCTGCCTCCAGCCCGATCGGGTTGGTCATGTCTGGTACGGGGCCTTCCTCGAGCAGGCCGGGCTCCAGACCGATGACGACGGTCACCGCCACGATCGTCACCGCGGAGAGCCAGGCAACCGGTCGCCAGCGCGGCGATGGCAGGCGCCCGTCGGGGAAGAGCAGGATCAGGAAGATCCCCATGAGTCCGATCCAAGGTGCCCAGGTGCCTTCGTTCAACGCTGCGGCCACATCCGCTCCCGGCAGCGACCCTGGGTTGAGCACCAGCCCGTACGTGGCGTAGCTGTCGAGGAGACTGCCCACGCCCCAGGTGACGCCGATCCCCTGCAGCACCCAGCCGATGGTGTTTTGCGGTTGTCGGATCAGGATCAGCAGCCCGGTGAGGGGGAAGACGAGGACGACCAAATTGAAGGCGATCTCAAGTACATCGCCGCTGGCGCCCCATGTTCCCTGGGGCGCGGGACCGTCGCTCAAGGCGATCGGCAGTCCGATAATCAGGACCACGACCAGGAACCACCAGCAAGCCCAGGCCGCCCGACGCAGGGTGTGATCCGACAGGGACATCACGGTCGCCTCACTTCTGGTCGTAGCCACAGTGAGACATGCTCGGGTTGCACGGTGTCCCGGACGGCTGTGCGCAAGTCGGTTCCGACCGCCTCCAGGTCGAGCTCGTGCCGCAGTTGACCGGCGAATGCCTCCAGTGTTCGAGCTGCGTCGTAGCGGCTGCGGTAGAAGCGACGGTCGACGAGTGACTGGATCCGGGCACGGGCTGGGCGGAAGAGGGCGGCGACGGCGAGCGTCGAACCGGCAACAGCCAAGTCTGACTGGTCGGTGAGCGGGCTCAGGACCAGCTGCAGCAACAGCACCAAGCCTAGATAGACACCAGCCAGCGTGGCGCTGAGCGAACCATAGACGAGCGCGCGGTTGATGACGACGTCGATCTCGTACAGGCCGTGGCGCAGGATGGAGATGCCGATCGCGACGGGCAGGAGGAGGAACGACATGCCCCCTATGGCGTCCAGTGCAGTGAGCCAGTCGGGTTGCGGACCCGTGGATGTGGACTGAGATAGCAGCGACAACGCGATACTGAGCACAAACAGAGAAGCCACCAGTGCACCTGCTGTCGCGAGCCATTTCAGTTGCAGCCGCTCGATGCCACGGGAGCGACGGAAGCGCCGGACGAGAGCGACCGCACACCCCACGATGCAGAGCGCTAGCAGCGGCAACAGGACCGCCAGCAGGACATCGAGAACTGGCCGAGCCGACTCCACCCCGAGGGGGTTCGGTAGCGTCGGAACTGGGCCTGCCTGGAGCTTACCCGGCGACAGATCGACGACGACGAACAAGACGAGGATCGTCACCGCGGACAGCCAGGCCACGGGCCGCCAGCGAGGCGTCGGCAGGTGCCCGTCGGGGTAGAGCAGGATCAAGAAGGTGCCCATGAGCCCGATCCCCGGCGCCCAGATGCCCGCAATGAGCCCCATGGCAACGTCGGGTCCAGGCAGCGACCCGGGATCCACGAGGAGGCCATAGCGGGCGTAGTTGTCGGCCAAGCCACCCAGGCCCCAGACGAAGCCGATGCCCTGCAGCAGCCAGCCGATGGTGTTGCGCGGCTGACGCCGCAGGATCAAGAGACCCACGAACGGAAAGCCCGCGATCACCACGACAAAGCCGAGCTCGTCGCCGCTTCCCCAGCGCAAGGACAAGAGCACTGCCAGGGTGAACATCGTGGCAAAGAACCACCACGCCGCCCAGGCCGACCTGCGCAGAGCCCGGTCCGACAGGGCCATCACGACCGCCTCACCTCGGGTCGGAGCCACAGGGAGACATGGTCCGGTTGCACCGTTTCCTGTACGGCCGCGCGCAGGTCGGCACCCACAGCCTCCAGGTCGAGCTCGTGTCGAAGCCGGCCGGCGAAGGAGTCCAGGGTCCGGGCCGCGTCGTAGCGGTTGCGGTAGAAGCGTCGGTCGACGACGGATTGGTATCGCTTACGGGCCGGGCGGAAGAGGGCGGCGACCGCCAGAGTGGATCCAGCGACGGCCAGGTCTGAGTTCTCTGTAAGGGGGTTGAGGACGAGCTGCAGCAGCAGCACCAGGCCGAGATACACACAGGCGAGGGTGGCGGTGAGCGAGCCGTAGACCAGCGTGCGGTTGATGACGACGTCGATGTCGTAGAGCCGATGACGCAAGATCGCGATTCCGGCGGCGACTGGGATGGTCGAGAACGCCACGATGATCAGTAACTGGCCTGCACCAACGAACCGCGTCTGATACAGCGCACTGCTGATGAGACAGGCGAGCAAGAACAACACTGCGGAAAACGCCAGCCAACGCAGCTGCAGCCGTTCGGTTCCGCGCGCTCGGCGATAGCGCAGCACCAACGACCAGGTGCCGAGCACGACGCCGACGAGCACCAGCATGAAACCGACCAGCAGGATGCCGTCGACGGTGCTCGCACTGTTGATTCCGACCGGATTCTCTACCCCTGGAACCGGTGAGTCCTCGAGATCGCCCGGCTTGAACGCCGCCCCGCTTGCCATGCAGACCAGGCCAGTCAACGTGACGACGACCGCGAACGTCCATCGTCGGCTCATGGTCCGGCCGTTGGGGAAGAGCAGGAAGAGCAGTGGCGGCATGCCGAAGATCGCGGGCAGAAAGATCCATGAGGTCAGCCAGGCCGTCGCCACGCCGCCTGGCAGCTCCGGATCGGCGGTGAGCGCGTACGCCGCGTACCCGTACGTCGCGCCGGCGACGGCTAACAGCAAGCCGGCAGCGCAGAACAGCCAGCCAATGGCGTTTCCGGGGCGCTGTGATGCGATCAGCGCCCCGACCACCGGCAAGACGACAAGGGCGACACCCGACGCGATGTCAAAGGCTGGCGTGATGTCGTCATTGGTGTACGTGAACACCCAGCCGAGGATCTGCAGGACGAGGGCCCCAGCGCAAAGCGACCACGCCAACCACGCTGCGGTTCGCCTGGTCACTGGGTGCTCCGCAGCCACATCGAGACATGCGCGGGTTGAACTGTTTCGCGGACCACGCCGCGCAGGTCGCCGCATACCGACTCGAGGTCGACCTCCTGGCGCAGCCGTCCGGTGAACAACTCCAGAGTGCGTGCCGCGTCGTACCGCTGCCGGAAGAACCTCCGGTCGACGACGGCCTGGATGCGGGTCCGGGCCGGCCGGAACAGAGCTGCAACCGCCAGCGTCGAAGCCGCTACCGCCAGATCAGACTGGTTCGTCAACGGGTTGAGTGCCAGCTGCAGGAGCAGCACCGAGCTGAGGTAGAAGCCAACCAGTATCGCGGTTAGCGTGCCGTAGACCAGGGTGCGGTTGATGACGACGTCGATGTCGTAGAGCCGGTGCCGCAGCATCGCGACGGCGATCGCGACCGGCAGGATGGTGAGGCCGATGGAGGACAGCGCGTTGGCGATGTCGAGGGCGGTCTCGCCAGTCTGGGTCGCCTCGACCCAGATCGAGGCGCCGAGCCACAGCAGGACCATCGGCAGCGACCACGCGATCCACTTCACCTGGGCGCGCTGACGAGGGTCCGCGCCCCGGTAGCGCACGACCAGGGAGGCGCACGAGGCCAGGATGCAAGCGAAGAGCAGC
>JACCYJ010000293.1 GCA_013696555.1 Nocardioidaceae bacterium | reverse complement strand
GCTTTCGCGCCGGGCAGTATGCAGGACTCATCGGTCCCCGAGACAGAGAATCCAGTCGGGATTAGGCCCGGAATTGTGACCGACGTTCTCCAGTTGACGGGGTGGACGATGGGCTTGGCCAGCATCGTCCTCGCCACTTGCTCGCTGGTGCTTCGCTATCGCCGATCGCAAGGCATCGAGCGTCAGCAGCTCAAGTGGTTCGCCTGGTCGGCCGGGTTGCTGCCGGGCCTTCTGCTAACCGGTGTGCTGGCAGATGTCACCACAGATGGTGCCGGCAGCTCGTACGCCGGCTACGTGTTGCCATTGATTCTGAGCGTCGTGCCCATCTCAGCCGGGATGGCGATTCTGCGATACCGGCTCTACGACATCGACGTCGTCATCAACCGCACCTTGGTCTACGGGGCGCTGACGATAACGCTCGCTGCGTCGTACCTGGGCATGGTGCTGGTGCTGCAGCTGGCGCTGAACCCGCTCACGGAGCAGTCCGATCTGACCGTCGCCGGCTCCACGCTGGCCGTCGCTGCGCTGTTCCGCCCGCTGCGGACGCGCATACAACGCGCCGTCGACAGGCGCTTCTTTCGCCGGCGGTACGACGCGACCCACACCCTCGAGGCGTTCGGCGCCCGGCTGCGCGACCAACTCGACCTTGGAGAGGTCGGCGCCGACCTGCGCCGGGTCGCGCTCGACACCATGCAACCGGCCCATGTCTCGCTGTGGCTGCGGAGCTCACCATGAGGGCCCGGCTGATCTGGCTGGTCTGGGCGGTCGCCGTCGTCTTGGTGCTGACGGGCACGGTCGCCACCACGCTGGTCGATCTCCAGGGCCCCTCTGACCTGCCTTTCGCAGTCGGCTTCATCCTCCTGGGTGTCGGAGCCGCCACGGCGGGTTCTGTCGTCATGGCCCGCGTCCCGGGAAACGCCATCGGACCCATCTTGTTGGCCCAGGGCGTCGGGCTCGGCCTGCTGCTGACCAGCGGGGCTTACGCCGAGATGAGCAAGACCACCGATCTCGGTCCGCTGCCCGCGGACGCATATGCGGCCTGGCTGGGGATGTGGCCGAGCGTCCCGGTGTTCTTCGGGCTGACAGCGTTTCTCTTGCTGCTCTTTCCCGACGGGCACCTGATCTCGGCACGTTGGCGGTGGGCGGCTTGGTTCACAGCAACCGGAGTGTCGCTCGCGACGTTCTCGTCGGTGTTCACCCCACGGCAGCTCGAGCCCGACTTCGACAACCCGGTGGGAGCGACCGGGACCACCGCAGACGTCGTGCGCTGGATCGAGGACGCCACCGACCTGCTGGCACTGCCGGTCCTGGTGATAGCGGCCCTCGCCCTGACCAAGCGGCTGCGCCGGTCGCGGGGAGTCGAGCGCCAACAACTCAAGGCGTTCACCTACGTCGCCGCCCTCGCCGGCGTGTGCCTGGGGGTGTCTGTCCTGACCCCCGACGTCGCGTCCGCATTCGCCTTTCTCGGTGCACTCCTGGCGCTCGCCAGCCTGCCTGTGGTCGCTGGGATCGCAGTCCTGCGGTACGGGCTCTACGAGATCGACGTCGTCATCAAGCGGACCCTCATCTATGGCCCTCTGACGGCCATCCTGGTGGGGACGTACCTCGGCCTGGTGTTGTTGTTCCAGCTCCTGCTGAGGCCGCTGGCCGGGGAGTCCGACCTGGCCGTCGCGGCGTCCACCTTGGCTGTCGCGACGCTTTTCCGGCCGCTGCGAACGCGGATCAAGGCGGGCGTGGACCGCCGCTTTTACCGCCAGCGGTACGACGCGACCCGCACGCTCGAAGCGTTCAGCACCCGGCTGCGCTACGAGCTCGACCTGGAGGCACTCGGCGACGATCTGCGTCGAGTTGTCCGCGACACGGTGCAGCCGGCACATGTGACGCTGTGGCTACGGGAGGCGTCACGATGAGCCCGCGCCTCGCCTGGCTGCTGCCGCTGGTCACGATCGCGGTGGTGTGCGTCATGGTCCCACTCTCACGAGGGACAACCGATGAGGAAGGTGTCGAGCTCCTCTTCGCGCTGGCGTTCGTCACCTATGCGACAGTGGGGGCACTCATCGCGACGCGACACCCACACAACCCCGTCGGCTGGCTTTTCGCGGCGCTGGGGCTGGGTAGTGCGATCACCGAGACGCTGTACGCCTACGCCGCCCGCGAGGTGGATGGCGGAGCCGGTCCTAGTCACACCGCGGCAGCGTGGGTATCGGCGACTGTAGGAGAGGCCGGCTTCGTACTGCTCGTACTGCTCCTCCTGCTGTTCCCGGACGGTCGATTCCTGTCGAAGCGCTGGCGCGCCGTGGGTGGCGGCGCCATCGCGCTCGGGGTGGTCTGGTCCGTCGCAACAGCGCTCGAGCCCGGTCCGATATCCGGCCCGGAGACCGTCGACAACCCGTTGGGTCTTCGAGCGGCGGATGAGCTCCTCGGCTTCGTCACCGCCGCTGCATTCGCCGCCTTCCTCCTACTTGTTCTCGTCGGGGCGGCCTCGGTGTTCGTCCGCTATCGCGCTACCGGTTCTGAGCAACGTCAGCAGATCAAGTGGCTGGCCATTGCGGCAGTCTTCGCCATCGCCGCATTCTTGGCGGTCGCCGTCGTAGGACTCTTCACGGACACCGACTCGGGCGTTGGGGACGTGGTGACGGCACTTCTCGTCGGAAGCGCGATAATTGCGTTCCCGTTAGGTGCCGCGTTTGCGATCCTGCGCCACCGCCTGTACGACATCGACGTCGTCATCAAGCGAACGCTGGTCTACGGATCGCTGACGGCAATGCT
>JACCYJ010000267.1 GCA_013696555.1 Nocardioidaceae bacterium | reverse complement strand
ACCGGCATCACCCGGCCGAAGGTCCGCAGCAGACCCTGCTCTACCTGCAGATGTGCCGTCGACGGCAGCCGGCGGATCACCGGATGCACGAACGCGTACGACCCGAACTCCGCACACGCCACAAAGCCGGTGATCACCAGCGTCGCGAACTCCAGGAAGTTCATCCGCTCCCTCGTCATCGACAGGCGGTGATCGCCTCCCGCACACAGTGGTTGAACCAGTCGCACCGAGAATTCCCGGCCGGACCTCGAAGTCAGCTGGGCGCTCGATGCTCCGATTCCGACATTCCGAACCGTTGATAGACACGACTCAGCGGCGCCGGTGCCCACCAATTTGCGTCACCGCCGAGGCGCAGGAACGAAGGCACCAGCAAACCACGCACAAGTGTCGCGTCGAGCAGTATCGCCAAGGTCATCGCCAGACCGAACAACTTGATGGTGTTGACCTGCGAGGTGAGCGCGAACGCAATGAAGGTGATGGACAGAACGCCGGCGGCAGCGGTCATGATCCGGCCCGTGCGCTGTAGACCATTTGCCACGGCGACCGTGTTTTCGCCCCCGTTCGTGTCGTACTCCTCTTTGATCCGTGAGATCAGGAACACCTCGTAGTCCATCGACAACCCGAACGCGATGCAGAACACGAGCATCGGGATAGCGGTGTCGATGGTGCCGGTGGAAGTGAAGTCCAACAGCCCAGAAAGGTTGCCGTCCTGGAAGATCCACACCATCGCGCCAAACACGGCACCTAAGCTCAGCACGTTCAGCAACAGAGCCTGCAACGGGATGAGAAGGCTGCCGGTCATCAGAAAGAGGAGCACGAACGTGGCCAGGGCGATGATCGCCAACGCGAGCGGGACCCTCGAGAAGATGCTGTCCTTGGAGTCAGCGAGATCCGCGGACTGGCCGGTCACCAAGAATTCATCTCCGGTGTCAAGCGCGCGGATGTTGCGGACCAGCTGCTCACCCTCCGGGGAGATCGGCTCGACATCGGAACGGACCTCCAAGTACGCACCTGTGCCATTAGCGAATCGGGCGGCAGCCGGGCCAGGCTCGCTGACTTGTTCCCCGTCGGTGTAGGAGCCGGTGACCGTGTCCACCGCAGCGACCGTCTCAAGGCTAGCGATCTGCCGCGCGAACTGATCTGCCTGCTCGGGGCCGCCGGATGGCAACACCACCGACAGTGCGCTGGCGCCTCCTCCACCAAACTCGGTGCGCAGCGTGTCACCCACCACCCGTACCGCCTGATCGCGAGGTAGATACCGGTCATCAGGTAACCCGAACGACACGCCGAGCAGCGGCGTTGCCAACAACACGAGAAGAAGGACGACCGGCGTGCCCACCAGCAGCGGCCGGCTCATGACCGTGGTCGCGATCCGATGCCACATGCCGGTGCCCGTTTGGATGGGTCGTCGACCTTTGCCGATGGCCAGCTTGTCGACCCGAGAGCCGAGCACTGACAGAAGCGCTGGCAAGCTGATCAGGGCACCAATTACGGCGATCAACACGACCGCAATGCCGCCATATGCGAACGAGCGGAGGAAGTACAGCGGGAAGATCAGCAATGCGGAGAGCGCCACAGCCACGATGAGCCCGCTGAACGCCACCGTGCGCCCGGCGGTCTGCACCGTGCGCGCGATGGCTTCCTCCGTGCCCAGGCCGGCAGCGAGCTCCTCACGGAACCGCGACACGATCAGCAGGCTGTAGTCAATTGCCAGACCGAGCCCCAGCGCAGTGGTCAGGTTGATGGCGAAGATGGAGACGTCGGTGGACTGACTGATCAGATACAACGACAGGAAGGTGCCCAGAACGGCAATTGCACCGACGCCAATCGGCAGCAAACCACTGATCACGCTGCCGAACACGAGCGCCAGCAGAATCAGCGTGAGCGGGACGGCGATCGCCTCCGCGATGGCCAGATCCTCGCCGATGATCCCCCCGAGGGAGACGCCGAGTGCGGCAGGACCGCCGGTGTCGATCCTTAAGCTGTCCCGCGTGACGTAGTCGGCGATGATTGGCTCTGCGGCCGCCTCCACCGCCTCCTCATCACCGGTTAGCCGGACCAGCACCAGCGCTTTGTCGCCGTCCTCACTTCGCAACGTCGGACTGTCGGTGCTCCAGTACGACATGGCCTGCGCCACTCCTGGCTCGGCCGCAATTTCCTCGGTCAGTGCCCGACCCGCCTCCTGGGCCGGTGACGAGTCGACTCCCTGATCGGCGGTGACCACCATCACGAGGTCGGGGCTGCCGGCGTTGAACTCCTCGGCAAGTAAGAGCTCCGCCCTAACCGACTCTGCGTCCGGGTCGTCGAACCCGCCACCCTTCAGCTGGCTGAACACCGACACCCCTGAGGCGCCAGCGATCACGATGAACACAAGGGTGCCCGCCAACAACACCCAACGCCTGCGGAAGACGAAATGACCCAACCCGGCAAACAATCCGTAGCCTCCTCAGCTGGCGCGAGCGACAACCACGATCAAACGGGCGACCGAGCGCGCATTCACGCATCGCATCCGAGTGGTCATCAGATGGACCGGCTTGCCGGTCAGTCGACGGTCGGTGGTTGGCGTAGCGAATGACAAGTTAACGATCGATACCGTAGTCCTTGGTAACTGCCGTGCGCAAGCGTGGCTTCCTAGGCATGCAGGCCAAGAGCAGCGAGGAGCTCGTCCGTGAGCTCCTCGGCCGGCGGCCAGGGTATGCCCGGCTTAGTGACCGGCAGCTCAGACAGGCCGTGCAACCCGGCCCACAGCAACAGAGCCACCCGGAACGGATCCGGCCCTTCAAGAGTCCCCGCCTCGAGGCAGGCTTTGACCGCCTCGAGGTGTGCGGTGAAGGCAGTGAATCCTGGCAGACCGGGAACGATGCCCGGCTCCCAGCCCATGGTCGAGTCACTGAAGAGCATGCGATACCAGGTCGGGTGCTCGTGCGCGTAGCGCAGGTAGGCCTGACAACGTCGCCGGAGGTGGTCGTAGGGGTCGGCGGCTCCCGCCACGGCGGAGTCGAGTGCTAGGCCGAAATGCGTGAACCGGGAGTCGACCACCGCCTGAAGGAGTTCACTCTTGTCCTTGAAGTGCCGATAGATCGAGGGAGCAGTCACGCCGGCCGAGGTCGCGACGGCCCGAATCGTCAACCCCCGACCGTCCCCCGACGCCGCAATGACCCGTTCGGCGGCCTCGACGATCTCCTGACGAAGTCTGGCGCCCTGGCCGCGAGGCAGTCGACGGCGCTGAACTTGCGACACTGGCATGCCTCCTCGCTCATGTTGTTAACAAGCGACCGTGCGCCTTACGCTGGTAAGTCAAAAGCACAGCTGAACGGGGTCCTGCCAGCTTCGTTTCGAGATCATCCCCGGCCTCCAGAGTTAAGTTATCACTCGCTACTTCAGCATGCTCAGGCACAAGGCCCGACGGACTTCGTCGGGACCGACGTGCGTCGGAAACCCGCGAGAGAACCCGTCCCAGCCGATGCGGAGGTCTTCCGCGCCCACACCGATCCCGAGCTCGTCGTTCAATGGCTCGGACCACGCCGCGCCAAGATGCGGGTCGACCACTACGACTGCCGTACCGGCGGGTCGTACCGCTACCTGCATGTCAGCGACGGGAACGAGTTTGGCTTCCACGGCTGCTTCCACGAGGTACGCCCGTCGGAGCTCATCGTGCAGACCTTCACCTTTGAGGGCGTCCCCGACGGCGTGGCCCTGGAAGGCCTCGTCTTCGAGGATCTCGGCCGCGGCCGTACCCGGCTGACGGGGACCTCGCTGGTCGACTCATTCGAGGACCGCGACGCCTTCGTCGCCAGCGGTATGGAAGAAGGCGTTCGCGAGGGCTACGAGCGCCTGGACGAGTTGCTCGCCGGCTGACCTATGCGGCCGATCGAGGGTGGCCCAACGTGCGACGTGTGCAGTTACGCGAGACAACGGCTCACGGGGGAGTCCCTATCCCACGTTCACGTGGGATAGGGACACTTCCAATGGGTTCGAACCCATTGGAAGTGTCCCTCCGCCATTGGAAGTACGCCCTCGCGTGGCGGCATCCTGGCCGATCACGGCGGTGAGCGTTGCGGCCCGCCGTAATCGAGACCAGTACACCGCGGATGTGGTGCACCGACCACACCGCGAGCGTCATGCACTGACCACCCGCAAACCCCTGTCGAGGGGCTGCCCACCGGGTCTATCCTGCTTGGAAGTTCACCCTGAGTGAACGGAGACCTCCTTGCGCCGACCACTCATCATCGCCATTGACGGCGACCGGGCCAGCCGAAACCGACTACGCCAGGAGCTCGACCGTCGCTACGGCAGCGACTACAGCGTGCAGGCGTACGAGAGCGGCGCGGACGCGTTGGCCGACCTGGCGGAGGCGCACATCCGCGGCGACAGAGTGGCGCTTGTCTTGGCCGACCAGTGGTTGGCGGACATGTCGGGGTCGGAGCTCTTGGCCCGCGTACGGCGGCAGCACCCGGACGCCAGACGCGCGCTGTTGGTGAAATGGGGTGCATGGGGAGACCGTGACACCGCCAGGGCAATACTGAGCGCGATGGCGCTCGGCGACATCAACTACTACGTGCTCAAGCCGTGGACCTCCCCCGACGAGCTGTTCCACCGTACGGTCACCGACTTCTTGCACGAGTGGGCACGCAGCGACCTGCTCACCCAACGCGAAGTCGTTGTGGTAGCCGACAGACGCTCCCCACGAGGGCACCAGATCCGGAGCCTGTTGACCCGCAACGGCATCCCGCACGCGTTTCACGACCGGGAGTCTGCCCACGGCGAGGCGGTGCTGGCACATCTCGGTTAAGGTCCGGGTAACAGCAGCGCCACTGTCTGGCTACCGGTGCTCGACGGACAAGTGCTCGTCGACCCCACCGACGCGCAGATCGTCCATGCCTGGGGGATCCCCACGTCTCTGGCGGAAGGCGAACGAGACTTCGACGTCCTTGTTGTCGGCGCCGGGCCGGCCGGACTGGCAGCGGCGGTGTACGCCTCGTCCGAGGGGCTCAAGAGCTTGATCGTCGAACGCGAGTCCATAGGCGGCCAGGCCGGGGCCAGCTCGTTGATACGCAACTACCTCGGGTTCTCGAGGGGCCTCAGCGGCGCGGAGCTGGCCCAACGCGGCTACCAGCAAGCTTGGGTGTTCGGGGCCAGCTTCCTCCTCACCCGCCAGGTGACAGCGATACGCCGTGACGCAGACCGATTCGCGCTGTCCATCGACGACGTCGTCGGCGAGGTCACCGCACGAACCGTGCTGCTGGCGGCCGGGGTGTCGTACCGGCGGCTCAACATCCCGGAGCTCGAGGCGCTGTCAGGGGCCGGCGTCTTCTATGGCGCCAGTGTGTCGGAAGCACAGGCCATGACCGGACGCTGTGCGGTCGTCATCGGTGGCGGCAATTCGGCCGGCCAGGCCGCATTGCACCTTGCTCGGTACGCACAGCGGGTGTTGCTGGTCGTCCGGGCGCCGGCGCTGTCGCAGGGCATGTCCGACTACCTGTCGACCGAGTTGGAGTCTGCGCCTGGGGTCGAGATTCGTACCGGAGCAGAAATTGTGGCCGGCGGTGGCACCGGGCGACTCGAGCATGTGGTCGTACGCGACCGGGCCAGCGGCAGCAACACCACCGTCGACGCCGACGGCCTGTTCGTGATGATCGGCGCCCAGCCGCACACGCAATGGCTGCCCGACGAGGTTCGACGCGACTCCGGCGGCTTCCTCGCTGTGGGCGCCGACGTGGGCGGCGAGGGGTGGCCGTTGGAGCGAGCGCCGCTTCCGTACGAGACCTCACTCCCGGGCCTGTTCGCGGTCGGTGACGTACGAAGCGGGTCGGTCAAACGGGTGGCTTCTGCGGTCGGTGAGGGTTCCGTAGTCGTCTCCCAACTCCACGGGTATCTCCAGGATCCAGCACAGCGCGATGGGAAGCCGCGAGAGTCAGCGGCGGGGACGGTGCCAAGAACGTGACCGGGCAGCGACGGCTCGAAAGATCGGAACGCTCTGATCAACAGGTCCTGGGCGCCGCGGGCGTCCTGCTGGTGCTGCCGCTGGTAGGACTCAGTATTTTGCTGGGGTGGCCCGAGTTCGACGGGGCCTGGGAGCACCATCCGGCCCACTTCTGGCTCGTGCTCGCGGTTGCCGGCTTGAGTGCGGTGCTCGCGTATGGCACTGGCACGGCGGCTGTACGTCGGGCCGATGCCCGGGTGTTGTTGGTCTCGCTGACGTTCTTGAGCGCGGCCGGCTTCCTGGGACTCCATGCGCTGGCCACCCCTGGTGTGTTCCTGGACACCCCTAACACCGGTTTCACGATCGCAACGCCGGTCGGGCTGGGGATCGGATCGGTCCTTGCGGCGGCATCGAGTCTGGACCTGGCGCCCGACCGGAGTGCTGCGACCGTTCGGCGGGCACGTCAGCTACGGATGGGACTGATCGTCGTCATCGCGGCATGGGCGATCGCCTCGCTCGCGAAGCTGCCGCCCCTGGACGGCGCGTTGCCACCGGAGCAGGCCTCTGGCGGACTGCTGGTGCTCACGCTGGCAGCCGTGGCCGCGTATGTGATAGCCGCGGTGCGCTACGTCGTGCTTTGGCGGGAGCGCCGCTCGGTGATGCTGCTCGGGATGACAGCGGCGTTCGTGCTGCTCGGTGAGGCGATGGTCGCCGTCACGTTCGCGCCCAACTGGCATGCAAGCTGGTGGGAGTGGCACGTCTTGATGCTGTTGGCGTTCGGCCTGGTGGTGTGGAGTGCGCACCGACAATGGCACGAGGAACGATTCGCCGACCTGTACCTCCCGGACACGGTCGCCGGTGTCCGGGACATGAGCATCCTCTTCGCCGACCTGAAAGGCTTTACCCAGTACTCCGAGCAGCATGAGGCGCAAGACGTCACCGCAATGCTCAACACGTACTTCAAGGTGGCGGTTCCTCTTGCGGTGGAGCGATTCGGCGGAGACGTCGACCGCATCATCGGCGACGCGGTGATGGTGACGTTCAACCGCCGTGGCGACCAGCCGGATCACCCGCAGCGGGCGGCTGCGGCTGCGCTCGCCCTGCAGGACGAGACAGCCAAGGTCGCTGCGGCCAACGATGGCTGGCCCCGGTTTCGCGTCGGTATCAACAGCGGCGAGGCATCGCTCAGCCTCCTGGGTGCCGAAGGAGGGCGCACCCATACCGTCATCGGAGACGTGGTCAACGTGGCTTCCCGACTCGAGGGGCTGGCCCCGGTCGGTGGTGTCGCGCTCAGCAGTGACACCGCGGCACGTCTCGTCGGTGCGCAGACCCGAGCGCTCGGACTTCTCGACCTCAAGGGCCGGACGCAGCCGCTTGAAGTGTTTCAGTTGCTGTCGGTCGACCGGAGCTTTCGCAACGGTACGTAACGGTCAACGTTGGTTCCAGTAGTAACGAGTACGGCTCAGCGCCCGCGATGAGATTGTGTCTTTCGCCCCCGCTGGATGGACCCGAGACCTTACAGCGGGGGCTTTCCTTTGTGGCCTTTCGGTCAGGCCGCCGCGCGAACGGACTCCAGGGCGCCGCTCCACGCGACCAACTGGTCGAGCATCGCGTTGACCGACTCCTCCTGATGGGCTGCCGGCAAGAAGTCGGTGAAGCCCTCGAAGTCGGTGTACAGCGAAAGGGACGCCTGCGCCCGAACGTCTGCGACCTGCAGCTCCCCCATCATCAAGCGCAGGTGCTCCACCGCCCGGGTGCCGCCGGCGCTGCCGTAGCTGACGAACCCGGCGGCCTTGTTGTTCCACTCGGCGTACAAGAAGTCGATGGCGTTCTTGAGTGCCCCGCTTGTACTGTGGTTGTACTCCGGCGTGACGAAGACGAAGCCGTCGAACGAAGCAATCTTCTCGGCCCAAGCCTTGGTGTGCAGCTTGCTGTACCGACCCATCGACGCCGGTATCTCCTCGTCGAGGTGCGGCAGGTGGAAATCGGCGATGTCGACGACCTCGAAGCCGGCGTCATCACGCTTGGCGGCGATGTCGTGAACCCATCGCGCAACGACCTCACCCTTACGCCCGGGGCGCGTGCTCCCGATGATGATCCCAATGTTGGTCATGTCATCCTCCGATGTTATTGAAGTCTCAACTACTCCGGGACGTCCCGTGGGGTGGCATTCCCGGTCGGGCTCCGCAAGGCAGCTCCGCCGGCCCCGGTGGCATCGTCTGGCGCGATGCGGTTGCCGACACGTCGGGACGTCGAGCCGCAAGGCGCCACTCGACGGGAGAGCCTCCGCACCGCGACGGGCTTGGGACCATACGTCGGCCGCCACCCCAAGTTGTCACTGTCAGATCAAGTCAGGACCTGGTCTGACAGTGACAGCTCGCGGGGTCTAGGAATGGCTCGCCGGTGGCCGCTTGGGGTCGTCGGCGGGCCGATCGCCCGCCGCCTGGTCACCAGCATGGAGCCGGGCCAGGTACGCGTTGTACGAGTCCAACGCGTCAGGGCGTACGGCGCTGCCCGGTCGCCGGGCGTGGGAGCGGTCCAACCGCCCCGCCTCGCGGGAGTCGCTGCGGAACCACTGGGCGAACAACGCCGCCAACACGATCAGCAGCGGCAACTCCCCCAGCGCCCACGAGATCGACCCGCCGAGATGCTGGTCGGCCACCAGGTCGGTGCTGAACGGGCGGTTGAGCGACGTCCAGTAGCTCCCGGCAAGGACCGTCTCAGCGGACATGACAGTGATCGAGAAGAACGCATGCAACGGCAGAACGACGAGCAGTAGGCCGAAGCGCACCAGCGGAGGGATCCGTCGCGGTCCGGGGTCGACGCCGACCAGCACGTAAAACAGCAGGCAGCCGACGGCAAGGAAGTGCACCTCCATCGCGGCATGACCGAGATGACTGCGCATCAACGCACCGAACAAATTAGTGAAGTACAAGCCGTACAGGCTGGCGATGAAGAGTCCGGCTGCCACGATCGGATGGGTGAGCAACCGCGAGAGCCGGGAGTGGAGCAGCGTCGTGAGCAAAGTCCGGGCTGATACCTCTCCGGGCACCCGCGGACCTGGCAGAGCACGCAGCGCCAGCGTCATCGGGGCAGCGAGCACGAGAAAGATAGGTGCCACCATCGCCAACAACATGTGGCTGACCATGTGCGCACTGAACAGGACGTGTGAATACAGGCCGAGACCGCCGAAGGTCGACCACGCCACGACAGCGAGTCCCGTGAACCACGACACGGTACGACTGCGCGGCCAGGAGTCGCCTCGGCGCCGCAGCGTCGCCACTCCGGCTGCGTACAACGCGGCTCCGAACAGCACCAATACCAAGCCGACACCGTCGGGGTAGTAGCCCCCTAACAGCTGCGATACCGACGGCGCGGGCGGCATCGAGATGCCGGTGAGGGTGGCGACCTCGCTTGTCAGTGCATCGTCCGGAACGGGAGGCGGGGTGCGCGACAACGCCACCGCCACCGCCACGGTCATCGCCATCACGGTTAGCTCGACGCCGGCCAGCGAAGCGAACGCACGCCGCGCCACCCGGTCGGTGTCGCCGTCGTCGGCCGACCGGACGCGATCGGTGAAGACCGGCATGGTGCGGCGCCGGTGCATCCAGCCCAGCAACCCCAGCCCGACGATCGCCGAGGCCTTGACCAGCACCAACGCCCCGTACCTCGTACTCACCAGGTCTGCCAGGCTTCCGAGCCGGACGGCCGCATTCACTGCACCTGAGATGGCCACGACAGCGATCGACCACAGCGCCAGCACGGAGAAGCGGACGACGCCGTACGGCAACCGCCCGCTGCCAATGACGGCGATCCATGCCAGACCAACCAGGCCACCTACCCACAACGACACGGCGACCACGTGCACGAGCAGACTGACGACGGCCAGGCTGTGCGAGCCGGCGGCTGCGGAGTGCCCGGTCAAAGCTGGCGGCAAGAGCGCTGCCAGCGCGAGACCCAAGAGCAGCGAGCCTTCGCGGACCGTCAGGGTCCAGCGGCTCAGCACCGCGACCCCTGCGGCGAGTCCGCTCTGAGCGAGCAGCGCCGGCCCGACGGAGATGTCGAACAGTCCCCGCAGCAGCGATGCCGACAATGCGTTTGCCACCGGAACCGCGAAAATGTCGGAGACGGTCAGCAGGTAGCTGCCCAGTGGGATCACCGACCAGACCAGCGCCACTCGGCCGGCCGCGCGTACTGCCCGGAAGCAAAGTCCCCGCAGCTGCCCGTCGGTCGACGGCAACAGCAGTACGGCAGTCAACAGCAGCCCGACGGTCAACACACCGGCGAGATCGGTGAGCGTACGCAGGATCGGCAGCCCCCAATTGGTCACCGGCCCGGGGTCGGGAAGACCCTCAGGGACCTCGCCCTGGGCGCCGTGACCGAGGACCAGCGCCAACACCAGGACAGAGACCGTGATGAGGAACGTGCCACCCGCCCAGCGGGCGACCACGCCGGTGCCAACCGCTCGCTCGGAGCTCACTGCCTCAGCGACCGGCGAGGCCCCGGTATCACTCACGGCGTCGCCGCAGCGGTCTATAGAGCACGAACAGCGCGGTCAGAGCCCCGCCGCCCCCTGCAAGGACGAGGTGGAATCCGTGAGGTTCGCTGAAGAAGCCGGTCGACTTATCCGACGAGTCGGACACGGCACTCGCGCTCGCCGCATGTCCTGACGACACGGTGTAGGTGAGCTCATCGCTCAGGGTGTGACCGTCGGTGGACACCACCCGGAACGCGACGGTGTACTGCCCCGCCAGCCCGGTGGCCTCGATCGCAGAGCTGACGCGAGTACCGGCCACCTCCGGATCTTCTCGGCTCACGGTGGTGCCGTCCGGTGCGGTGACCACGACAAAGGCCGGCCGCCCAAGGGGTTCGTCGAAATCGAGCGAGACCCGGGTCGGCTCCGCCGCCAGCGTCGACTGGTCGGCTGGAGACGAGCTCACCAGCGAGGTGTGCGCCTGGGCAGGGTTCCCAGCCAGTACCGCACCGATTCCGAGCAGCACGCCGAGGAGCCACGCGCTCAGGCAACCGGTGACTCGCATCCGACCAGGTGCGGTGTTCCCGATTTGCCACCTCCCGCGCAGAGACATCAGCCGTCGCTCCCCTCCTTCATCGTCGCGTCGGTGAAGCCTCTCGTCGGCACCCATGGTGCCACCGGCGCGGACGCTGAGCGGCAAGAGCCGTAGGGTGGCGAGCCGTGAGCGACAGGCTGGTGTGGATCGACTGCGAGATGACGGGGCTCGATCTGCACACCGATGCCCTGGTCGAGGTGGCGGCGCTGGTCACCGACTTCGAGCTCAACGTCCTCGGCGACGGCGTCGACATCGTGATCCAGCCTCCGGCGGGGGCTCTCGAATCGATGGTGGACGTCGTTCGGCAGATGCACACGACGTCGGGATTGCTGAGTGCACTCGCCGCCGGCAGCTCGCTCGCGGACGCGCAACGCCAGGTGCTCGAGTATGTACGCTCGTACGTCCCGGAGCCGCGGCGGGCCCCGTTGGCCGGCAACACCGTGGGAACCGACCGGATGTTCCTCGCGCGTGACATGCCGGAGCTGGAGGAGCACCTGCACTACCGCATCGTGGATGTGTCGTCGGTGAAGGAGTTGGCGCGGCGGTGGTACCCGCGCGCCTACTACGCTGCGCCGGCCAAGTCGGGCAACCACCGGGCGTTGGCGGACATCCGCGAGAGCATCGAGGAGCTGCGCTACTACCGCGCCGCGATCTTCGTACCCCCGCCAGGTCCGGATTCCGAGGCGGCTCGGGCGCTGGCGTCGGAGCACGGCGGTGCGCTGACCGGGGTGCGAGCGGCCCCCGAGAAGCAGGCCTGATCGACTTCCGTCGCGGTCCGGCGCCGCGGGGCATCCCGCTACACTGGCGCCTGCTCGCGGCGGGTGTGCACGCGAGCACATGGTGGGTGTAGCTCAGCCGGTAGAGCACCTGGTTGTGGTCCAGGGGGCCGCGGGTTCAAGTCCCGTCACTCACCCCACGGCAACTCCGCTTGGCGCGTTCAGCAGGTGTCCATCGGCGTGTCACTCGCCGCTTGGCGCCAATCGACGGGGCTGGCGTGGTTCCCGATGTGGGTGGGTCCGGACCGAGATGACCGAGGTGTGTGCTCGCTCTAGCCCTTGCTGACCGTCACGTAGTCAATGGTGCCGGTGAAGTAGTCGCAGGTTGTCGCAACCTGGTCGCAGTTCGACTTGCCACCGATGGTGTAGGCCACCTTGTTGTTGATGACGCCGGTGGCACCGTTCTTGGTCTGCTTAAGGACACCGTCGACGTAGATGCGTACCCGGTTCTGCTCCCGCACACAGCGGACGGTGTGGAACTGTCCGTCGTTGATAGGAGTTGGGGTACGAGCGGTCACTCGATTCAGCGCGCCCTTGAACAAGCACGACGGCCGACCTTGCGGCTGTTGGACCTTGATCTGTCCGCCTGCGGCGGTGGATTGGCCCTTCTGGATGATGTTGCCGAAGTTCTCGGTTGTCTTGTACCGGAACTCCAACGTGTAGGTGACGGCCGGGTCGGTCACATCGAGGCGGTCGTCATCGGGCACGGTGATGATGCGCTCGGGCTCGACGGGCAACTGGTTCGGGCCTTTACGGTCCCAGGTGTAGACGCCGCCGCCGATGGTGATGTCGTCGTTAGGCTGGACGATCCTGCCGTCGATGTAGTTCCCCGATGAGTCTTGCATGACAGATGCGCCTGCCGACTCGTTCATCTCCCACCTTGCGATGTCGGCACCGAACGCGGCGGTCGGTGCCAGAACGAGTACAGCAGTGGTGATCCCCGCGATGCTTGCTCTCATTTCCTGACTTGCCTTTCCATGTCGAACCGTAGATTCCCCCGAGGGGACGGTACAAACTCCCCAGCCTTGGCAGCAGGGGCGGCTCCCCCGACGACGAGCGGGAGCAAGTTGCGCATCCTGAAGGTTCCTCCTTGAAGTGGTCCACGAGACCCGCGGTCCGAAGTGCGTTGGCATTCACGCGGTTCCCACAGATTAGATGCTGCGACCCCCCCATGGAAGGCCCTTGAGTGAATTGTGGCGACCCAACCCGTCCGCCCGCAGTGCAGTCTTACTCGTGGTGCCCGGACGAACGCTCTTCGCTAACAAAATGGCAGGAGCAGACCCATCTGCGTCAGTCGGTGTCGACCCAGTTGAGGGTGCGCTGGACCGCTTTCTTCCACTGGGCATATGCCGACTCGCGCCGGTCTTCGGTCCATTGCGGCTCCCAGCGTCTCCCCTCGCGCCAGTGCTCGCGTACCTCGTCCGTCGAGGACCAGAAGCCCACCGCCAGACCGGCGGCGTATGCCGCACCCAGAGCAGTTGTCTCGGCGATGACCGGCCGACTCACCGCGACTCCGAGGATGTCGGCCTGGATCTGCATACACAGGTCGTTGTGCGTCACACCACCATCGACCTTGAGCACGTCGAGGCGTACCCCGGAGTCCTGCTCCATCGCCTCGACGACGTCGCGGCTCTGGAAGCAGATGCTCTCGAGGGTCGCGCGGGCCAGATGCGCGTTGCTGCTGTGACGCGTCAGCCCGACGATGGCGCCGCGGGCGTCGGAACGCCAGTACGGCGCGAACAGGCCACTGAACGCGGGGACGAAGTAGACCCCGCCGTTGTCCTCGACCTGCCGGGCCAGGGTCTCGCTCTGCGCTGCACCGCTGAGGATGCCAAGCTGGTCGCGCAACCACTGCACCGCTGACCCGGTGACCGCAATGGAGCCCTCAAGGGCGTACGTCGGGCGCTGGTCGACGAGCTCGTACGCCACCGTGCTCAACAGGCCGGCGTGGGAGCGCACGACGTCGCCGCCGGTGTTGAGCAGCATGAAGTTGCCGGTGCCATAGGTGTTTTTCGCATCCCCTCGGTCGAAGCATGCCTGCCCAACGGTCGCGGCCTGCTGGTCGCCCAGCACGGCGGTCAGCGGCACCTCGGCACCCACCGGGCCCTCGGACCGGGTCGCGCCAAACCGGTCCAGCGATGAGCTTGGCGCGATGAGCGGCAACGTCTGCACCGGGATGCCGAACAACGACACCAGCTCGTCGTCCCAGTCGAGCGTGTTTAGATCCATCAGCATCGTGCGGCTGGCGTTGGTGACGTCCGTCGCGTGGATGCCGCCGTCACTGCCGCCGGTGAGATTCCACAGCAGCCACGAGTCCACGGTGCCGAAGATCGCGTCGCCGCGTTCGGCCGCCTCCCGTACCCCGCCGATGTTGTCGAGCACCCACTGGATCTTGGCGCCCGAGAAGTACGTCGCCGGCGGTAAGCCGGCCTTGCGGCGGATGAGCTCGCCCTTGCCGCTGGCATCGAGTGCCGCCGTGATGCCGACGGTACGTGTGTCCTGCCACCCGATCGCGTTGCAATAGGGCCGCCCAGTGGTGCGATCCCAGATGACGGTTGTCTCGCGTTGGTTGGTGACGCCGATGGCGGTGAGATCGCTGCCAGTCAGGTGTGCCTTGTTGAGTGCCGAGGCGATGACGGTTCCGGTGCGCTCCCAGATCTCGACCGGGTCGTGCTCGACCCAGCCGGCGCGCGGCAGTAGCTGCTCGTGCTCGAGCTGATGCCTGGCGACCTCGCTGCCGGAGTGGTCGAACACCATGAAGCGGGTGCTGGTCGTTCCCGAGTCGATGGCTCCCACGAAGTCAGCCACTGCAGTCTCCTCGCCCCACGCCTCGCCGGCCGGGCTGCCGAGTGGCGCAAACCCGCTACCCGGAGCCCGTGCCGACCGCAGTTGTGCGCAACTCGCGGACGCCGAGACCGCAGTCTTGCGCCACTCGACGGCAATGCTTTCGTCGGCTTGGTGCGGTGACCGTCAGCGCGACTCGACGACCTCGGTCGGAGCGCCGTGCACCGCTGGGATCTGCCCCATGCGACCGGCCGAGAAGTCCTCGAACGCCTCGATGACCTCGAGGCGGGTGTTCATGACGAACGGACCACCCCAAGCCACGGGTTCGCGGATGGGGAGCCCACCGAGGATCAATACGTCGAGCTCGGGTGAGCGACTCTCCTGCCGGTCGTCGGCTGTGACCGTGACACTGTCGCCGGGGCCGAAGACGGCCAACTGGCCCGTCTCGACCGGCCGAGCGTCGGGTCCTACGCTGCCGCGTCCGTTCAGGACGTACACCAAGGCGTTGAAGTCACGCCGCCATGGCAGGTTGAGCTTCGCCGTCGGCGCCAATGTGGCGTGCACCAGCGTGATCGGCGTGTACGTCGAACCGGGGCCGCGGATCCCGCCGATGTCACCGGCGATCACGCGCAACAACACACCGGCATCCATGGTTGTCGCAAGCCCGACGTTGCTGCTGCGCAGGTCCTGGTAACGCGGGTTGACCCACTTCTGTGCCCGGGGCAGGTTCACCCAGAGCTGGATGCCATGGAAGAGGCCGCCGCTTGCGACCAGCGCTTCCGGCGGCTTCTCGATGTGGAGTATGCCGCCGCCTGCTGTCATCCACTGCGTGTCACCGTTGGAGATCGTGCCGCCGCCGCCACCTGAATCCTGATGCTCGAAGACGCCGTCCATGATGTACGTCACCGTCTCGAAGCCGCGGTGAGGGTGCCATGACGTGCCCTTCGGCTCACCCGGGGCGTACTCGATCTCACCCATCTGGTCCATGTGGATGAACGGGTCCAGCTGCGCGAAGTCCACACCGGAGAAGGCCCGTCGGACCGGAAACCCTTCGCCCTCGAAGCCCCGCGGCGCGGTGACGATCGCGGTGACGGGGCGCGTTGAACCCACCGGTGCCTCGGCCACGCGAGGCAGCGTGGAGATGTCGTCGACAGTGACAGCGGGCATGGCGGACTCCTCTGGGCGTTGCTGGCTCAATGTCCCATACAACAGTCGTTGAATCGTCAATGTTCCAGCCTCGAGCGCTCCGCCTAAGAGGTCTGTTGGCGCTGGTAGCCTTGCCCGTCCGGCGCCATTAGCTCAATTGGCAGAGCAGCTGACTCTTAATCAGCGGGTTCGGGGTTCGAGTCCCTGATGGCGCACCATGTCTGACCTGCAGTTATGTCTAAAGCGGGCGGTACAGCGGTTGTCGGGAAGGTGCCATTACGGTGACCAGTTCACCCGTACCGAGGTCCAGCCGCTTAGTACCGGGGAGGCGCGGCAGCTTCTCGATGCTGCGAACGGCTCGAGGAACGCGGCACGCTGGTCGGTGGCGCTGAGCCTCGGGCTGCGCCAGGGGGAGGCGCTGGGGCTGGCGTGGGATGCGGTCGACCTTGACGCCGGGGTGCTGGCCGTTCGTCAGGCGCTGCAGCGGCTCGCCGGTCACGGGCTTGTGAT
>JACCYJ010000255.1 GCA_013696555.1 Nocardioidaceae bacterium | reverse complement strand
GCGCCACATCACCGGGCGCCGTGGTCCGACGCGGCCAGCTGTTGGGTCGGGTGGGCCACAGCGGCAATGCCCGATCGACAGCGTGCCACCTGCACTTCGGTATCAGCCCGGTGTGCTCCCGGACCGGCGACTGGTGGGTCCGACGCGGCGTCGTCCCGCCCTACCGCTACCTACGTTCCTGGCAGCGGGGCGGTGACCGCTCGCCGCGTCGGGAGGTGCGGCAGTGGCGGCACCGTCACGGGTGCTCGCGCTCTGCAGTCCTCGGCGCCATGACCGCCTAAGATGGGCCGGTGCCCGCGCCTGAGCGGCACACCGTGCACCCGACGGGACGCCTCCCGGCCTAGGAGTTCGACGACGTGGCAGTGCTCGACAAGATCCTGCGGATGGGCGAGGGCAAGGTTCTGCGGCAGCTGGAAGCCGTTTCCCGCCAGGTCAACGCCATCGAGGATGAGTACGTGTCCTTCAGCGAGGACGAGCTGCGTGCGCAGACCGCGTCGTTCCATGCCCGCCTGGCCGACGGCGAGACGCTCGACGATCTGATGCCGGAGGCCTTCGCGACCGTCCGGGAGGTGGCCAAGCGGGTGCTGGGGCAGCGGCACTTCGACGTGCAGATCATGGGTGGCGCCGCCCTTCATCTCGGCAACATCGCCGAGATGAAGACCGGTGAGGGCAAGACGCTGGTGGCGACGCTGCCCGTCTACCTCAACGCGCTGGCCGGCAAAGGGGTCCACGTCGTCACCGTCAACGACTACCTGGCCAAGTACCACGCCGAGTGGATGGGCCGGGTCTACCACTTCCTCGGCATGGACGTGGGCATGATCCTGCCGAGCCTCACGCCGCAACAACGGCGGGACTCCTACGCGGCGGACATCACCTACGGCACCAACAACGAGTTCGGCTTCGACTACCTGCGCGACAACATGGCAGCGTCCATCGACGCCTGCGTCCAGCGGGGGCACAACTACGCCATCGTCGACGAGGTCGACTCCATCCTCATCGACGAGGCGCGTACCCCGCTCATCATCTCCGGGCCCACGCAGGACGAAGTCAAGTGGTACGGGGAGTTCGCGACGCTCGTCGAGCGCATGCGCCGGGACGAGGACTACGAGGTCGACGAGAAGAAGCGCACGGTCGCCGTGCTCGAGTCCGGTATCACAGCCGTCGAGGATCACCTCGGTATCGACAACCTCTACGACTCGGTCAACACCCCGCTGATCTCGTTCCTCAACAACGCGATCAAGGCCAAGGAGTTGTTCCACAACGACAAGGAGTACGTCGTCCTCAACGGTGAGGTGCTCATCGTCGACGAGCACACCGGCCGCATGCTCGAGGGGCGGCGCTACAACGAGGGCCTGCACCAGGCGATCGAGGCCAAGGAGGGTGTCCGGATCCGCGAGGAGTACCAGACCCTCGCCACCATCACCCTGCAGAACTATTTCCGGCGCTACGACAAGCTCGCCGGTATGACCGGCACGGCGATGACGGAGGCCAGCGAGTTCGACAAGATCTACCGGCTCGGTGTGGTGTCGATCCCGACGAATATGCCGATGGTCCGCGGCGACCAACCAGACTTCGTCTACCGCACGGAGGAGGCGAAGTTCGCCGCGGTCACCGAGGACATCGCCGAGCGGCACGAGCTCGGCCAGCCGGTGCTGGTCGGGACCACCAGCGTCGAGAAGAGCGAGCACCTGTCCGGCTTGCTGCGCCGGCGCGGCATCCCGCATGAGGTGCTCAACGCCAAGCAGCACGAGCGGGAGGCGGCGGTCGTTGCGCTGGCCGGCCACAAGGGCGCTGTCACGGTGGCGACGAACATGGCCGGTCGTGGAACCGACATCATGCTGGGCGGCAGCGTGGAGTTCCTCGCCGACCGCGAGCTGCGCGAACGCGGTCTCGACCCGCTGGAGACCCCGGAAGAGTACGAAGCTGCCTGGCCGTCCACTCACGAGAAGATCGAGGCGCAGGTCAAGGCGGAGCACGACGAGGTGGTGTCGCTCGGAGGGCTGGCCGTTGTCGGTACCGAGCGACACGAGTCACGGCGCATCGACAACCAACTCCGTGGCCGCTCCGGTCGGCAGGGTGACCCAGGTGAGTCGCGGTTCTACCTGTCCCTCGAGGACGACCTGATGCGGTTGTTCAAGTCCGACTGGGTCGACTGGATCCTCACCACGATGAAGATCCCCGACGACATCCCCATCGAGAACAAGCGGGTGACCTCCTCGATCGCCTCGGCGCAGGCGCAAGTCGAGGCGCAGAACTTCGATGCCCGCAAGAACGTTCTCAAGTACGACGACGTGATGAGCCGTCAGCGCGAGGTCATCTACGCCGAGCGTCGTCGAGTGCTCGAAGGCGAAGACCTGCACGAACGGGTGCGCGGCATGATCAGCGACGTCATCACCGCCTACGTCGCCGGAGCCACGGAGGGCTTCCCGGAGGAGTGGGACCTCGAGCAGCTGTGGACTGCGCTCCGCACGCTTTATCCGGTCTCGCTACATCTCGAGGAGGTCGCGGACGAGTACGGCGGCGTCGAAGGCCTGGACACCGAAGTGCTGTCTGAGCTGCTCACCGACGACGCACTCAGGTCGTACGACCGGCGCGAGGACGAGCTGGGTGCCGAGGTTATGCGCGAGCTCGAGCGCCGTGTGGTGCTGAGCGTGCTCGACCGCAAGTGGCGCGAGAACCTGTACGAGATGGACTACCTGCGCGAGGGCATTGGCCTGCGGGCGTACTCCCAGCGGGATCCGCTGGTGGAGTACCAGCGCGAGGGCTTCGACATGTTCAGCGCGATGATGGACGCCATCAAGGAGGAGTCGGTCGGATTCTTGTTCAACCTCGACGTCCAGGTGGAGACCGAGGAGCCTGCACCCTCCGAAGCGGAACCAGCTGATCCGGAAGCCGTTGACCCGGAGCTGGTGCCCCCGGGCGCGGAGGTGCCGAGTGCCGCAGCTGTGGATCCCGTCCCCGTGCCGTCGGAGGACGAGCCGGAGGTGCACACTCCTCGCGTCCGGGCCAAGGGGCTGACGGCGTCGCAGCAGCCGCAACGGTTGACCTACTCGGCGCCGACGGTGGACGGTGCCGGCGGCATCCAGCAGGTCGACGAGGCAGAGGTCGACATCTTCGCCAACGCCACCCGCAACCAGCCGTGTCCCTGCGGGTCGGGTCGCAAGTTCAAGCGCTGCCACGGTGACCCCGCCGCCCGGGCGGCCAGGGCGTAGCCGCAGCGAGAGGTACGGCGCTCATCCCCAGTCGAGCACCGTGCAGATCCAGCGCTTGTCGACCAGCTCGAACCGGGCCGCCAGCGCGTGTGAGCGCCTTCCGAACCGCACATGGGCGGCGACCTCGGCGATCTCGGCGTGCGGCTGACACACCTTCACCGAGACGACCTGGGAACTGCTTCGTCGCCGGCGTCCAGCCGTTTCCTGGCTGCGGTTGAAGTACGTCCGAGCTACGACGTCGTCATAGACCTTCGGCGCCGCCCAGGCCAACAGCTGACTCGCTGACCGGTCACCTTCGACGATCTCGACAACTGCTTGGACATAGTGGAGCGCTCGCCGGCGCAGGGCGTCCGCGGGAAGGTCCGCGCCCTGAGTGATGGACGCTGACCCTCCGGCAGAAGTCAGCAGCCGAAGCGGCGCCGCGACGTTGGGGGCCGTGCGATGAGGTGGCCGCATCAGCCCCTGTTCCAACGGCTCTGCCGTCATGAAATCGACCCTTTTCGTCAGGGGGAAGCTCGGAATCGGTGCTCAGGCCGGCGGCCGGAGCGTCGTGCCGGGAAAGATCAGGTTGGGATCGTCGCCGATCGCTCGTCGGTTCGCGGCGAACCAGTGGGGCCACGTCGTCGCTACCTGCGCCGCGCTGGGGGCGGAACCCAGGAACCGGGCAACGATTCCCCAGAGGGTGTCGCCCGGTCTGACCACGATCTTGGGCCGCTCCCCCTGCTCGTGGGATCGAGGAACAACACCAGAAGGGCGATCCGGCAGCGGCAGTCCCTCCAGCACGCGGGGATCTGAGGCGAGCGGGTCGTCCCAGCCGCCGATGACTACCGCACGGAACGAGCCGTTCGAGGGTTCGGCATTCACCATGCCGGCCGAGGCGGTGAGCGCACCCATGCCGAGCAGCCACAGCAGCAGGTGTCTGGCCGCGGTAGGCATCGTCCGCCCTACCGCCGCGCTGACTGAGCCGGTGGCAGCTGCGTTCATGGCAGCCGAAACCGCGGCCAGGCCGCTCACGAGCAGCCAGGACCAGGCCAGCAAGGCTGCCAGGACGGCGACGTCTGCCAAGGCCGGTGCGAAATCGGTGCTGGTCCCCTCAGGCAGCGCACTCAGTCGGGCGCAGGCGCCGCCGGCGGCGAGCACAAGAGCGGTCTCGACCGCCGCGGCAACGGAGGCCACGGCGACGTACCGGACGACGAGCGACGGCCACTGTATCTCGCGGACCATACCTTTATCCCTTGTTTGATGCTGTTTGCTTTTGTTAACGGTATTAGATCGCAAGAAGGCGATGTTTGCCAGCTGTCCACAGGCTCGTTGTGACGTGTCCGTGTTGGGCCTACCGTGCCTAGGTGCGCTGGGACGAGCTGTTCGCCGACCTCGAGGCACAGGCGGACGCGCTGCATCAGCGGGATCGAGACGCCGAGATCGCCGATCGGACCCGAGCCGAGCAGGCGACGGTGGAGGTGGCAGACCGGCTACGAGCCGCAATCGGGCACACCGTGACCGTCCGAGTGGGCGGCGTCGGATTCCTGACCGGCCGGGTGCAGCGGGTCGGTGCGGCCTGGCTGCTGCTGGGCACCGGCGAGGAGGCCCCCTGGCTGGTGGCGTGGCCGGCGGTGATCGGTGTGGTCGGCGTACCCCGACGGGCGGTGGCAGCAGATTCGCGAGTGACGGAAGGCCTGGGTTGGCCGAGCACCTGGCGGCTACTAGCGCGCGACCGGGCCTTGGTGCATGTCGTCCGTTTCGATGCCAGCACTGTCTCCGGGGTCCCAGAGAGGGTCGGTCGTGACTTCGTGGAGCTGCGAGTAAGCGGACTGGAGTCGTCGCTACCGGCGCATGCAGAGGTCGTGCCGTACGCCGCCGTGGCGGCGGTGCGGTGCCCGCGTTACCCGACGGGGTGAGGTCGCGAGGTCAGGAGTCCTCGCGCCGGCCCCCATTGTCGGCTGCGTCGATGAACTCACCCACGTCGCTGCCACCCCAGGGATGGTGCTTGATGTAGACGCGGGTATCGGAGTACTGCCGCACGATGAACGCTTCGAGCTGTTCGGACTCCACCCGCCACTGGCCCCGGCCGCCAAGCTTGATCGCGGGCAGCTCCCCGCGCCGGACCAATGCGTAGACCTGTGCGACTGAGGTGTTGAGCACCTCCGCCACGTCAGCGAGGGGGAGGAAACGAGGCTGTCCGGAGCCGATGGGCATGCGCACAGTCTGCCAGCGACTCGTTCACAGAGAACGTTGTCCACAGCCTCGGTAGGCGGGCCGGAGTTCTCGGGGTAGACGTGGCTGTCAGACCGAGCACAATGTCGCACATGTCCGCTACGGGGCGCCTCACGAGCCGCCCGCCGTCAACCGGTGTCGCTCCCGGCGTTGTCCGCGGCGAGAGTACGGTGACGGCGCGCCGGCTGGGGTCGGCCCGGTGGCGAGATCCGCGCCTCGCCGTGGGCATCGTGTTGATGTCGGCGTCGGTGATTCTCGGTGTGCGGGTGGTCGACGCGGCGGACGACACCGTGCCCGTCTGGTCGGTGCAGGAGGACGTGTCGGCCGGCTCACCGCTCACCGCCTCACAGTTGACGGCGCGACATGTCCACTTCGACGGAGACGACGCCCGGCTGTACCTGAGTGCGGACGCGGCGCTGCCCCGCGGAATGGTGCTCGACCACGATGTCAGCGCGGGAGAGCTGCTTGCGGTGTCATCGCTGCGACTCGAAACCGACACCAGCGCGGCCGAACTGCCGCTCGCGGTCAGCAGCGGGTCCTTGCCCGCAGACCTCGCGCCGGGTGACCTCGTCGACGTGTGGGTGACCCCTGATCCCGCGGAACCGGGACCGACTTCCGCCGCGGCGGAGGTACTCAGTGAGGTGAGCATCGTGTCGCTGGACACCTCGAGCGCCGCGCTCGGTGCTGGTGATGCGACGCGGATCCTCATCGCGTTGGACGACGCCGCTGTTGCGGGCCTCGGCGAAACGCTTTCTCGGCTCAGCAGCGGGCAGGTCGTACTCGTGCGCAAGAGCGGCTGAGCCAGGTGAGCATGCACGTCTTGCTGGCTGCGGCGGACGAACCGTGGGAGACATCGGTCGTTCGGGCGCTCCAGCGGCCCGGTTCGGGCATGACACTGGTTCGGCGCTGCATAGACGTTGCCGAGGCCGTTGCCACGGCGGCCAGCGGTCAGGCCGAGGCGGCACTCTTGAGCGCTCACTTGAGCGGGCTCGACACCGACGTACTCGGTCGACTGCTCGAGGCCGGCACCGAGCCCGTCGTGATCACCGATCCGGACGACGTGGAGACAGCTGCCCGGGTCACGCGGATGGGTTCGGCGTGCGTCCTGTCCTGGCGGGACGTCGCCGAGCTCCCCCATCTGGTGCAGGCCCGTGTGGAGGCCCGCCGGAGCCTGCCGCCGCGTGCGGAGACCACCACCGAGGAAGGCTTCGCTACCGAGGCGGTAGGGGAGTCCCCGCTGGGTCAGCTGATAGCCGTCTGGGGGCCGGCCGGTGCGCCCGGGAGGAGCACGGTCGCCGTCGGCCTGGCCGCCGCCTGCGCCGAACGACGGCTGCCCACCCTGTTGATCGACGCCGATGTCTATGGCGGTGCCGTTTCGTCGATGCTGGCGATGCTCGACGAGGTATCCGGAATCCTGGCAGCTGCTCGCCTCGCGAACACCGGCTCGCTCGACCGGGACGCACTGACTCAGCAGGTACGCCGGCTCGGCCCCTGGTTGCACGTTCTCACCGGGTTGCCGCGGGCGGACAGGTGGCCACAGCTGCGGCCGGGTGCCCTCGCGCAGATCCTGCATGCCTCCCGACAGCTGGCGTCAGTCGTCGTGGTCGACTGCGGCTTCTGCCTCGAGCTGGACGAGGAGATGTCATTCGACACCGCTGCGCCCCGGCGAAATGGTGCCACCACCATGACGCTTGAACGAGCCGACATCGTGCTGGCGGTGGGCTCGGCGGACCCGCTGGGACTGACCCGCTTGGCCCGGGGCGTTCTCGATCTCCGTGACGTGGCGCCGGACACTGAGGTCGCCGTCGTGGTGAACCGTCTCCGCAGCACTCTGGGCTGGTCGCGCCACGACATTGCGGCGATCTTGCAGCGCTTCACCGGGACCGATCCCGTCGCGTACCTGCCTGAGGACCAGCAGGCCGTCGACCGGTCCGCCGTAGCGGGAAAGACCCTGCCAGAGTGCGCACCCGGGTCGCCCTTGGCTGTCGCGCTCGCAGCGTTGGCCGCCGAGGTGGCCGGGATCGCCGTCGCACCCCGCCGGCGCTGGTTGCCACGTTGGGTGCCAGCGAGTGCCTCAGGCTGAGAAGAGCAACAACAACCCGCCCACGGGGTAACCTGCGGGCCATGGACGCCCATACCTTGGTGCCGCCGCCGGTCAACGAGACCGTTCTGGACTACCGACCCGGAAGCGCCGAGCGGGCTGAGCTGGAGGTCCGGCTCGGGCAGCTGCAGTCCGAACATCTCGATCTCACGCACACCATCGGGGGCCGACAGTGGGCCGGTGAGGGCGCCGCTGTCGACGTCGTTCAGCCGCACGCGCATCGGCAGCTGCTGGGCGTCCTGCACAAGGCGACGTCGACGGATGCCCGGGCTGCGGTGAACGCCGCCAAGCAGGCCGCCCCCGGGTGGCGCGACATGGCTTTCGACGACCGGGCTGCCATCATCCTCAAGGCCGCGGAGCTGTTGTCGGGCCCGTGGCGCCAGACGCTCAACGCGGCGACGATGCTGGGGCAATCCAAGACGGTGATCCAGGCCGAGATCGACGCCTCCTGCGAGCTGATCGACTTCTGGCGCTTCAACGTGCACTTTGCCGAGCAGCTGCTGGCCGAGCAGCCGGTGGCCCATTCAAAGGGCGTATGGAACCGCATGGATCATCGGGCCCTCGAGGGCTTCGTGTACGCGATCACACCGTTCAACTTCACCGCGATTGGGGCGAACCTACCGACCGCACCGGCGCTCATGGGCAACACCGTGGTGTGGAAGCCGGCGACCACGCAGACCTTCGCCGCGCACTTCACGATGCGGCTGCTCGAGGCGGCTGGTCTCCCGCCCGGTGTCATCAACCTGGTCGCTGGTGACGGCGTCGCGGTTTCCGACGTCGCCCTCAAGGATCCAGACCTCGCCGGGATCCACTTCACCGGGTCGACCGCGACGTTCCGGCATCTGTGGCGAGAGGTCGCGGCCAACCTCGACAGCTATCGGACGTACCCGCGGCTGGTGGGTGAGACGGGTGGCAAGGACTTCATCGTGGCGCATCCCAGCGCCGACCCCGATGTGCTGCGGACCGCGATGATCCGCGGTGCGTTCGAGTACCAGGGGCAGAAGTGCTCGGCCGCGTCGCGGGCATACGTCCCGCAGAGCCTGTGGAAGGCGATGAAGGCGGACTTGGTGGAGATCACCGAGGGCATCCCGATGGGGCCGGTCACCGACTTCAGCAACTTCATGGGTGCGGTGATCGACGACCGGGCCTTCGAGAGTCATAAGGCCGCCATCGACAGGGCGCATCGCACGTCGTCGATCGAGGTCGTCGCCGGCGGCAAGTACGACGACTCCGAGGGGTACTTCGTCCGGCCGACGATCCTGCTCGGCAGCGACCCGACGGACGAGATCTTCGTCACCGAGTACTTCGGGCCGATCTTGTCGGTCCACGTCTTCCCGGACGGCTCGTACGACAAGGTGGTCGACGAGGTGGAACCCACGGCGTCGTACGCGCTGACCGGGGCCATCATCGCCACCGATCGAGCTGCGATCGCCGATGCGCAGCACCGGCTGCGGTATGCGGCGGGCAACTTTTATATCAACGACAAGCCGACGGGGGCTGTCGTGGGGCAGCAGCCGTTCGGCGGCGGCCGGGCTTCGGGCACCAACGACAAGGCCGGTGCGATGCAGAACTTGCTGCGGTGGACCTCGACCCGGTCGATCAAGGAGACCTTCGTACCGCCGACGGATCACGCCTACCCACACATGGGTTGAGGCGGTGGCGCTCAGTTTTTTGACATACCCAGGACGCGTGGATCATCCGACGTGAGCCCGCTGACGCCCATCGCGGTGAGGACCTGAGCGCGGGACACGTCGTTGACCGTCCAGGCGACGACACCGCCGTATGCCTGCCCGAGCGCGCGCACCGCGTCATGCGTCAGCAACGAATGTCGAACGGTCACGGCGTCGCACTCGACGTCGCCTGAGATCAGCGCGGTGAGCGCCCCCTGTGCGGCCGCGCTGGCCCAAACCTCGAACCCGGAGGCGCGAAGCGGTGCCAGGGCAGACCAGTTCTTGGACGCCACGACGTAGCGACCGGGGTCGGTGAGGCTCAGGCGAATTCGGTGGGACAGCCGCGCAGCCCTGGTGCCGGTGTCGTCCTTGCAGTCCAGCAGGATCCGACATTGCGGGGGTACGTTGCCGGCCACCTGGTCGAGTGGGACGTCACGCGTCCACGGGCCGGTCACCCGTACCCGCCGGTTGTGCCGTTGCACCAGCTCGAGCCGCCGTAGCAGCGGCAGGTAATGCGTCGCCACCACGCGGTCGTTCCGGAGCCGTACGTCGATCTCGAAGACGGTGACGCCGAGCGCGGCCAGCCGTTGACACGCGACCGGGTCGGCAGGCGTGGTGTGCGCGACCGTCAGCATCAGCTCGGGCCCGGCAGTGCACTGGGGACGCCGTAGCTCACGACCCGATCGTGGCACAGTCCACCGCCTCGAAGATCCGGTGTCGTACCCAGGCCTTCACCCGGCGGAGTCGCGCTTCACCTGGCGGGCGCGCCAGGTGAAGTGCGCTCATACCAGGTGAACCTGGGATAGCGGCGGCCGCGGCTAGCGGGCGAGATAGGCACGGCCCTCGGCTCCCTCGACGACGAGGGCAGCTCGGATCGCCTTGGCGATCTCCGGCTCGATCGTCTTGCCGAAGAACGGCACGTTGACCTTGACCTCGCCAACAAGTGTCTCCCGAGTGCCGCCGCCACCGACGGGCTCGAGTCGCAGCCGCCCGGTCATGCCAGCGGGCTGCCGACTGACCTGCACCCGCAGGTCGGCGGTGCGCGAACCATCGCTGTCGGCGGCCCCCCATGCCTCCGTCGCGACAATTTCGATGGTGTCGCCAACCATGGCCCGAACCGTTGCCGGCACCTGCGCGCGCACCTCGCGGACGACGGTGACGGTGGCCCCGCCGTCGACCGTCTCGATTCGCACGCTCCAGCGCAGCGCATGAGTCGCCTCGCACACCTGCTCCCGCCACGCCTGGTCGCACAACATCGCGAACACTTGCTCCAGCGGGGCGTCATACTCGATCGTCTCGCGCAACTGCATGCCCGTCATCATCGCGGGTGACCTTCGCCTACGCATTGACCAGATGGAGGGTTAGGGTCGTGTCGTTGCACAACGACCACCCGACGGCGGCTGTGAGGAGCGGTTCCGCGATGTCCACCGGCGCGACCCAATCGCTGGACGAGCTTCTCGACACGGTGCTCGAGGATGCTGAGGCAGTCCGTCCCACCGACGAGCTGGACCGCGACGAGGCGCACGAGCTGCTGGCGAGCTACTACCGGCACGTGGCCACCGACGAGCTCAACACACGCAGTCCGGACGACGTGTGCGGTGCCGCGCTCAGCCACTACCGACTGGCGGCCGAGCGACCGCAGGGCACCTCGCCCGTGCGTGTCTTCACCCCGACCGTGGAGAAGGACGGCTGGAGCGCGGGAGGTCGCAGCGTCGTCGAGGTGGTCACCGACGACATGCCGTTCCTCGTCGACTCGGTGACGTCGTACCTGTCGGTCAACGGGCATCCGTTCGACCTCGTCATCCACCCCCAGGTGATCGTCGAGCGCGACGTCGCTGGTGGCCTGCGCCGGGTGCTCGGGCTCGCGACCGGTGACGCGGCATCCTCGGCCGATTCGAGACTGTGCGAGTCGTGGATACACATCGAGATCGACAAGGTCATCGACCCCGCTGAGCACCGCGAGCTCGAGCAGGGCCTCGCAATTATCCTCCGAGACGTACGGGAGGCGGTCGAGGACTGGTCGAAGATGCGCAGCCGGGCGCTGTCGATCGTCGACACGCTGCGATCCAGCCCGCCGCCGTTGCCGGCAAGCGAGGTCGCGGAAACCGCGGCATTCCTGTCCTGGCTGGCCGATGACCACTTCACGTTTCTCGGCTATCGGGAGTACGCCCTCACCCTCGACGAGTGTGGCGTGGACGTCGTGCGCGCCCGGCCGGGCACCGGGCTCGGGTTCTTGCGCTCGGACCAGGAGCTCTCTCCCTCGGTCGGCCGGCTGCCACCTCCGGTCCAGGCCAAGGTGCGAGAGAAGAAGCTGCTGATCATCACCAAGGCGAACTCGCGCGCCACAGTGCACCGCTCGGTCTATCTCGACTACATCGGGGTGAAGACCTTTGGTGACGACGGTGAGGTCAACGGTGAGTGCCGGTTCCTCGGCCTTTTCACGTCGCCGGCGTACACCGAGAGTGTCGCGCACATCCCGGTCCTGCGGCGCAAGACAGAGGGCCTGTTTAACCGGTTGGGATTCGCCCCGCGCAGCCACAGTGGCAAAGCGTTGTTGGACTTCCTCGAGAAGTACCCGCGCGACGAGCTCTTCCAGACCTCACTCGAGACGTTGACGGAGACCGCCGACGCGGTCCTGCATATCCAGGAGCGGCGTCAGCTGCGGCTCTTCGTCCGCCGCGACGACTACGGCCGGTATCTCTCGTGCATCGTCTACCTGCCTCGGGACCGCTACAACACTCGGGCACGGCTGCGGATGCAGGCGATCCTCGCCAGCGCCGTCGGCGGCGAGCCGGCCGTGGACTTCACGGCCCGAGTTACCGAATCCGTGCTTGCCCGGCTCTACTTCGTCGTCCGGCCCGCACGGGGCGAGGTGGTTCCGGATGTCGACGTGGCCGCCCTCGAGCAACGGCTCACCGACGCCACCCGGTTATGGGAGGACGACCTCTCCCGCGCCGCCGGTGACATGCTCGACGAGGGTGAGGCGATGCGTCTCGTCCGCGAGTACGGGCAAGCGCTGCCGGAGGCGTACAAGGAGGAGTTCGGCGCCCGCAGCGCCGTCAGCGACTTGCTCCGGCTCGAGGCCGTCGACCCGGAGCAGCGGATCGCCCTGGACCTCTACCGGCAGGCGCACGCCAAGCCGGGAGAGGGCAGGTTCAAGGTCTACCGCACCGGTGAGCCGCTGACGCTGTCGCAGGTGCTCCCGCTGTTCACGTCGCTGGGCCTGGAAGTGGTCGACGAGCGCCCGTACGCCATCAGCAGGCCCGCTGGCCCGGCTTGGATCTATGACTTCGGGTTGCGCTTCCGCGGCGAGGTGAGTGACATCACCAGAGCACTCGTGCAAGACGCGTTCATGGCGTGCTGGCGTCGCAACGCCGAGGCGGACGGCTTCAACCGACTGGTCATCGCGGCGGGGCTCACATGGCGCCAGGCCAGCGTGCTGCGGGCGTACGCGCGTTACCTGCGGCAGGGCGGCACCACTTTCAGCCAGGACTACATCGAAGCGTCCTTGTTGGCCAATGTGCCGATCACCCGGCTGCTGGTCGAGCTGTTCGAGGCCAGGTTCGACCCCGGGCGCAACGACATTCCCGCGGACGCCGAGTCCCGCGTGGCCAAGTTCGAGGACATCGATCAGCGGATCGCGGTCGCACTCGACGACGTGGCAAGCCTTGACCAGGACCGGATCCTGCGCTCGTACCGGACCCTGATCCGGGCTACCTTGCGGACCAACTACTACCAGCCGGGTGCCGACGGCCAGCCAAAGTCGTACACCTCGTTCAAGCTGGAGGCCAGCCGCATCGATGACCTGCCGCGGCCGCGGCCACGCTTCGAGATCTTCGTGTACTCACCGCGGTTAGAGGGCGTGCATCTGCGATTCGGGTATGTCGCCCGAGGAGGCTTGCGCTGGTCGGATCGCCGGGAGGATTTCCGCACTGAGGTGCTGGGACTGGTCAAGGCGCAGATGGTCAAGAACGCGGTGATCGTGCCGGTCGGGGCGAAGGGCGGTTTCTACTGCAAGGAGCTGCCGGATCCGGCAGCGGACCGCGACGCGTGGCTGGCCGAGGGCATCGCTTGCTACCGGACGTTCATCAGCGGCCTGCTCGACGTCACCGATAACCGGGTGGATGGGACGAACGTGCCACCGCCCAAGGTGGTCCGTCATGACCGCGACGACGCCTATCTGGTGGTGGCGGCCGACAAGGGTACGGCGACGTTTTCCGACATCGCCAACGAGGTCGCCGAGGATTATGGGTTCTGGCTGGGCGACGCGTTCGCCTCTGGCGGCTCGGCCGGCTACGACCACAAGGCGATGGGCATCACCGCGCGTGGTGCCTGGGTGGCTGTGCAGCGGCACTTCCGGGAGCGAGGCACTGACGCGCAGTCCACGGACTTCACTTGCGTGGGCATCGGTGACATGTCCGGCGACGTGTTCGGCAACGGCATGCTGCTCAGCCAACGCATCAAGCTGGTGGCTGCCTTCGATCACCGGCACGTATTCCTCGACCCGACCCCCGACCCGGCCGCGTCGTACGCCGAACGGCGGCGACTGTTCGAGCTGCCGCGTTCCAGCTGGGCAGACTACGACCCCAGTTTGATCTCGCCGGGCGGTGGGGTTTTTGCTCGGGCGTCGAAGTCCATCCCGCTGAGCGACCAGCTGCGCAAGAGCCTCAACATCAACACCGAGGCGACCACGATGACGCCGCCGGAGCTCATTTCCGCGATCCTTCGCGCCCCCGTCGACCTGTTGTGGAACGGCGGCATCGGGACCTACGTGAAAGCGTCGATCGAGAGCAACGCCGACGTCGGCGACAAGGCCAACGACTCCATCCGCGTCAACGGCTCCGACCTGCGGTGCATGAGCGTGGTGGAGGGCGGCAACCTGGGGCTCACCCAGCTCGGGCGGATTGAGTACGCCCGCTCCGGCGGTCAGGTCAACACCGACTTCATCGACAACTCCGCCGGCGTTGACACCTCCGATCACGAGGTCAATATCAAGATCCTGCTCGACCGCATGGTCAACCAGGGCAAACTCAGCGACGAGGAGCGCAATACGCTGTTGGTGCAGATGACCGACGAGGTCGGGGCGCTGGTGCTCACCGACAACTACGAGCAGAACGTAGCGCTCGCCAACGGCGTCGCTCAGGCATCCCAGCTGTTGCATGTCCACGGGGACTGGATCCGACGGCTGGAGAAGGCTGGGAGACTCGACCGCACGCTGGAGTACCTGCCGTCGCACAAGGAGATCGCGCAGCGGATCTCCGACAAGCAAGGGCTGACCGCACCGGAGCTGTCGGTGCTGATGGCGTACACCAAGATCATCCTCGCCGAGGAGCTGATCGAGAGCGATCTGCCCGACGACCCGTTCCTTCGTAACCACCTCTACGGGTACTTCCCGTCGCCGATGCGTCAGGACTACCGGACACAGATGGACGGGCACCCGCTGCGACGGGAGATCATCGTGACCCAGGCGGTCAACGAGCTCGTCAACAGTGCCGGCACCACGTTCTTCCACCGGCTCTCGGGCGAGACTGGTGCCACCCCGGCCGAGCTGGCGCGGGCGTTTGCCATCGCCCGGGAGATCTTCGGTGTTCGCGTGCTGACGCACGAGATCAACGACCTCGACGGCACCATCGACGCCGCCGTGCAGACACAGATGCGTCTTGCGGCGCGCACCCTGACTGAGCGGGTGTCGCGCTGGCTCATCAACAACCGGCGTCATCTCGACGCGGCAGCCGCCGTTGAGCACTTCGACCCGGCAATCCAACAGCTGGTACGGCAGCTGCCGTCAGTGTTGGTCGGGCGCCAGAAGCAGGCGTTGGAGCAGCGGGCGACAACGCTGACGAAGGCAGGCGTTCAGCAGGAACTGGCCGACCGGGTCGCGGGACTGCCGGAGGCCTATGCCGCGCTGGGGATCGTTGACACGGCTCACCGAGACTCCGTCGACTCGCTGCAGGCTGCCCGGCTGCACTTTGCGCTCAGCGAACACCTCGGACTCGACCGGCTGGTCGAGCGCATTCTGGCGCTGCCGCGTGACGACCGCTGGCGTACGATGGCGCGGGCGACATTGCGCGACGACCTCTACGCCGTCCACACGCAGCTGACGTCCAAGGTGCTCGCCAGCACTCCGTCGGACTCCGAACCGCAGGAGAGGGTGAAAGCCTGGGCACACGACGAGGGAGCGGTCCTGAAGCGCGCGTCGGATACCCTGACAGAGATCTGGGGCACCAAGGCGGCTGACCTCGCCCCCTTGTCGGTGGCGCTGCGGGTCGTGCGCTCGTTACTGTAAGTCGCCTCGACTACGCTGAGCGAGCAAGATCGCCGGCGACAGGAAGCAAAGTGACGATGACTCGGCATACTCGCGCTACCACCCTGTGTCTCACGTTGGCCGTCACCCTGAGCCTCGTTGTGGGCTTGATGCTGGCGGGAGCCCCGGTCAGCGCCGCTGTGGCGGGCAGGCGCCCGTTGATGAGCGCGGAAATCGGCCGCGGCGACCCCGCCGCCTATGCGTTCTTCGCCGAGATCGACGGCGAGCCCATCCACTGGAACCCGTGTCGACGGATCGGGTGGCGCCTCAACTTGGGCAGGGCGCCCGATCGTGCCCGCCCGCAGGCGAGGAAGGCGCTGCGGCGCGTCAACGAAGCGACCGGCCTGCGGTTTCGCTATCAGGGTCGCACCAGCGCCCGGCCGAACGCCCGTGGCCGGAACTACCCGCGCGATACCTCGCTCGTGATGGGGTGGTCGACACCCCGCCGGTCTCAGCTGACCCGAGGCCAGGCTGGCGTAGGTGGTCCTCAGTGGTCGTCCACGGGGGAGATCGTCAGCGGCTTCGTGCTGTTCAACGCCAAGATTGAGTTGCAGCCAGGATTCGGCCAGGGCACCAAGTTCGGCTACCAGGGCACGCTGGGTCAGCTGATGATGCACGAGTCCGGGCACGCCGTCGGGCTCGACCACGTGTCGGACCCCGCCCAGATCTTGTATTCAATGCTGACCGATAAGCGGGCGACCTGGGGTGCCGGCGACAAGAACGGCCTGCGCCAGGTCGGCAAACGCGCCGGCTGCTTCTGACCCGGTCAGACGGACTCGCCGAGCGAGTCGGCCTGTTCCCTTGTGGCCGTCATCCACGCCCACTCCCGGCGCTGTCCCTCGTTCCACTGTGCCGACTCCTCGGAACCCAGCCGTTGGAAGCCGCTCGACAGATAGCAGCGGATAGCCGTGACGTTGTCGGGTTCGACTCGCAGCATCGCCGTGGCCAGTCCGGTCGCCGCAGCCTTTGCTACCAGCACCCCGGACGAGTCGCTGGCCCAGCCCTCGGCCGCGCAGCTCGGGCGCGACGATCAGCCGGGCCAGCTTGACCTCGTTCTCCTCGGCGTCTAGCCACAGCTCGCCGTACCCGACCAGCCGGCCGTCGGTCGCGACCATCACCCATGGCTCAACATCCGGGCCGTCCCACCACGCGCAGACCTCCTCGGGCGGAATCGGATGCCAGCCGGCGATCGTGTCCGCGTCGAGCGAGGTGGGTCACCGCAACGGAGTCGGGGAGATGGGTTCGTCGGTCATACGGCATCTCCGGTCCTGTGCGTACCGCGAGCGCGCAAGCCACCGATGTGACACAACAGCACGCGTCTGACCAGTGAATACGTCTGATGCGACGCTGACAACTAGGTTTTGCACAGTCGCCGACCGAGCCCTTCCCGCCGGGCTCGGCAGCGTGCCAGGATCCCCCCGAGTACGCAATTTTGCGCTCGTCGGCCACTTGGGGATTGCATGGCGACGACCCGTATTGACGATAGCCGACTAGCCGTGACCGAAGGTCGCCCCGAGCTGACCGCGGCCTTGGCAGAGCTGGTACGCGAGCGGGTGCGTGACGAGGGCCTCGATCCGCAAGCCGATCCCGGTGCGGTGCGGGGCATCGCAGACCGGGTGGTTTCCGCTCACGACCGGCGGAGCCTGACGGGGGCGGTCGACCCGCTGGACGACGTCGCCGGGCTCGTCGACGACCTGGTGGCCAGCGTCTCGGGTTTCGGCGCCCTTCAGCCTTATCTCGAGGACCCGACGATCGAGGAGGTCTGGATCAACGACCCGGCCCGGGTGTTCGTCGCTCGTCAGGGGAGTCATGAGCTGACCACCACGATTCTCACTCCGGAGGAGGTTCGCGAGCTCGTCGAGCGCATGCTCAAGTCCAGCGGGCGGCGCCTTGACCTAAGCCAGCCGTTTGTCGACGCCTTACTGCCGGGCGGGCATCGCCTCCACGTCGTGCTGGAAGGGATCTCCCGCGGCTTCGCCGCGGTTAACATCCGAAAGTTCGTTGCATTACGGCTAAAGCCGCCTGACCTGCGCTGATGCGCTCAGGTCGCCTCGTCGGTCCGCAGTGAGTCCGCAACAGCCGAACCGAGCACGCTGTCAATCGCGGCGCGGGTGAGGTCTTCGGAGTCTGGCCAGAGGTGACTGTAGGTGTCCAGCGTTTCGCGGGCGGAGGCGTGACCCAGCCGTGCCTGGACAACCTTCACGCTTTCGTCGTGTCGGATCAGGAGGGATGCGTAATAGTGCCTCATCTGATGCAGGTGCGTCGTCGGTGGCGCCCCAACCGTGAGGACGGCCCGCCGGAACGCTTTGGTGACGTCGTCGCGGTTCATTGCACGCCCGTCTTGCTGGCAGAAGATCAGACTGTGCGCTCCTGGCGGATAGGCCGCGACGTGAGCCGCGAGCGCGTCGACGACCACCTGGGGAAGCGGGATCGTGCGCCTCGAGGACTCGGTCTTGGGAGGTCCGAACGACGGGGGACGGGTGAGCAGCAGCTGCCGGTCGACCCGGAGCTTGCGTCGCAGGAAGTCGATCCGGTCGATGGTCACCCCGGCGGCCTCTCCCGGTCGTAGGCCTGTGCCCGCCATCAGACGGATCATCGCCTGCCAGCGATCCGGCATGGCCGCTTCGAGTGCGAGCACCGTCTCGGTCGCCAGCGGCTCGAGC
>JACCYJ010000215.1 GCA_013696555.1 Nocardioidaceae bacterium | reverse complement strand
TTAACGCGGCCCCACATGCCCGGCAGAACCGCTGCCCCGGCGTCGTGGCCGCCCCACACGCCGGACAGCCGGCAGTCAGCGGGGAACCACAATCCGCACAGAAGGCGCTGCCGATCTCGTTCGCGTTCCCACACGCCCGGCACACCGGCATGGCGGAAGCGTAGCCCTAAGGTGACACGACAAGGTGGCCGTTATAGCGGGCTCCGCGGGCGATCATCTTGGCTGTGATGACCGAGACCTCGTGCCATGCCGGGACCTCAACGACTCGTGAGCTCATCGACGGCCGATCTTTGGCGTATCCCAACTGAATGAAACGCGAGCTTGCGGAGACTCGTCCGCCTCGATCGCCGGTTACTGCGCGATCTCCCAGATGTGGCCCCCGGGATCGCTGAAGCTGGCGGTTCTCACTCCCCACGGTCGATTCATCGGGCCGTTCAGCAGCTCCACTCCGCGTGTCGCCAGCTCCGCAGATGTTGCATCCACGTCATCGACCTGGATGGTGAGCTGCAGGCGGGATCCCGCCTCGCGACCTGCCACCGCAGCAGGGTCGATGAGCTCCCGCGCCGCTGTGGTCTTCAGCAGGTTGATAATCGTGTTCCCGAAGTCGAACACGGCCGAGTCGTCGTCCTCGAAGTTTATCGGCAGGCCGAAGACATCCTGGTAGAACTGCTTCGCTGCCTCCAAGTCCTCGACGAACAGCGTGATGGCACCGATGCTTCTCGGCCACGAACCCACGTCCGCACCTCTTTTCCCGGAGTTGCTTGAATCTCTCTACCCGACGTCTGCTTACCACCCGAGACGTGGCCCGCCTAGCTCGCCATCCTTGGCGACGGTCACTCCAGACCGGGTAGCCGTTTGGTTCAGGTCCGGAAGTGCCGCCAACCGCGCGGGAGCAACTCCTGCTGGAGGTCTGGGCGACGAAGCCACCCGATCTACGCACACGGTGACGCGATGGGCACCTGGTCAAGGGTTCACCATGACGTGGGACTTCCCCGACGAGGACACCAGTACGGTGTCGTTCGACCTCTGGGGACGCGCTGGCAGCAGGCCGTGACGCTGGTAAGCGAGCGGCGAGGCTGTCCGTGCCCGGGGCTAGCCTGCTGTTGCATGACCGCCAGCCTGGACTTTGATGCCCACCTCGCCCGTGAGTCAGCACGCTTCGCCAAGGCGCTACGAGCCGCGCCGCCGGACGCGCGGGTGCCCACCTGCCCGGACTGGGATGTCGACGACCTGTTGTGGCACCTGGCGAAGGTGCAGGCCTTCTGGGCAACGATCGTGCGCGACAAGATCATCGACGTGGCTCAGGCCGAGCAGGTCGACGCGGTGCGGCCCGATGACCGCTCCGGGTTGTTCGCCTACTTCGACCGGTCGAGTCGCGGTCTGCAAACAGTGCTTGCCGCGACGAGGGACGATGGGACTCCAGCTTGGACGTGGTCGACCGACCAGACGGTCGGGTTCATTCGCCGCCGACAGGCACACGAGGCGCTGATCCACCGACTCGACGCCGAGCTGACCGCTGGGCTGCGAACGCCGATGGACCCGGCGCTGTGCGCCGACGGCGTCGTCGAGGTGTTGGGAGTGATGTATGGCGGCGCACCACCATGGGGGACCTTTGCGCCAGTCGACGGCCGCACGGTCCAACTGGCTGCAACGGACACCGGCGACTCGTGGCTCGTCGCGCTCGGCCGATTCACTGGTATAGACCCCGCCGACGACGCGGCGGTCGATGAGTCGGACATCCGCGTTCTCGACCGCGACAGCGGCGACGGGGCAGCACGGATCAGCGGAACCGCTGCCGACCTCGACTGCTGGCTGTGGCACCGGCCCACCCTCCGGCCGATCGAGCGCACCGGCGATACCAATGTGCTCGCGGAGTTCTCGGCGGTGGTCGCCTCCCCTATCAACTAAGCACGTACCCGATGAGAGGCCGTCATTGTCTGGTGCGGACCAGATCGCGGCGACGTGCTACGTTTGCTACACCCTTCGGGAGGTCGTGCGCATGGACGAAACATTGGCCCACCGCGAGTTGCGCAACCGCAGTGCCGAGGTGCTCCGCAACGTCCAGAACGGGGCTTCGTACCAGATCACCAACCACGGCGAAGTCGTCGCTGTCCTGCTACCGGTCTCGAAGGCTGAACGAGCAGGTCTGCGCATCCGCAGTGCGACCCGTCGGGGCGGCTTCAGCGCTCTGTCCCGCGCTCGGCTCGACCACCCGGTCCAGCAGTCGCTCGACGATCTGCGCGGCGACCGTTGATCTTGTACCTCGACGCGTCGGCAGCCGCAAAGCTGCTGGTGGAGGAGCCAGAGTCGCCCGCACTTGCAGCGCATCTGGATGCGCTCGATGACGACTCCACGATAGTTTCCAGCGCGCTCCTCGAGACGGAGTTGCGCCGTCTCGCCGTGAGGGAGCAGCTCGGTCAGTCGGTAGTGACCGGCGTGCTGGCTCGAGTCGATCTGGTTGAGCCGAGCCGCTCAATGTTCTACGAAGCCGGCCTCCTGCCCGGCCGCACCCTGCGAACTCTCGACGCCCTGCATCTCGTGACCGCACTTCGGTTGAACGCTGAACCCCTGGTGGCGTACGACGCTCGCCTGCTGACGGCTGCTGGTGAAGTTGGGCTAGGAGCAATTTCGCCGGGCTGACAGCCGTGGCGACACAGTGTCGTAGTCAGCGCACCGGCCGGTGATTGCCCCGCGCTGATCTTGATGCCGAGGTGTGGCCGGGACGACGCTTGGGCATCAAGCACGATGAGGAAGGAGCGGCATGAAGACCATCGAGTTGCGCCGGCATACCGACAACGACGACGACGAGCTCAGTGATGAGGGTGTACGTCACGCTCGCGAGATCGCTGACCACCTGTCTCCGCCGTACGACCTGTACGTCTCGACCGGGGCTGGTCGCGCCACGCAGACCGTTGAGATCTGGCGCGATGCTGTCGGTGACAACGAACCGATTCAGGAGGAGCCGGGGCTGCGTTCTGACCACGAGGACCGGTGGAAAGCGGCCTACCAGAAGGCTGACAGCGGCGAACTCGCCCGGATGCGCGAGGTCGCCGCCGACTTCGTGGCGGAGGACTCGGCATCCCTCGGGGCAGCGTTGGGCCGAGTGTTCGACCGGTTGCCGGACGCCGGCTCCGCCCTGGCCTGTGGCCACAGCCCCACCAACGAAGCAGCCGTGCTCGGACTCACCGGGGAGCTCATCGGCTCGCTCGACAAGGGCGCGGGGGTTCGGATCGTTCAGGAGGACGACGGCAGCTTCCGCGTCGAGCCGTTGGGTTAAGGCCCGTCTCTCCGGTCAGGATCTCGGCTCAGCGATCGACCGCATGGGCCGCGGTCTTCGGCGGTAACCTTCGACTTGCCGTTGATCCGCTGTTGCAACCACGCCCTCGAAAGGGACCCATGACCGAGCTTGCCCGGCTGGAACGCTTCTTCATCAAGCAACGCATCACCATGATGGTCAACCGGTACGAGATCCGGGCCCCGGACGCGACCGGCAGCGAGGGCGAACTGCTGGCATTGGCGCAGCAGAAGCGGATGGCGTTCAAGGAGGAGGTCACGTTCTACGCGGATGAAGGACGCGGAACACCCCTGTTCAGCTTCAAGGCCGATAAGCGACTCGACCTAGCGGCCAGATACGACGTCCTCGACGCCGGCGGCAACCCGCTCGGCTGGTTCCGTAAGGAGTTCGGCAAGTCGTTGCTGCGTTCGACCTGGCACCTGGGCTCGGACGGGGTCGAGGCGGTCGGCCAGGAGCGGAGCGCCGGGGTCGCGATCGCTCGGCGCGCTTGGGAGCTGTTGCCGCTCGACCTGCCCTCGCCATTCGTGTTCCACTTCGACTTCGTGGATGCCGCAGGGGAGATAGTGCTCACCTCGCAGCGGCAACGCTCGCTTCGTGATCGGTACGAGGTCAGCGTGCCGGGTGGTCGGTTGGACGGCCGAGTGGCGGCGGCCATGGCGGTTGCGCTGGACGCCCTCCAGTCGCGCTGAGCTGGACTCGCCACCACGCCCGGTACCGACTGCCGCCCAGCCGTTACGGCCGTTGCCCACCGACGGCGAACATCGTCACGGCCCAGAAGAACTGCCCCCGGCGACCCGCGTCGGAGAGTTCGTCCAACCATCGCCGCGTCTCCTCGACGCTGAGGGCTCCCTCGGCCTGCGCCACGCCGGTCATCACAGTGAACGGCGGATGGCTTGGGGTCGCGCCGTCAACGTTGACCATCGTCTCGACTCGGACCTCCGGATCCTGGATCCCGGCCGCAGCGAACAGCCCGGGCAGACTGCGGCCAGACCGACCGTTCGCCAACGAGCGCTCCCAGCACTCGAGGACTCGCGAGGTCAGGTGCGGGTCTGCCCCGTGTACAGCGTGCAACCCCCAGTCGGTGTCGATGACAACGATCCGCCCCCCGGGTCGGGTGACCCGTACCAGCTCCGCCATGGCCCGTTCCGGCTCTGGCAGGTGCTGGAAGACCCGCTCGCACCGGCAACCGTCGACGCTGCCATCGTCGAGCGCCAAGTCGGTTGCGTCCCCACGGCGGAACTCGACCTGCATGTTGCGGTGTCCGGTGCGCCGGCGCGCCTCCTCCAGCATGGTCTCGCTGGGATCAACGCCGATCACCGAACCGGTCGGCCCGACGTGAGCGGCCAGTGTGCGGGTGTCCTCACCGGTGCCGCAACCGACGTCGAGCAGCCGCTGACCGCGAGCCGGCTTGAGCAGCTCTATCGCCGCGGCCTTCAACCGTTGCACCGCTGGCAGACTGGCGATCTGATCCAGCGCGTGCAGCATGACGTCGGTTTCGGGCGCCGCGTCGACGTTGGTGAAGCTGCCCATCGCGGGGTCGTCAGTCGTACCGCCGCTCCCGGGCACTGTCTGGTGGTTCGAGTCGCTCATGGCCCGGACGATGTCAGCTCCTGGTGGGTTACGCCATGCAGCGCAGGAAGAACGACGGGATCTCCATCACCTCGTTCGGCACGGACTTTGAACGGTGACGGGGCGGTTCAGCACGTCGCGGAGGCCAGTGACCAGCCACTTCGTTGGCACGTGCAAGCGCTCGACCTCTTCGGCAGTGAGGTAAGCGCGGTTGGACAACGCGGCCGTCATGCAACAGATCCACTCCGTCAGCAAGCCGGCGATGTCAGGGCGCTGGGACAGGAACAGCCCGATCGGTGTGCCCTCCAGCAGCCCGGACGCTGGTGGAGCGCCCATCGGTGATGTGACCGCCCAGCCCCGCAACCGCATGAGTAGGTTTCCCCAGCTGTCTCGTGACACCAGATAGGCGTGGGCCAGTAGCGCGGCGCTCGCCTCATCCAACGGAACCAGAAGATCGCGGATCGCACCGAGCACCGGTGCAGGTGCGAACCACTCCGGACCCGCCACCATCCCGCTGGGCGAGGTCGCCGCCCGCCACGGACCGAGCCCCGCCAGCCGCGCGCTCCGGTCCGCGACGTCTGCCACCGCTTGCATCGTGAGCACGGCCTCGGTGCCTTCGAGAAGCACTCGGGACATCCCGTAGTGAAGCTCGGGGGTCTCCTCGGAGGCCATCCCGGTGATCTCGAGCACCCGGCGCCAACGCGCCGATCCGGCGGAGGGACCGCAGACGTGTTTCACGATCTGCTCGGCGGCTAACCGTGCCGCGGCCACCTCGGCCACGCGGCCGACAGGTCGGGCAGCTGCAGCCGTGGCGGCGAGCACACTGCGAGGGCCGAATGACCAGTCGGCATCGAGTTGTCTGGTGACGAAGTCGACCAGATCCACCGGCGTCGCGGTTGCGATCGCGATGCCTTGAGCCTGCACCAACGGTGTGAGCGGGCCGTAGGGCTGGCCCAGCCGGAACGGCGACGTGGGTCTCGGCCGGCGCCATCCTGACGGCGCCCTGCGGCCGGCCGGGATCGTCGCGAGCAGTGCGGCCAGCTCCGTCCGACACAGTTCCTCGTCCACCACGCCGGCAGGGGGGGCCACCGGTTCGCGCACCAATCGCCAACGCAGCGGCAGGACCAGCGCACCAGGCGGTACCCCGTACGCCTCGACGTCGTCCGGTTCGACCGGAGTGCCGACGGTAAACACGACTCGGGCTTCTCCGAAGTCATACGAGCGCACGAGCTCAGCTGCGATCTTGAGCCGCCCGCGGACAAGGAGCTCGGCGAACTCGTTGAGCAGCCGGCACATGTCGCGGTCGCTCAACTTCCAGTCCTCGCCCGGATCGAGACCATCAGTCGGGCGTGCCCACACATGGAGCTCGGGGAGGCCGTGCAGGGCCAGGCCGATGGTGTACGCGAAGTCGTGACCACCACCGTCGGGATCGAAGACGGTCTGCACCGTCCAGAACGGCTGCACGGGGTTGTTCGCGACGTCCGGCGGCGTCTGGGTCAACGCCGATCACCTCCTCGATGGCCTCAAGGTAGGCGGCGGCGGTGACAAGCGCGCAGGCAAACGTTGTCGGCTGTGGACAACCCGATGACGGCCACCGCTACGAGCTCATCGACGGTGCTCTGATCGACCCGGCACCGTATGCGAAACGTCAGACCTGTGGCGGCGCGTACGTCGAGAGCAAGCGCCCAAAGTGTCGCGATGGTAGACGGGGTGCTATCCCAAGGTACCGTGGCACCATGGCTTTCAACATCAAGAACGAAGTGACGCAACAGCTGGCAAGGTCGCTGGCTGCTGCCACGGGCGAAACCGTGACCGGCGCCATCACCGTCGCCCTGCGCGAACGCCTCGAGCGGGTTACGACCGGGGCCGCCGCTCAGCGAGACCGCAAAGCCGACAGACTGCGCGTACTGGCAGCCGACGCCGCCGGCCGTTGGAAGCCGGAGCTGCGGGAGGTCGACCACGCCGACGTGCTGTACGACGAGCGCGGGTTGCCCCGGTGATCATCGACACGTCCGCCATCGTGGCGATCCTGAGGGCAGAGCACGATGCGTCCCGCTACATCGACGCCTTGGCGACCGCCGAGTACGTCGCGATGTCGGCCGCGACGTACGTCGAGACGTCGGTGGTCGTGGACGCCAACCGAGATCCGGTGCTCAGTCGCCGGTTCGACGAACTGGTCGCCGCGGCGGCCGTGCAGATCGAACCGCTGACCGCCGAACACGCGACAATCGCACGGCGGGCATACCAAGACTTCGGCAAGGGCAGTGGTCACGCCGCTCAGCTGAACCTTGGTGACTGCTTCTCCTACGCGTTGGCGGCTGCGCGCCAGGAGCCTTTGCTCTACAAGGGTGAGGACTTCCGCCACACCGGGCTGGCATCCGCGATCTGAGCAACGCAGGGCTCGCCAAGCGGTTGGGTGTAGCAATCAGAGCATCAGCAACTTGATATTAAGTCAGAGGATCA
>JACCYJ010000192.1 GCA_013696555.1 Nocardioidaceae bacterium | reverse complement strand
TCGAGCTGGAGCAGGCCGGCCCGGTCCGGGTCTAGGCGGTCCGCTCCTCGAACGTGAGCAGCTCCTCGAGGCTGGGATCGTGCCTGCCGTACCAGAACTCCAACGACTCGCTGACCGTTGCTGACTGCTCGGTGACGTCGCCACCCAGTGCCGCGATCCGCGTCTCCAGCTCGTCGACTCTGGCCTGCAGCGCGCCCGAACGATCCGCCTCTGCCCGCGCTCTGCCCTTCTCGTCGGCAACGCGCCGCAAGGTCGCCTCGAGCTGCTCGGTCAGGGAGGTCTGCCGGGCCGTCATGGTGGCAATGAACCGGCCTTGCTCGCGCACCCGGGCGGCGAAGATCTGCCGGTAGTCGTGCGCCTGTGCTGCCCGGTCTCGGGCGGCTTCTCGGCGCGTTCTGGCATGCTCATCGCTGAGGATCCGGGCGGCGACCACCCCCGCCACGTAGCCGGCGGCGGCCGCAGCGCTGAGGACGACCCGATCCCCCGCCGCCAGCGCTGGCAACAGGAAGAGACCCGCGGCGGCCAGCAGGGCAACGGCAATCATCGCCCGTCGACCGCGTGCGCGACGGCGGTTCACTGTCATAGCGTCAGCGTAGGTGTCAGTGCCCGGGGTTCCCCGAAGCCACGCCGCCCCCGCGCCCGGGTTCATCCTCGTCATCGGATCCCGGCACGCGGCAGGCGCGCTCCAACAGCAGTCCACCGACCATGACTCCGAGCGCCACCAGGCACGCCACCACGGAACGCGTGACGCGCTCCCGGGGGAGTGCGGTCTCGAGGTCGCTGGCGAAGCTGAGTGCGTAGCCGGCATAAGCGCCGCCAACCACCGCCCCCGCCAGGGCGCTCGCCTTGCCGAGCACCAGCAGGTTGACGGCTTTGCGTGGCTCGATCCGTTCCCGCCGCTGGTGGAGCGTTTGGTACGTCGATCGCGCGAGGGCCAGCAGCACGACGGCGAAGACGAGCAGCGTGAGCGGTGCGGCCCAGGTCACCGACGGTGCGACGCCGCCGTTCCGTTCGACCACCGGCCGGACGAGACCGCCCACCGCCAATCCGGCCAGCGCGGCTGCGGCCAGGGTCGGCGCCGCTGTCGGCCGCAGCTGCTGGTTGCCGGTCACGGTGGAGGGTGTGCCCGCTCAGACGACGATGTGCAGTTCGCCACGCCGGCTGATCGTCGAGTCGTCAACGGTGTCGACGAGGTCGGCCACTGCTCCCTGCCCGGGGATCTGACCGTCCGGGTCGACATCGAGCCACGGACGGAGGACGAACGCGCGCCGGTGCGCCCGTGGGTGTGGCAGCACCAGGTCGGCGTCGTTCGCGGTCCGCTCCCCGACAACGATCAGGTCCACGTCAAGTGTCCGGGGGGCAGCCGCCTTCGTCGCCGCCTGAGCGCGCTCTCGCCCGAAGGCGTCCTCGACCGCCCGGCAGCGCTCGAGCAGCGTGTGGACCGACAAGGTGGTGTCCACGAGCACGACGACGTTGAGGAAGTCTCCGGAACCTTCGGCCGCATCGACCGGGGCTGTCTCATAGACCGGTGAGACCGCTACCACGCTCACCCCTGGCGTGTCGGCCAGGGTGTCGACCGCCCCTTGCATAGTCGGCAGCCGCTCACCGAGGTTCGATCCCAGCGAGAGCACGGCCCGTCGAATCGGGCGCATCTCGCCGGTCATCGTGTCGGCGTCGCGGATGTGCGGGTTGGGCGTCTCGGTCACGTACGGCTCCGCTCTATCGTCACGGCAACATCGCTGAACGGTATCGCCACGGGTGCGTCCGGCTTGTGCAGCGTGACCTGCACCCGGTGGACCGCCTCGAAGGCCAGCGCGACGTCGGCGACACGTTGGGCCACGGTCTCGATCAGGTTGACCGGCTCGGCCGCGACCGCTTCGTAAATGCGTACGGCCAGGACCCCGTAGTCAACTGTGTCGGACACCGCGTCGGACGCGGCCGCGGGCCGGGCATCGAGCTCGAGCACGACGTCCACGACGAAGCGCTGACCGCTGCGGCGTTCGGTCTCCAACACCCCGTGCGAGGCGAAGACTTCGAGACCGGTCAGCGTGATGCGGTCCCTGGGCGTCATGGCGGATCTCCGGCACCGTTGAGCACCGGCGACGCGTGATGTGCCCACAACTGCCACACCGACCCGGCCGCGGTCCGGGTGCGCGCGAACATGTTCGTGGCAACGGCTCTGCCACCGGCGAAGGACTCGACCGATGCGTCGTCGCCGGCCGACAGCACGTTCTCGCTGCAGAAGACGCTCGCGACGTCGCCGCGCACGTGAACCGCCACATCGGTGAGGAAGAACTGCACGTACGAAAGGCTCGCCATCACCACCGTCCACGAACGCAGGATGGCTGCGGTTCCGCGCAGCGGCTCGGAGCCAGGATGGACGCAGACCGTCTCGTCTCCGGGAAGCCACAAGGACGACATCAGGTCGAGGTCACCGGTCTCGATGGCGGCGTAGAAACCCCCGTTGGCGGCCAGGACCGCGTCCTCGTCAGCTCGGGTGTCAGCCATGGATCCATCGGGCGACGACCCGGACGGCGTCCACGCTCGGGCCTACGTCGTGCACCCTGACGCACCAGGCACCGGCGGCAGCGGCGAGAGCGGCGACGGCGGCACTCCCCGCGTCCCGTACCTGTGGGGGGCGCAGCTCCCCTGACGAGTCGGCGAGCAGCTCACCGAGGAAACGTTTACGGCTGGCTCCGACCAGAACCGGACGTCCGAGGGCGAGGAGGGCATCCAGCCGCGCCAGCAGTGCCCAGTTGTGGGCGGCGAGCTTGGCGAAGCCAAGTCCGGGATCGACGATCAGCCGGTCGGCGTCGACCCCGGCGTTCAGGGCGCCCTCGATGGCGGTGCTCAGCTCAGCGACGACGTCGGTGACGACATCGTCGTACTGGACGAGGTCGGCCATGACCGCCGAGTGACCTCGCCAGTGCATGAGGATCAATGGCACCTCCGCCTGGGCAGCAACGCTGAGCAGCTGGGGGTCGGAGCGCCCTCCCGAGACGTCGTTGATGACGGCGGCACCGGCCTCGACGGCCTGCGCCGCAACCTCGGCACGCATCGTGTCGATCGATACCATCGCGCCGGCAGCGGCGAGCTCGCGCACCACGGGCAGCGCGCGACGCAGCTCCTCGTCGACATCGGTCCGGGACGAGCCGGGTCGTGTCGATTCGCCACCGACGTCGAGGATGTCGGCACCCTCCGCCAGCAGCTGCAAGCCGTGCTTCACCGCCGCAACCGGCTCCGACCACAGGCCGCCGTCGGAGAAAGAGTCCGGCGTGACGTTGACGATGCCCATGACCAGGCACCGATCGAGGTGGGGGATCTCGCCCATCGCTCAGCGGCCGATGAGGCTCATCGCCTCGGCCCGGGTGGCGGTGTCACGCAGCTGACCGCGTACCGCGCTGGTGACGGTCTTGGCGCCGGCCTTGCGGACGCCGCGCATCGTCATGCACAGGTGCTCAGCCTCCACCACGACGAGCACGCCGCGGGGTTCGAGCAGCTCCACCAGTGAGTCCGCGACCTGGGTGGTCAGTCGCTCCTGCACCTGCAGCCGACGGGCGTACGCGTCGACCAGCCGCGCCAGCTTGGACAACCCGGTGATCCGCCCCGCCTCACCGGGGATGTAGCCCACGTGGACCACGCCGGTGAACGGCAGCAGATGGTGCTCGCACATCGACCACAGCTCCAGGTCCCGGACGAGCACCATCTCGTTGTGCCCGATGTCGAACGTTGTGGTCAGGACCCGTTCTGGACGGACGTGCATCCCAGCCAGCATCTCGGCGTAGGCGCGAGCCACCCGCGTCGGTGTGTCCTGCAA
>JACCYJ010000166.1 GCA_013696555.1 Nocardioidaceae bacterium | reverse complement strand
CGGGTGCAGGATTTCATGGGGTTCACCGTCGTGGGTCCGGAGCACTATCTGGCCAGCGGTCACCCCGGCGCGGAGCAGGAGGGTCCGGCCAACCTCGGGCTCATCGAGAGCACCGACGGCGGACAGAGTTGGACGTCCGTGTCGTTGGCGGGCGAGGCCGACTTCCACGTCCTAGAGGCTCGACACGACCTGGTGTATGGCTACAACGCCGGCTCCATGATGGTCAGCGAGGATGGTGTTATCTGGAAGAAGCGCGGCTCACTGCCGCTGGCCGATTTCGCCGTCAGCCCGTCCGACCCCGACACACTCATCGCTACGACTGAACAGGGCCCCGCCGTCAGCACCGACGGTGGCCAGTCGTTCACACCGATCCCAGCCGCTCCGTTGCTGCAACTGGTCAGCTGGACTGAAGACTCGGTGCTCGTGGGCGTCGCCCCGGACGGGGCGACGTACAGCAGCGACGATGAAGGCCAGTCGTGGCAGCAGCGGGCAACTGTGGAGGGTCGGCCGGAGGCGCTGACGGCTGTCGGCCAAAGGATCTTCGTCGCCCTAGCCGGGGGCACGGTGGTCCGCTCGACGGACGGCGGCCTAGCCTACGAAACCATCTACACCGAAGACCCCGAGGACAGCTGACGACGTGCGCTCCGCCGGGCGTGACATCCCGCAGCGACAACGGGCGCCGAATCCGCAGTCTTGGATACCAAGGGGTCTATGGGACCTCGCGGTTCCCGTCAGTGAGGCAACGGCGCCGGTTCGAAGCAACTAGGCCAACCACCTCGCTGCTGCGTACCGTCGATACGTGAGGTGCAGCCACAGTGTGTGTAGCCCGGGATCGGGGGTGTCGGCGTCGGGAGCATCTCTCGATGAGCGGGGCGTAGGTGCCAGCCGGGTTTGTGTCTTTGAGCACTGCCTTCCCGATTGGTCGATGTGTGGAAGGGAGCAGGCGTCCTGGGTCTGAAGCACCGGAGCAAGTCAGCGCGGGGGGCGTAACCCAGCAAGGGTGACCCCAACGAGCCGGCGGACCGCATCTTCGGACGGCAGGCTGCTGGCTGCGGAGAGGGCGTGCAGACAGTAACTGGCTAGCTCGTCAGGCGCGACATCGTTCCGGAGGCGGCCAGTGGCGGCGACTTCGGAGAGAACGTCTCGGAAAAGGTCAAGGAGCTGCTGGTGTGCCTCGGCGACGACGTGCTCACCCCGATGTAGGAGTGCGCCGACTGCTTGGGTGCCGTGGCGCTCACGGTAGTAGCAGATGCCCGCATAGGCGTGGAGCACCGCTTCGAGCCGCTCGCCAGCATCTGCGTCTTCATCTCGGAGTTCGGCGAGATGAGCGAGATGAGCGGTGACGTGACGTTCGTGCCAGGCGTGCAGGATCGCTTCGACGTCCGGGAAGTACTTGTACAGCGTGGCACGGCCGATTCCGGTCTCCTCGGCGATTCGCGACATCGTCACAGACAGCAGGCCGTGCTCAGTAACCAACGCCCCAGTGGTGTCCAGGATCGCCTCGCGCACCTCGTGGCGGTGCGCCTCGATCGTCTCGGTCCACAGCTTCGGCACCTCAATAGGATACACTGCGACGCGTATCGAGACACAGAGTAGCATCATAGACGCATTGTCTCGTGAACTGAGATCCGGAAGACAAGATCACCGCACCAGGAGAGGACTCGCAGATGGCGCGCTACCCAGGTACAAACCCCGATACGGGCATTGACACGAACCGCGGAGCACCGCCCGGCGTGCCACGCTGGGTCAAGGTAGCCGGGGTCATCGTCGCGATCCTGATCCTGGCGCTTGTCGTCATCATGTTCATCGGCGCGGGAGACCACGGTCCCAGTCGTCACGCAACTGGGGCCCAGCCCACCGCGCAAATCGAACAGAAGGCACCCGGGGACGAGGCGGCTGACGCCGACGATTGGTTCGATGGGCGCAGCGGATGATCAGGTCGTCCCGCGTTCGCAAGCTCGCGCTTGCAACGCATCTCACGTTCTCGGTCGGTTGGATCGGCGCAGTCGTTGGCTACTTAGCTCTTGGTGTCGCCGCCGTGGGCAGCCAGGATGCCCAGACGGTGCGTGGCGCGTGGATCGCGATGGAACTGATCGGTTGGTACGTCATTGTCCCATTGGCCGTCGGCTCGCTGCTCACCGGACTTGCCATGTCGCTCGGTACCAAATGGGGTTTGTTCCGGTACTACTGGGTCCTGCTCGCATTCGCGCTCACCACGCTTGGCAATGTCATCTTGCTCTTTCACATGCCGACCGTGAGCTCACTGGCAGACGAAGCGCGCGAGGCGAAAGGGACCGATCTTGACAAGCTGGGGGGCGATCTCTTCCATCCCTCGCTAGGTCTGGCGGTGTTGCTGATGATCCTGGTGCTGAACATCTACAAGCCGCCGGGCATGACCCGATACGGGTGGCATAAGCAGGACGAGCAGCGGCGTAAGCGAGCCATGCTTCACGCAGCGCCCATGCTGTAGACGCTGACGCCGGTCTCCGGCGCCGCGGGTACGTGCTCAAGCAGATCGATGGCGCCTTCCTGGTCGACGCCGTCCGGCGGGTGGCATCGAGCCAATGATGCGGATCACTGTCACGGGTATCCCGCCCAACGAATCTCAGCTGCCTTATGCGGCGTTCGGAGTGACCGGGACCGGGCAGTCGACCAATCCTTCCCTGCGATAGAACTCGATCAATGGGCGGTCAGAATCATGATCGGCGTGCTCAAACAGGATGTCGAAAGCGGTACCGATCCTGCTGTATACCTCCGGCGGCTCGCCAATCAATGTGAGCCGGAGGTAATCCCCGCCCGGAACCGTGGTTTCGGCTAGGTCATAACCGTGGCCCACGTCGCGCTCAAGTTTCGATGTCGCTAGTCAGTACAGGTTTACCCGGTTGTAGATCAACCCCGTCATCGGTCGTCCCTTGAGTGAATCCAGCGCTGATTCGAATTTTGGCCAAGCGGCGTGAATCGCTTGTATGTCCAACGCGACATCTCGGCTGAGTACAAGGCGCTCCACGGGCGTCACTCGGCTGATCGGTCCCAACTCAGTGACGACGTCTTGTGCCATGCTGCCCAACGTAATCCGCCGTACGGACAAGCCGCCCGCGGACACGTGGCGGAGTGCCGCTGAGCGGTGCGCCAACCGATCGGTGCGAACCTACAAGTGAGCAGGCGTGCGCCTGTGGCGGCCTCCCAGGGGACGGTGGCGAGATAATGGCTCGCTAGGCGCGTCGGCCAGCTCACGGACCACATCCAGATGTCCGACATGGCGGGCGTACTCCTGGACCACCAGGTGCATGAGACGCGTTGCAACGTCGCCGGATCAGTGCCGTCCCAGCGGTCCCTCGGCAGAGACGGTGGCCGCCGCCAGCACTGTCATCATGACGACATCGACGACGCCTGTCATGCGGCCACGGAGTAGATGGAGTACCAGATGTCTAGGCGCACGCTGATCCTGCTCCGGCATGCGAAGTCGGACTGGTCGGGAGACGACGCCGACATCGCCCGGCGTTTGGCCAAGCGCGGTCGACAGCAGGCGCCGGAGGCAGGGCGATGGTTGGACGCGAACATCGCCAGCATTGACCTAGCTCTCGTGTCACCCGCAAAGCGCGCTCGCAGCACATGGACCCTCGCCTCGGCAGAGCTCCAAATATCTGCGCTCACGCGGATCGACGATCGCCTGTACGCCGCGTCCGACAGGGAACTCCTCGATGTCGTGCGGACATTGTCTCCGGACATCGACACCGTGGTCTTGGTCGGCCACAATCCCGGGATCGAGGACCTGGTCTTGCTTCTCACGGGCGAGACCGTTCCGATGCCTACCTCGGCTCTCGCGGTGATAGCGGTGACGGGCTCATGGTCGACCGCAGGTCATTCCCCAGCAGCGCTGAAGGCGTCCGGCAGACCACCTGCCCATTGAGCACCGCCAACTTCTCAGCTCAAGGCGGGGTAGTGCCCGCGTCAGTCGACCCCGCCCACGCTGGCACAACTACCCCGCCGAGGACCCGGCGCCAGAATGGGCCACCCGTCGGGATGCGACGTATTCGTTTGGATCCGAGGCCCGCTCCCACATCAACACCATGTCGATGCGCCAGAACAAGTCGACTTGCTCAGCTATGCGCTGCTGTCGCAACTTGCCTACGAGGAGCGCGAATTGGTTGAACCACTCGCCCGCCTGGGACTGGGATGACCGTTGCCGTACCTGCTGCGGTCAGTGACCTCGATCGCTTGACCATTGCGAGTTGATACGTGCCCGACCCGATTGCCAGCGGTTAGCTTCTCAGCCACTCTGTGATTTCCGCCGTCCAGGGTCGCCAGGATGTTGCCTCAACGCAAGATGCGGTCCATGACGCCCTTGTGCACCTCGCTGAACCGCTGCTGCTCACCAGCGAAGGAGCTGATGACCTCGAGAGCTCCGGTCAGAGCCGGCACGCCCCATTGCAGCAACGCGAGTTGCTGTTGAGCCTTCGCTACATCATCAGGAGTCGCAGCCGCCGGAGTGGTACCGGAGCTGGCGGGGACGTTGTGGTGTTGTGAGACCTTCTTGCCCAGCACCCGGCTGTACGCCGTCGCGCCGAGGGCTGCAGCAGTGAGCACCGCCTTGGCGACAACCATTCCGGCCACGCCTCGCTGAGTGCGAATGCGGTCGCTGTTGGCCCCGAGTTGACCGATGCCGCCAATGATGTGGGCGCCGATCGCCACGGCGTTGACCGGCGCCCAGCGGTTCCAGCCCGTGTTCACAACCCTGCCGGTGCCGCTGGGGTCGCCGGCTTCAGAGGCGGCAGAGTTCAGCGCGATGGCGTTGGCCAACGTTCCGCCGAACCAGGCGGCGAGGCCAACATCGTGCAGTGAGCGAGAGAGGGTGTTGCGAGCCACAGGTGGCCTCCACTGAGAGTTCGTCTCTGGCACGACATCCGCAGCAGAGTCGCTCAGAGACGTGCGGGTAGATGCACCACTGGTCGCCTGCTGCGTTGGTCCCAACGGTGGCTCCGACAATGCTTGCACCCATTCACCAAGACTGCTGGTTCGCTGACCACGTCCTCAGGGCCCGCCTGCTTCGCGAAGGGCGCCGGGGCATTCGCGCTCACCGCAATCCGGATACGCACCGTGTACGGCCCTCGTTGTCAGCACCGGCCTGGCGATCGGCTTACTTCCAATGGCTTAGGGGCACTTCCAATGGGTTCGATCCCATTGGAAGTGCCCCTATCCCACGTGAACGTGGGATAGGGGCAGTCAGCGGCGGCGACGGCGATCAGTCGGGCGGGAGCGCGGCATCCGTCTCTGCGGCACCGGCTTGGTGTGGCAGACCGTCGTCCACCAGAGCTTCGTAGTCAGAAGCCTGCGACACATAGACGTGTCCTGCGGTCCGAAGCCCGGTGGGTTGGTCGAGTGTTCCGGCGGTGATACCGATCGTCGCTCGCTCCGGCGCGTCCCAGAACAGACACGAGCCACACGTCGGGCAGAAACCCCTTCGGGGGCGTGGACCATCCCCGGGGACCGTGAACCAGCGCACCGACTCTGATCCGCTGATGATGACGTCGCCGCGGCGAGCCGACGTCATGGCGCAGGCGTTGCCATGCCAACGGCGGCAGTCATCGCAGTGACAGATGAGCACGTCTCTCAGCGGGCCACGGACGACGTATCTGATCCCACCGCACAGGCAGCCTCCCGAGGCCCGGACATCGGCTACCGCCACGCGGCGACCCTACCGGTGGGCAACCGGTGTGCCGTTGACCCGGGCACGCCCACCGATCATGGTGTGGTGGTGGCCGATTCCCGCACGCCAAACCTGGACCGGCCCGACGAGGTCGTCCGCTTTCCGGGGCTCAGAGCAGAGCTGGTCGAGGTGGGTGATGTGACCATCGCGAGAATCACGACCGAGCCCGGATGGCGATGGTCGACGCACGTACGCCCATGAGTCGGCGGTCAGTGGTGCCAAGCCCGCCACCTGGGGCTGATGCTGAAGGGACAATGGGCATCCGACAGCCGGATTCACCTTCGAGGACCGGGGATTCCGAGCACTCAAGGGGCTGGACGGCGACTGGCGACTCGCTGCCCTGGCAGACCCAGAGAAGACACACCCGGGAGCCGGATGATCCTCTGGCTGGCCCTCGTGACAGGTGGTGCGTAACGGCCAGCCGTCACTGCTCTTCGGGCGCGCGTTGCTCGGGCAGGCCCCCGGACAGCAGCGCCCGTACCTCCGGCTCGCGGTAGCGACGGTGGCCGCCGAGCGTGCGAATCGAGCTGAGCT
>JACCYJ010000150.1 GCA_013696555.1 Nocardioidaceae bacterium | reverse complement strand
ACCACCGCCGCACACGCCGCGGCGCCGTACGTCCATCCCATCCCGACGGTGTCTCCGGCGCGGAGCCGCACCAGGACCAGGGTGGTGGCGTCCCAGGCGAATGTGCCGTCCGCCTCCACCGCGTCGGTCGGCACCGTGTACACGGCGGCCGCCACGGAGTCGACGACGGCGTCCGCACGGGTCATGGCCCCGGGTCGTTCGCGGTGCCGGGAAGCACCTCCGCCACCTTGGACCGGACACCCTCCTTCAGCATGCCCCACCTGTCGGCGTCACCTTTGAGGAAGGACTCAGCCGTGGCCTTCATCTGCTCCCAGGTCGCATGCGGCGGGATCGGGGGGACGGCTGGGTCGGTTATGAACTCGACCAGGCACGGTCGGTCCGCTGCCATCGCCTGCTCCCATGCCCCATCCACCTCGTCGGGCTTCTCCACCTTGATGCCGAGCAGCCCGAGACTCGTGGCGTAGCCCGCGTACGGGAAGTCCGGTAGCTCCTGGGAGGGCAGGAACGCCGGCGACCCCTGCATGGCGCGCAGCTCCCATGTGACCTGGTTGAGGTCGTTGTTGTGGAGCACCGCGACGACCAGGCGGGGGTCGGCCCACTCCTGCCAGTACTTCGCGATCGTGATGAGTTCGTTGATGCCGTTCATCTGCATGGCGCCGTCCCCGACGAGGGCATAGCAGGGTCGGTCGGGGCAGCCGAACTTCGCACCGATGACGTACGGAACCCCCGGCCCCATGGTGGCGAGCGTGCCGGACAGCGAGCCGCGCATCGTGCCCCGGATCTTAATGTGGCGCGCGTACCAGTTCGCCGAGGAACCGGAGTCGGCGGCGATGATCGCGTCATCGGGCAGCCGGCTCGACAGGGCATGGAACACCAGCTCCGGGTTGATCGGGTCCGCGGTGGTCGCGGACCTGCGCTCCATCACCTGCCACCAGCGGGCCACGTTGTGGACGACGGACTCGCGCCAGCTGCGGTCGTCCTTGCGGGTGAGCATGGGCACCAACCGTCGCAACGTGTCTGCGGCGTCGCCCACGAGGTTCACCTCGAAGGGGTACCGCAGACCGACCATCCGCGGGTCGATGTCGATCTGCACCGCGCGTGCCTGGTCGAGCTCGGGCAGGAACTGGGTGTACGGGAACGACGAACCAACGACGAGCAACGTGTCGCAGTCGCGCATCAGCTCGTACGACGGACGCGTCCCGAGCAGGCCGATCGAGCCGGTGACCCACTCCAGCTCGTCGGAGAGGACGTCCTTGCCCAGCAGGGCCTTTGCCACTCCGGCGCCGAGCAGCTCGGTGACCTCGGTGACCTCTTCGGCGGCGCCGCGAGCACCCTGGCCGACAAGGATGGCGACTTTCTCACCTGCGTTCAGCACCTCGGCGGCCCGGGTCAGCTGGGAGTCGGGCGGCACCGGCAGAGACCACGAGATGTCCAGGCTGGAAGGCACCATCTTGAACTCATGACCGGGCGGGGTGTAGTCGAGCTCCTGGACGTCGGCCGGAATGATCACCGTGGTCACCGTCCGCTGGCTGGACGCGATCCGGATGGCCCGGTCGAGCACGTTGGGCAGCTGCTCGGGCACAGTGACCATCTGGCAGTACTCGGCGGCGACGTCCTTGAACAGTGACAGCAGGTCAATCTCCTGCTGGTAGTGCCCGCCCATCGCGCTGCGGTTCGTCTGCCCCACGATCGCGACGACCGGCACGTGGTCCAGCTTCGCGTCGTAGAGGCCGTTGAGCAGGTGGATGGCCCCCGGGCCGCTCGTCGCAACGCACACGCCTAATCGACCGCTGAACTTCGCGTAGCCGACCGCCTCGAATGCCGACATCTCCTCGTGCCTTGCCTGCACGAACTTCGGTGAGTTGTCGGCCTTCTCCCAGGCCGCGAGGAGGCCGTTGATGCCGTCTCCGGCATAGCCGAAGACATGATCCACGCCCCAGTCGCGCAGCCGCTGCAGGACGAAGTCGGCAACGGTCTCGCTCATGGCTCGCTCCTTGGTTGGTGTTGTCGGGCGGGCTCGGTCGGTGCGGCGGCCCGAGTGTCGCGCAGGGCGCCGGCTATCAGCTCGGCGAGGTGAATCCCGCGTCGTCCCACCCCGGCCTGCTCGACCTGGGTGCGACAGCTGAAGCCGTCGGCCAGCAGCACGGCTCGGGGGTCGGCGCTGCGGACCGCGGGGAGTAGGACGCGTTCGGCGCACGCGATGGACACGTCGTAGTGCCCGCGCTCGAAGCCGAAGTTGCCAGCCAGGCCGCAGCATCCGGAGTCGAGCACGTCGACCTCCACCCCGCTGCGCTCGAGCAGGGCCCGGTCGGCGTCGAAGCCCATAACGGCGTGCTGGTGGCAGTGGGTCTGCACCATGGCCCGGCGCTTCACCTGCGGTGGTGTCCAGTCCGGCGCTCGCTCCGTCAGGAGCTCGGCCAGCGTCTTGGTCTGCATCGACAGCCGTCGAACGTCCTCGTTGCCGGTGAGTAGCTCTGGTGCGTCCGTGCGGAACACCGCCGTGCAGCTCGGCTCGAGCCCCACCACCGGCACACCGGCGCGGATCTCTGCGCGCAACGAGCGGACGGTCCGACGAAGTACCCGCTTGGCGATGTTCAACTGGCCGGTGGAGATCCAGGTCAGCCCGCAACACAGCGTGCGTGGGGGCAGCCGTACCTCGAAACCAGCGTCCTCGAGCACGGCCACCGCCGAGATCCCGATGTGTGGGTCGAAGTTGTTGGTGAACGTGTCCGGCCACAGCACGACCGGGCCGCGGGCACGCGGACCCGGGGACGGGCGACGGGCGAACCAGTCGGTGAACCGCTCGGTCGTGAACTGCGGGATGCTGCGCTGCGCCGCGACGCCTCCCAGCCGTTTCAGCAACGGCGCAGCGTGGGACCGGGTCAGGGAGTTGACCGAGTCCGGGGCATGGGCCGCGAGACGGGCCCACAGCGGCAGCCAGCCCATCGAGTAGTGGCTGGCCGGTCGAAGTCGCCCGGCGTAGTGGTGGGACAGGAACTCCGCCTTGTAGGTGGCCATATCGACTTCGACGGGGCAGTCACTCCGACAGCCCTTGCAGGACAGGCACAGGTCGAGGGCCTCGCGCACCTTCGTGGACCGCCAGCCGTCGGTGATGACGTCGCCGCGGACCATCTCGAACAGCAGCCGGGCCCGACCTCGGGTGGAGTGCACCTCTTCGCGGGTCACCTGGTAGCTCGGGCACATCACCTGCCCGTCACCTCCGGAGCTGCGGCAGTTCCCGACCCCGACGCAGCGGGAAGCCGCCCGGCTGAAACGGTTCTCATCCTTGGGAAAGGAGAAGTGGGTACGAAGCTCCGCCGGCTGATAGTCGGTGCCCAGCTTGAGGTTGCTGTCCAACGCGTACGGCCGGACCACCTTGCCGGGGTTCATCGAGTTCGTGGGGTCGAAAATCTGCTTCAGCTGTTCGAAGGCATGCACCATCTCGGGGCCGTACATCTTGACCAAGAGCTCACCACGCGACTGCCCGTCCCCATGCTCCCCGGACAGCGACCCGCCGTAGGATACGACCAGATCGGTGGCCCGCTCCACGAAGCGTCGGTAGCGCGCGATGCCCTCGGCGGTGCGCAGCTCGAACGGGATGCGGGTGTGCACGCAGCCCTGCCCGAAGTGACCGTAGAGCGACGTGGTGTCGACGTACCCGAACTCGTCGAACAGTGCACGCAGTCCGCGCAGGTAGTCCCCGAGCCGGTCCGGCGGCACCGCCGAGTCCTCCCACCCCTCCCAGGTGTCGTGCTTGGCAGAGGGGTGCGCGGTCGCGCCGAGTCCGGCCTCCCGCACCGCGGACAGGCACTCCTCTCGGGCCTCGTCGGTGACGAGCTTGACGTGCGGCGGATGCGGGCCTGACTCGACGTCGTCGATGAGCGTACGAGCCCGAGCTTCGGAGTCTTCCGGTGTGTCACCGGTGAACTGGACCATCAGCCAGCCCGCACCTTCCGGCAGGCTGGCGATGGTCTCGACCTCGTCGTTGTCGTCCTTCTCCAAGCCGATCAGCACGTCGTCGAGGCCCTCGAGCTGCCAGGGTCGGTGACGCAGCACTGCGGGTACGGCGTCGCCGGCGGACGCGATGTCGGGGTATCCCAAGACGACCAGCGACTTGTGCTGGGGGACCGGGACCAGGCGCAGCTCCGCATGCAGCACCGTGACGAGCGTTCCTTCGCTGCCGACCAGGGCGCGGGCGACATCGAAGCCGTGCTCGGGCAGCAGCGAGTCGAGGTTGTAGCCGGAGACGCGGCGCGGGATGTCCGGGTACCGGGTGCGGATCTGACCCAGATGGGCGTCGCGGAGGGCCTCGAGCCGGGAGTAGATATCCGCCCGCGGTCCCTCAGCGGCGACGATCTTCGCGCACTCGTCACTGCTAGTGGGTCCGACCCACATCCGCAGCCCGTCATAGGTGAGGACCTCGAGCCGGATGACGTTGTCGACGGTCTTGCCGTAGGCCTGAGCGGTGGCCCCGCAGGAGTTGTTCCCCACCATTCCGCCGATGGTGCAGCTGGGATGCGTCGAGGGACGTGGCCCGAACATCAGGCCGTGTTCGGCGAGCTGGTCGTTCAGGTCGTCCAAGGCGATGCCCGGTTCCACGACACAGGTGCAGTCGGCCACGTCCACCGACAACAGCCGGTTGCAGTGCTTCGTCCAGTCGATGACGACCGCGGCGTTGGTGGTCTGGCCGGCCAAACTGGTTCCGCCGCCGCGCGAGGTCAGCGGGGCGCCGTGCGCACGGCACACCGCCACGGTCGCCACAGCCGCAGCCACCGTACGAGGGACGACAACGGCGATCGGGACCTGTCGGTAGTTCGACGAGTCGGTGGAGTACGCCGCGCGCGAGCCGGCGTCGAAGCGGACCTCGCCGTCGACCCGGGCGGTCAGGTCGCGGGCCAGAGCCGCCTGCGGGGCCTCACGGCCGGGCAGCAGCGGCGTCGGCAGGTCGACAGCGGTCACTTGGTAAATCTCATGCCATCTCCGTCGCAACAGATGATGTGGACGGGCTACGTCCCCGGTCAGTAACGTACGGTCGATGCGGTCCACTCAACAGGTCCGCTGACACACCGAAAAAGGGGGCCACTTGAAACCCTCCTCCGAGGATGGCACCGGCCCGGACCTTCTGCTGCTGTTGGCCCCGACCGGACGCGGCACGCTTCGCCGCCAGTTGCGCGAGTCGATTCGGGACGCCATCCGTGGCGGTCGGCTGCCGTCGGGTTCCCGGCTCCCGTCCTCGCGAGCCTTGGCCGCTGACCTCGGTGTTTCCCGAGGCGTTGTGGTCGATGCGTACGCCCAGCTCAGTGCCGAGGGCTTTTTGTCGGGTCGCAAGGGGTCAGGCACGGTCGTCGCCGAGACTGGCGGGTATCTCCCCAAGCACGCCTCGGACGTGCTCGCCACCGTCGAGCGGCATCGGACCAGCGAGATCGACCTGCGGCCAGGGCCTCCCGACCTGAGGACCTTTCCCCGCACCGCCTGGGCAAAGGTCACCCGAGACGTCCTGCGCTCGATCGCCGACGCCGATCTCGGCTACGCCTCGCCCTGGGGAGTCGAAATCTTGCGCGAGCAGCTCAGCGCGTACCTGGCCCGCGTCCGCGGGGTGATGAGCGAGCCCGCGGACCTGGTGATCGTCACCGGTGCGACCCAGGGGATGACCCTCCTCGTGCGGACCCTGTACGCCGCTGGAGTGGGCGATATTGCCGTCGAAGCGCCCAGCAACCCCGTCCAACGTCAGGTGCTGACTCGCTACGGAGTCCGGATCTGGGACGTGCCGGTGGACCGCGAGGGTCTCGACGTCGATGTGCTGGCCGACACGCCTGCTCGTGCGGTCATCGTCACGCCGGGACACCAGTACCCCTGCGGCATGGTCATGTCCCCCGCCCGACGTAGCGCGCTCACCCGCTGGGCGGACCGCGTCGACGGGTGGGTCATCGAAGACGACTACGACACGGTGTTTCGCTACGACAAGATGCAGGTGGGTGCCGTGCAGGCGCTCTCCCCGGCCCGGGTCGCACTGGTGGGTTCCGTGAGCAAGTCGTTGGCTCCGGGACTGCGTCTTGGTTGGGTGGTGTGCCCACCCAATCTGGTGAGCGACCTGCGAATGGCAAAGCGTGACGACGACTTCGGCAGCGCGGTTCTGGAGCAGCACGCCCTTGCCCGGTTGATCGACACCGGCGAGTACGACCGCCACGTACGACGGCTGCGAAAGCACTATCGGAAGCGCCGTGACACCCTCGTCACCGCGTTGGAGCGGGAGGTACCTGACGCGGTGGCCGAGGGCTACGCGGCGGGGCTGCACCTGCTGCTGCGGCTCCCCGCAGAGGTGATCGAGGAACAATACGTCGCGGCGGCAGAGACGCAAGGAGTGGCGGTTCTCGGCACGGCGGCGATGTACGGAACCTTGCCACCTCGCCCCGGCATCGTCATCGGATATGGGCGGACGTCGCCCACGATGCTCGAAGAAGCTGCCCGCCGACTTGCTGCCGCAGCCGCCGCGATGGGACAGGAGCAACGAGCACGTAGCGTGCGCGACGGGCAGGCGATCGCGCGGCGACGCCCCTCGACCGCGGTCGACTACTTCTGAACGGTCGAGTCGCCCGAGTTGTCACTGTCAGACCAGCCACAGCCTGGTGTCGAAGTGACAAGTCCCGGTGGGGAGGGTCAGCGCCGCGCGGCCGCTGCGGCGGCGATGGCGGCGGCGGCCAACGCCCCCAGGCCCAGCAGACCGTGATGCTGTGACGCCCACACCTGGGGCGAAGCACTGTGCGACTGGTCGTCGAATGAGCCGCGCACACCGAAGTCACGACCGTCGGGTCCATCGGCCGGCTCCCACAGGTTGGCCGGGAGGCCTTGGTGATGGGCCTCGTCCCGCTGCTGCGAGGCGTACCCGGTCCGGCCGAGGTACCGATCGAGCAGTCCTGGGGCCACCGCGTTGACCAGCAGTGTGGCCGCCGTTGTCTCTCCGACCCAGTATTCGCGACGGCGGGGGTGTTCGGCGGCGAACCTCACTGCCTTCGCGACGAGCTCCGGCTGGTAGATCGGCGGCACCGGTTGCGGTCGGCCGGGGAGTCGCGCGAGCACCCAGTCGAACTGCGGCGTGTTCACCGCGGGGAGCTGCACCATTGTTGTCCGCACGGCACTTCTCGAATGCAGCAGCTCACACCGTAGCGACTCGTTGAAACCCTGCACCGCATGCTTGGCGCCACAGTAGGCACTCTGCAGCGGGATCCCGCGGTACGCGAGAGCGGAGCCGACTTGCACGATCGTGCCTCGGTTGCGGGGCAGCATCCGGTCGAGCGCCGCGCGGGTCCCGTACACGTACCCGAGGTAGCTGACCTCGGTGACTCGACGGAACTCGTCCGGGCTTATCTCGGTGAACGGTGCGAAGACCGAGCTGAAGGCGACGTTGACCCAGATGTCGATGGGTCCGAGCTCCTGCTCGATGCGGCCGGCTGCTGCCATGACATCCTCGGGCTGGCTGGCGTCGACGGCCAGGGTCAGGGCCGTTCCTCCCGCCGAGCGCACCTCGATCGCGGCAGCATCCAACCCTTTCTGTCCCCGTGCCAGCAGCGCCACGGCATCACCGCAGGCGCCGAACTCGCCCGCGACAGCGCGGCCAACGCCGGCGCTCGCCCCCGTTACGACCACGACCCGGTCGGTCATTGCTGGGTGGCCCGTTGTTCGACCGCGGAGTACGCGAATTGCAGCACGTCGGCGGCGGTCAGGGTGGAGAGCACGAACGCGGCAAGTCTGGTGGCGTCAGGACGCAGCACGAGTCCGGCACCGAATCCGGTGGCCACCCACATGCCGAGGCAGAAGGGACAGGTCACCAGCTCACCCATCGCCTTTCGGAACCCCGTGCCCCGGACCTCCTCCGCCAGCTCCGCCTCACCCGAGGTTCCCGCGAACGTGGTGAACGGCATCCGCAACGGACTCGTCACCGGATCCTTGGCCAGCAGCCGAGAGAGCTTGTGCGTGGCGACGGACAGCAGCGCGAAGTCGGCTGCTGTGAACCGCACCGGGAGGCTGCGTCCGCTGCGATGCATCAGGATTCCCAGCCCCGCGACGGTTGCGCCGTAGGCACCCATGATGACTGCGAACGACCCCTCCGGGCGGTGCTCACCGTGCGCGTAGGCATCCCGCTGCTCGCGCACCCAGGTCAAAGCGTCGCTCGGCGCTGTCATATCGCGCTCCGTTCATGTCGGCTCGGAAAGGGAAGTATCCATTCCGGACCGGCGACCGATGCACCGGGGGCCCATGATGGTGTGGTCGTACGCTGGCGGCGTGGGAGTGGAGCGCGGCCGTGTCGATGTCGGCGATCGGATCCCCGACCTGGACCTGCCCGACCACGGCGGGCAACGCCGCCGGCTGTCCGACCTGGTCGGCGGTGATCCCACGTTGTTGCACTTCTACCGCGGCTGGTGGTGTCCCAAGGAGCGGCAGTTTTTTCGGCGTCTCGTCGATCTCCAGGACGACGCGGAGGTGGCCTACACGCGCATGGTCAGCGTCAGTGTCGACCCGCCACAGGTGCAGGCGGCCTTCCGTGCCGGGTTGGACGCCCGATGGACGTTCCTGTCCGACCAGAATCGGCGCTACGTCGACGAGCTGGGGCTGTTGGAGATCACCGACACGGTGCACGACCCCTACCTGCCGATGTGTCTGGTGCTGACCCCCGACCTGGTGGTGCACACGGCATACGGGGGGTACTGGTACTGGGGCCGTCCCACCATGGCGGAGCTGCGAACCGACTTTCGTCAACTGACCCGGGCACTCCGGCCCGATTGGGAGCCACCGTCAGCGTGATTCCCCTGTGGCTGGCTCTGCTCGAGGCCGACGTCGGCACCGGCGCTGCGGCGACGGCCGACGTACGTGAGCTCAACGGTCGTAGGGCCGGAGTGCTGTGCCTGTGGCATGGCAGCGACCGGCCGCACGAGGCGGCCCTGCAGGCGGATCCGCGGATCCATGATGACCGAGGGCCGGTATGCGTTGTCTCGCTGGCCCTGGCCGCCGCCGGGTCGGAGCCGATCGCGGATGACCCCGCGGTCGTGGCCGCCCGACGGGCGGTGTTGCGCGACGGCCGGCCCTGTGCCGTGTCGTTGTTGAGCGCCGACCCGGTCTC
>JACCYJ010000143.1 GCA_013696555.1 Nocardioidaceae bacterium | reverse complement strand
TAGACTTCTGCACCGTGAGCATCTCGAGGAGCCCCGGCGTCCAGACAGTCGAGGAGACCCGAACCCGACCTGTCACCGACGACGGCGACCACGAGCGCCTCTCGCACTATGTGGCCAAGGACAAACTAGCCGCCGCGCTGGTGCAGGGCACTCCGGTCGTCGCGCTGTGCGGCAAGGTCTGGGTTCCCAGTCGCGACCCGCAGCGGTATCCGGTTTGCCCGGAGTGCAAGGAGGTCCGAGACGGCTTGCCACCGGGTGGCGGGGACGGCGACGAGGACAGCTGAGCGGCCTACGCTGCTGGGCATGGCCGCCGAGATCGCGCAGACTCTCGATCGCGGGTTACGGGCGCTGAGCCTCCTGGCCGCCGAACCCCGGGGGATCACGATGACCGAGCTCGCTCGGCGCCTTGGCATCAATCGCACCGTTGCGTACCGTCTGGTCGCGACGCTGCAGCATCACCAGCTGGCGCGACGGGACACCGAGGGCAGGGTGTTCGCGGGCATGGGGGTCCTGCAGCTGGCGCAGGGGGTCGAGCCGTTGCTGCGCGCCAAGGCAAGCCCGGTGCTGCGCCGCCTCGCCGAGGACGTTGGTGCCACCGCCCATCTGACTGTCCGCGAGGGTGATGAAGCGGTGGCGGTGGCGGTGGTCGAGCCGTCGTGGACCGACTTCCACGTCGCGTACCGGGTGGGGGCGCGCCACGCGTTGGACCGCGGAGCCGCGGGCAAGGCGATCCGGCTCGGGGAGGAACGATCCGGACCGGAGTACGTCGTGACTCACGGGGAGCTGCAACCCGGTGCCTCCGGCGTGGCAGCGCCGCTGCTCGGGGTCTCAGGCTTGGCCGCGTCCGTGGGAGTCGTCGCCCTCGGTGAGCTGGACGTGACCGTCGTCGGCGATACGGTGGTGCGGGCCGCCCGCGAAGTCGCGGCCCGGCTCACTTGAGCAGCAGAGTTCGTGCGGAGGAGACGACAGTGACCGAGACGCTCACCCCACAGGAGCAGCAGGCCGATCTCACGCTCGACCAACTCAAGCAGCTGGTGGGCCTCGTCGAGTACGACGCCACCAAGGATCCGTTCCCGGTCACCGCGATGGACGCCATCGTCTTCGTTGTCGGCAATGCCACGCAGACTGCGCACCTCTACCAGCTCGCCTTCGGGATGGACCTCGTCGCCTATGCGGGTCCGGAGACCGGGACGCGCGACGCCAAGGCGTACGTCCTGCGCTCGGGGTCGGCGCGCTTCGTCTTCACCGGCGGTGTCACCCCGGACAGCCTCCTGCTCGAGCATCACCGCAAGCATGGCGACGGGGTCGTCGACCTCGCGCTCGAGGTCCCGGATGTCGACAAGTGCATCACGCATGCCCGAGCTAACGGTGCTCGTGTCCTCGAGGAGCCGCACGACGTCTCCGACGACAACGGGACCGTACGCCGGGCCGCGATCGCGACGTACGGGGAGACACGTCACTCGCTCATCGACCGCAGTAGGTACCACGGGCCGTACCTGCCGGGCTTCGTCGCGGCAGCGACGCGGGTGACCCGGCCGAAGGGCCACCCCAAGCGGCTGTTCCAGGCAATCGACCACTGCGTCGGTAACGTCGAGCTGGGCCGGATGGACGAGTGGGTGGCGTTCTACAACCGCGTCATGGGGTTTGTGAACATGGCGGAGTTCATCGGCGACGACATCGCCACCGACTACTCCGCGTTGATGAGCAAGGTCGTGGCCAACGGAAACCACCGGGTGAAGTTCCCGCTCAACGAGCCGGCTGTCGCCAAGCGGAAGAGCCAGATCGACGAGTACCTCGAGTTCTACGACGGTGCCGGCTGCCAGCACATCGCGCTGGCGACCGGCGACATCCTGCGTACGGTCGACATCCTCCGGGCGAACGGAGTCGACTTCCTCCAGACCCCGGACTCCTACTACGACGATCCGGAGCTACGCGCCAGGATCGGCGAGGTACGGGTGCCGATCGAGGAGCTGAAGGCACGGCGGATCCTGGTCGACCGCGACGAGGACGGGTACCTGCTGCAGATCTTTACGCAGCCGATGGGGGACCGGCCGACGGTGTTCTATGAGTTCATCGAGCGACACGGTTCGCTCGGATTCGGCAAGGGCAACTTCAAGGCGCTGTTCGAGGCCATCGAGCGCGAGCAGTCCCGGCGCGGCAACCTGTAGCTGCTGATGCCCTTCGTACGTCATGCCGGGGTTGCGCTGACGATCCTCTGCCTCACTGCGACCTCGATGGGCGCGGCTGCCACGCAGCCCGCCGACACAACAGGTGCGCCCGGCGCCGGCGACCCGTACTTTCCGCGCTTCGGCAACGGCGGCTACGACGTGGGTCACTACGGCCTGTTCATCGACTACGACCCGGCGACCGAGCGTGTGGTCGGTGACGCGAGAATTCGCGCCCGGGCGACCCAGCGGTTGACGAGTTTCAATCTCGACCTCCAGCTCGATCCAAGCACGGTGCGCGTCGCGGGTGCGGCGGCCGCGTTCGAGCGGCACGGCCGTGAGCTGGTCATCACTCCGCGGCATGCCCTGCGGAAGGGGGAGCGGTTCCGCGTCCGGGTGCGGTACGCCGGTAAGCCCGCGCAGATCGAAACCGGCGGGATCGGTGCTTGGTTCGAGACGTCGGACGGGGCGGTCGTCGTCGGAGAGCCGGAAGCTGCCACGGTGTGGTATCCGAGCAACGATCATCCGAGCGACAAGGCGTCCTTCGACGTCACGGTCAGGACGGAGCGTGGCATCGACGTCGTCAGCAACGGACGTCTCGTGGGCCGGCGCTCGGTCGGTGGTGGTCAAGCGGTGTGGCACTGGCGGGAGACCTCGCCGATGGCCACCTACCTGGCGTACCTCGCCTTGGGCGATTTCACCTTCGAGCGCGGTCGTACGCCTGGCGGAGTGCCGTACCTCTATGCGATCTCCGATCACTTGGGTCGGGTGCGTGGGAACGCCATCAGGAGCTTGCGTGCCAGTGCGGAGATCGTCGACTTCTTTGCCCGGCGCTTCGGGGCGTACCCGTTCTCGGTGACCGGCGGGACCCTCGTCAACTCCGAATTCGACTTCGCCCTCGAGACTCAGACGCGACCGGTGTACTCCAAGGTGTTCTTCGGCCACCAGAACACAGAGATCATCGCGCACGAGCTGGCGCACCAATGGTTCGGCGATGACGTCTCGGTGCGCCGCTGGCGTGACATCTGGCTCAACGAGGGGCTTGCCACCTGGGCTGAGTGGTTCTTCGCGGAGCACCGTGGTGGCGTCAGTGCCGCAAGGGAGTTCGCTGGGACGTACCGGTCGCTGCGCTGGTACCGGGACTTCTGGCGGGTGGCGGTCGGCGACCCCGGCCCACGACGGCTCTTTGATGAGGCGGTGTACGTGCGGGGGGCGATGGCAGTGCAGGCGCTGCGCACTCTGGTCGGGAAGCGCGACTTCCTGACGGTGCTGCGGTCCTGGGTTCGCAGCCGCGGCGGGGGTAACGGCGACACCGGCGACTTCGTCCGGCTGACGGAACGGATCTCCGGGGTGTCCCTCGGGCAGTGGCGGTCGGCGTGGTTGGCGTCGAGGCACCGGCCGGCGGTGAGCCGCGCTCATGGCTTTCCCCGCTTCATGCTGCGCTGACGTCCGTCCGGGGTCGGCGTACCGTGCAGCCATGGCCTCCCCGGTCCTCGACGCCTTGACGGCCGTGCTGCCGCCGGACCGCGTGATCACCGACCCTGACCGGGTCGCGTCGTACCGCTTCGATCGGGCCTCCTTCTGTCCGGCCGGTCAGCCGGTGGCCGTCGTCCGCCCGCGCAACACTGCGGAGGTCTCGGCGACGCTTCGTATCGCGTCGGAGATGCGGGTGCCGGTCGTGCCCCAGGGTGCTCGAAGCGGGTTGTCCGGAGCGGCCAACGCGATCGACGACGGCATCGTGCTCAGCCTGGAGCGGATGGACCGGGTGCTCCACATCGACACCGCCAACCGCTTCGTCGTGACCGAGCCGGGGGTGATGAACGCCGCGCTGTCGCGTGCCGTGGCTGAGCACGGGTTGTTCTACCCGCCCGATCCCAGTAGCTGGGAGTTCTGCTCGATCGGCGGAAACCTGGCGACCGATTCGGGTGGCTTGTGTTGTCTCAAGTACGGCGTGACGTCCGACTACGTCCTGGGCCTGGAGGTGGTCCTCGCCGACGGCGAGATCTTGCGGACCGGCCGGCGGACGGTGAAGGGCGTCGCCGGTTATGACCTCGTTCGGCTGTTCGTCGGCTCCGAGGGCACCCTCGGCGTCATCACCGAGGCGACGCTGCGACTGCGGGCAGCAGCCGAGCGCCCGTTGACGGTGGCCGCCACCTACCCGGACTCGCTGGCCGCAGCGGCTGGGATCTCCGCGGTGCTGGGCTGCGGTGTCGTTCCCAGCCTGTTGGAGTACATGGACCGGGCCAGTGTGCGTGCCGTGGACGAAGTGTTCGGGATGGGCTTCGGCGCCGGCGTGGGGGCGCTCGTGATCGCGCAGTCCGATGTGGGGGATGTCGTCGGCAAGGCCGAGATCGAGACGATCGGGCGCCAGCTGGAGAGCTGCGGTGCGCTCGACGTGGTTCTCGCAGACGACCCGAGCGAGGGGGAGATGTTGTTGACTGCCCGTCGCCAGGCGCTTCCCGCCTTCGAGCGGCTGGGGGCGACGCTGGTCGACGATGTCTGCGTCCCGCGTGACCGGATGGCGGATCTGGTCTCGGGTATCGAGCTGCTCGCCGAGCGCTTCGGGCTCATCGTTGGCGTCGTCGGCCATGCCGGTGACGGGAACTTCCACCCCAACGTGGTCTTCGACTCAACCGATGCCGATCAGGTTGCCCGTGCCCGTCGAGTGTTTGAGGAGATCATGGTGTTGGGGTTGGACCTTGGTGGCACGATCACCGGCGAGCACGGTGTCGGATTGCTCAAGCGGGACCTGCTGGCGCGCGAGATCGGTCCGCTCGGGCTGCGGGTGCACCGCGACCTCAAACGCGCTCTCGACCCGCTCGGCATCCTCAACCCCGGCAAGATCTTCACCCCCGATGATGGCTAGGCCGGGAGAATGCGGCCGGTGACATCGCCGAGAGCGATGCGACCCCCTAGGGCGCCGGGGCAGGTGGCGGACAGGGTGACCTCGTCGCCGTCTTCGAGGAACGTCCGCGAGCTACCATCGGCCAACTGAACCTCGTCACGCCCGCCCCACGACAGCTCGAGAAACGAGCCTCGCTGGTCGCGCTCGGCTCCGCTGATGGTGCCCGAGGCGAACAGGTCGCCGGTGCGCAGGCTGGCCCCGTTGCTGGTCAGGTGCGCCAGCATCTGCGCCGGTGACCAGTACATCGCGGCGTACGGCGGATGGGAGACCACAGTGTTGTTGCACCGGACGGTCACCTCGATGTCGTAGCCGGCCGGCTCCTCGACCCGCAGGTACGGCAACGGCTCCGGAGCCTGCCGCGGCAGTGGCGTCCGCGCCGACTCCAGTGCCACCAGCGGTGTGATCCACGGTGAGATCGACGTCGCGAACGACTTGCCGAGAAAGGGCCCAAGCGGCACGTACTCCCACGCCTGGATGTCGCGCGCCGACCAGTCGTTGAGCAGCGTGACGCCGAAGACGTGCTCGGCGAACGCGCCGGGACTGACCGGAGAACCCAACGGTGTCGATACGCCGACGACGAAACCCAGCTCCGCCTCCATGTCGAGCCGCCGCGACGGGCCGAATGTGGGAGCGTCGGCCTCCGGCTGCTTGCGTTGTCCGCAGGGTCGCCTGATCTCGGCTCCGGACGCGACAACGGTGCCGGCTCGGCCGTGGTAGCCGACGGGCAGGTGCCGCCAGTTCGGCAGCAGCGGCTCGGCATCCGGCCGAAAGATCTTGCCGACGTTCGAGGCATGGTCCAGCGAGCAATAGAAGTCGACGTAGTCCGCTACCGCGAACGGGAGGTGCGGCGTCACCTCGGACAACGGGAACAGGTACGGCTCCACCACCGAACGCTCGGCGGGATCGGACACCAGACCGACCAGCCACCGGCGTACCGATGCCCACACGGGAGGCCCGGCGGCGAAGAGCTCCGCGAGCGAGGGTTCGGCCAGCAGCTCGGTCTGGGGCAGCATCTCGAGCGCCGCGATGGGGGCCAGGTCGACGACGAAGTCGCCGATCCGGGCAGCTACGCGCGGGGAGTCGTCGCCGAACGAGACCACGCCGTACGGCAGGTTGTCGGCGTCGTAGCCGCTGCCGGCCGCCTGCGGCACCCACGAACTCCGTCGATCCCCACGGTCGGCTGGTGCAGTCACTGCGACTCCTGATCGATCATTCCTGCGGTCCGGTGGGCTGCCGGCGTGAGGAGCCCCAGCTCGACCAGGTCCTGGACGGGTTCGTCGATGCTGCACGAGCCGACCGAGATGAACCAGCGACGAAGCCGCGCGGCCTCGTCCGCGGACATGGCGGCGCAGGCGGCAGCGCACGCGACCGCGTCCCGATCCGCGAGCACTCGGACGACATCGCCGGTGTCGGCCCCGTCGAGGATGGCTCGAGTCGCCAACACGACGTTCAGGAAGCCGTGCTGCTCGAAGCCCGTGCCGGGCGCGGTGTTGCGGATGGCGTGGTGGAGCCCGGCCGTGCACTTGAACGGAACTTCCAGATCAAGGGCGGACGCGATGGCGCCGGCGAGCTCCGGCTCGTCGGGATGGGAGTCGGCAGTCTCGCCCCCGGTGCGGAACTTCAGGCGGTGACCCGACTCCGCCACCATCTCGGCGGCCCGCATCCAGGATGACTCGGAGACGTCCACGGCGCGGGGGAGCTCGACGAACGCGAGGACGTCAACGGGGAGCGACCCGGCAAGCATCGTCGCGACCCGGCGGGCGTTTCGGGCGAGGTCGTCCTCGTCACGCAGGGCGATCTCGATGCTGCCCAAGCTCACGGTCGCCGTCGTCGCTGCCCAGGTCAGCGCAGGGTCCAAGGCACCGGCTCCGCCGCTCACCACCACAGTGACCGGCAAGGGCGCTGCCTGCGGATCGGCTTCGAGG
>JACCYJ010000141.1 GCA_013696555.1 Nocardioidaceae bacterium | reverse complement strand
GAGCACAGCCCCTCGCGGTACTCCGTGGACTTCAACCGCGATGACGACTACCGCAACGCGGTGCTCTCCTCCGCCGCCGGGGTCGTCACCTCGGTGACCGACGTGGGCGGCACCTCGTACGGGAAGTACGTCGTCGTGGACCACGGCGGCGAATGGTCAAGTCTCTTCGCGCACCTCGACGAGCAGTGGGTGGTGACCGGTCAATGGGTCGACCAGGGGCAGTACATCGGGCTGCTCGGCACCTCTGGCGGGTCCACCGGTCCGCACCTGCACTTCGAGCAGCGGCTGAACCGGATCAATCAGCCGGCCGTCTTCCACGGGAATGCGCTGGTCTACAACACTGAGATCAGGTCCCGCAACTGTGGGGACGTGCCCATCGTCGGCGACTGGTTTGGAGATGCTCGCACCGATCTCGGCGTGTATCGGCGCGGTGGCACTCCGAGGTTCCTGCTGCGCCGGCCCGGCGGGACCACGGCGACGGTGATCTATGGTGCCCCCACGAGCGAGCCGGTTGTGGGTGACTGGAACGGCGACGGGACCACGAATCTCGGGACATGGGACCGATCGAGCCGGACCTTCTCCTGGCGAAGCCCTGCCGGTGGCACCACCACATTGAAGTTCGGGGGATTCCGCGACAAGGCAGTTGCGGGGGACTGGGACGGCGATGGGCGGACCGATATCGGAGTGTTTCGCCCCACGAAGGCGACCTTCCGGCTGCGTCTTGTCGATGGTTCGATCACCCGGATCCGGTTCGGGAACGTCGGATCCATTCCGGTGACCGGCGACTGGGACGGTGATCAACACACCGACCTCGGTGTCTTCGATCCGGTGACTCGGGAGTGGGTCTTGCGCGGTGGGGATGGTTCGCGCAAGACATTCTCATACGGCGCACGAGGGACGTTGCCCGTGGTGGGCGACTGGAACGGCAACGCGATCACCGACGTCGGCGTGTGGTCGCCTCGGACGGGCACGTACTCGCTGCGGGTGGCTCACGGCAACCGAACCCGGTTGGTCGAGTGGGGCCGCCGCCGCTGAGTCCCCCTTCGTGTCTCCCATCATCCGAGATTTATCGCCCTCCTCGCTCGCCGATCCCGCCCATCGAATGGCGGACACGGTTGCCGAGACACCGCGCCGATGACCGCCTGAAGGCGCCACTCGAGGTTGGTTATGGCTCGTTTGCGGCGTGCAGCGCCAATACCGTCGCCATCGTGTCTGCCTCGTCGATCGACTTGTCGTCGCGATAGCGCAGCACTCGAGCGAAGCGCAACGCGACTCCACCGGGGTAGCGCGATGACGACTGCAGCCCGTCGAAGGCGACCTCGACGAGCAGCTCCGGTCGGACGAACACGGTTGAGGTGGTGCGGCGTACCTCGCGAGCCAGAAACTGCTCGGTCTGCCACGCCAGCGTCGCATCGGTCAGTCCCTTGAAGGTTTTCCCCAACATGACGAGGCTGCCGTCAGAGGGGTCGCGAGCACCGAGATGGAGGTTGGAGAGCCAGCCTGCGCGTCTGCCGTGACCCCATTCGGCGGCCAGCACCACCAGGTCGAGCGTGTGTCGAGGTTTCACCTTGACCCAGGCGCTGCCGCGCCGACCCGCGTCGTAACCGGAGTCCAATGCCTTGACGATGACTCCCTCGTGCCCGGCGGCGATCGTCTCGTCGAAGAACAACTGCGCCTGCTCCGGCGACGAGGTGTGTATCCCCGGCGCCCGGTGAGCCGCCGATACGACCGCATGGAGCTCGTCGAGCCTGGTACGGAGCGGCTGCTCGAGCAGGTCGCGCCCGTCGCGGTGGAGCAGATCGAAAAAGACCGTCGACACCGGCGCCCTGGCCCGCAGTCCGGCGAGATCCGCACGACTCGCGGTGCGCGCGGCGGTCACCTGGAAGGGCGCGGGCCGGCCGCCGGGCCGCAACACGATCGCCTCACCGTCGAGGACCAGCCGGCGCGCCGGCAGCGAGCGCACGACCTCGACGACTTCCGGCAGTCGCTCGGTGATGTCGTCGAGGCTGCGCGTGAAGATGTGGATGTCATTGCCGTTGCGATGGACCTGGATGCGGATGCCGTCGAGCTTGGCGTCGACCACGACTGCCCCGTTGCTCGGTGCGGCCTTGGCGATCGCTGCGCTCAATGCCGGTGCGGCGGAGGCGAGCATGGGTCGGATCGGTACGCCGATGACGAGCCCGATGCGCTCGAGCGCGTCGGGGCCGTCGCGCACCAACTCGGCGGCTGCTGCGGTCGAACCGAGCAGCATCGAAGCCCGTCGCACGAGCGACGGTTGCACATCAAAGGCCTGTGCGATGGCGTCGAGCATGACCCCGTCGAGCGCACCCTGACGCAGGTCCTCGGTCACCAGGCGCCACAGAAAGATCTGTTCAGGTTCGGTCGCTCGCCCCAGCAGATCGGTCAGCGCCTCACGCCGTTGCTCTTGGCTGCCAGCTCCGGCCAAGACACTCATCTGCTCGAATGCCGCATCGACATCGGCGACGGTCAGCGTCGGCTCGGCTGCTGGGCTCACCTGTTCGAAGCTGGCCCAGCCGACACCGGTGCGCCGCTGCCGTAACCGGCCGGAGAGGTATGTGACCACGGTGGCGATCTCATCGGCCCCGGCGGCATGGAGAGCACGCGCCAACGCGGCGCGTTTGGCCAGGCGGGATGCAGTGTAAGCCACCTCGACGGAGACCTGGGCCAGGTCGCTGAGCAGCACGCCCCCATTGTGGGACAGCCCGCCGACATACTGGGTCGATGACCGCTGTCGAGGCGAGGGTCCCGGTGGTGTCGTGCGTGTGGCGTCCCGGCCGGCCAATTCCACTGGGAACCATCCTCGGGACGCTTCGTCGCGGCCCCGGGGATCCGACATACGCGGTCCGCGACGGGGTGCACTGGCGTGGGTTGCGTACTCCCGAGGGAGCGGCGACGTTGGCCCTCACCTCGCGGGCGACCGCCGGGGAGGTTGCGGCCACGGTCTGGGGGCCGGGTGCGGACTGGACGGCGGCGCGGGTGCCGGCGATGCTCGGCGGCGAGGACGACCCGTCCGGCTTCGAGCCGCCACATCCAGCGCTGGCGACGGTGCACCGACACCACCGGCATTGGCGGGTGCCGCGGTCGGGCTTGGTCTACGAGGCGCTGATCGCCGCTGCATTGGAGCAGAAGGTAACCGGACGCGAGGCGTGGCTCGGATGGCGTCGGCTGGTACAACGCCACGGTGAGCTCGCCCCGGGACCGGCTGGTGACATCGGTCTGCGGGTGCTTCCGGAGCCGGAGCGGCTTCGCCGCATCCCGAGCTGGGAGTGGCTGTCGATGCACGTGGACGGTGCCCGCTCCCGCCTGGCGGTACGCGCGGGGCAGCTCGCCGACTCGCTGCAACGCACCCTTGACGTCGACGCCATCGCGGCCGAACTCATGCTGCGCTCGGTTCCCGGCGTCGGCGTCTGGACAGCGGCCGAGGTCCGGCAGCGGGCGCACGGGGACGCCGACGCGGTCAGCTTCGGTGACTACCACATCCCGTCGAGCATCGGGCTGACACTGATCGGTCGAGCGGTCGACGACGCCGAGCTGGCGGAGCTGCTGGCACCGTACGCGCCGCATCGGTACCGGGTGCAGCGGTTGGTGGAGCTGGCTGGCATCCACGCGCCGCGGCACGGGCCGCGGATGGCGCCACGACGACACCTGCCGGGGTCGCGCCGGTGGTGAAGTGGAACCGGTGGCCTGCTTGGCACGTCCAAGCGGGGTGTCAGCTATCGCGGTGAGGCGTGCGGCAGTGGTGACCGCCATGCGACTCGGCGCCCGCGTCCTGGTGGCGAGCCTGCTCATCGGCTTCGCGATCGCGATAAGCGCCGGACAGGCGTACGCCTGCTCCTGCGCCCTGCAGCCGCTCGAGGATCGGGTGAGGTCGGCGGACGGAGTGTTCGTGGGCACCACCGATGACCTCGTGGCGGGACTGTCGTCCACGTACCACGTGCAGGTCACGGTCGTGTACAAGGGCAAGCCGTCCGCCGAGGTCACCATCAACACCGGCACCGAGGACCCAAAGCCCGATGACGGAATATTTGTGAGCAGCTCATGCGACACGCCACTGCGGCCGGGGAGGGAGCGCCTGTTCTTCGTCGCTGGGGCTCGAGACGCTTGGACCCTGCGGGCATGCAGCTACCCCGAGCCGCCGAACCACGCCGAACGCCCCGACTTCGTGACACTCCTCGGTCCTCCCGCCGCACCCGTAGCCGTACCTGCACCATCAACGACGCAGCAGGCTGGCGCCGGTGACCAGGTCAGCCAGGAGCCGGCCGGATCGAACACCTGGGAGTGGCTGGCGACGGGCGGTGGACTCCTCGCCGCTTGCGTCGTCCTCCTGGTCGCAATCCTGCGGCGCCGCGGGTCGAGCGCCTGACCGACCGCTTCGACGGGGCCACGACACTGTCGGAGGGCCGTCGTACGCTCGACGCATGAGGCCAGTCACCACCTTGGAGCGCAAGGTTGCGCCTTTCCGGGTCGTCAGCGACTACCAGCCGTCGGGCGACCAGCCGCAGGCGATCGACGAGCTCGAGGAGCGCGTCCTCGCCGGCGCCAAGGACTCCGTGCTGCTGGGTGCCACCGGCACCGGCAAGACCGCCACGATCGCCTGGCTGACCGAGCGCCTCCAGCGTCCGACGCTCGTGATGCAGCCCAACAAGACGCTGGCCGCGCAGTTCGCCAACGAGCTGCGGCAGCTGTTCCCTGACAATGCGGTCGAGTACTTCGTGTCCTACTACGACTACTACCAACCGGAGGCGTACGTCCCGCAGACCGACACCTACATCGAGAAGGACTCCTCGCTCAACGAGGAGGTCGAGCGGCTACGACACTCGGCGACCAACTCGCTGCTGACCCGGCGTGACGTCATCGTGGTCGCCACGGTCTCCGCAATCTACGGACTCGGGACGCCGCAGGAGTACGTCGACCGGATGATCCAGCTCCGGCTCGGTGACGAGATGGACCGCGACGGGCTGCTGCGTCGGCTGGTTGCGATCCAGTACGCGCGCAACGACCACGCCGGCACACGCGGCACGTTCCGGGTGAGGGGCGACACGCTCGAGGTATTCCCGGTCTACGAGGAGCTCGCGGTGAGAATCGAGTTCTTCGGCGACCAGATCGAGTCATTGATGACCTTGCACCCAGTGACCGGCGAGGTAGTGACGCAGGACAAAGAGCTCTACATCTTCCCCGCCACCCATTACGTCGCCGGCCCGGAGCGCATGGAGCGCGCCATCAGCGGGATCGAACTCGAGCTCGCTGACCGGCTCGCCGATCTGGAGCGCTCCGGCAAGCTGTTGGAGGCGCAGCGCCTGCGCATGCGCACCAGCTATGACGTGGAGATGATGCGCCAGGTCGGCACCTGCTCCGGGATCGAAAACTACTCCCGGCACATCGACGGTCGATCACCCGGCTCGGCCCCCAACTGCCTCCTCGACTACTTTCCCGAAGACTTCATGCTCGTCATCGACGAGTCGCACGTGGCGGTGCCGCAGATCGGCGGAATGTACGAAGGCGACATGTCGCGCAAGCGAACTCTCGTCGAGCATGGCTTCCGGCTGCCGAGTGCCATCGACAACCGTCCGTTGCGATGGGAGGAGTTCCTCGAACGCATCGGGCAGACCGTTTACCTGTCCGCGACGCCAGGGCCGTACGAGTTCAGCCGCGTCGATTCCGTTGTGGAACAACTCATCCGGCCGACCGGATTAGTTGACCCCGAGGTGGTCGTCAAACCTACGAAGGGGCAGATTGACGACCTCATCCACGAGATCCGGCTGCGTACCGAGCGCAACGAGCGGGTGTTGGTGACCACGCTCACCAAGAAGATGTCGGAGGACCTCACGGACTACCTGCTAGAGGCCGGAGTCCGCACGCGCTACCTGCACAGTGAGGTCGACACGCTTCGGCGGATCGAGCTGCTGCGCGAGCTGCGCCTAGGGGAGTACGACGTCCTCGTCGGCATCAATTTGCTGCGCGAGGGCCTCGACCTGCCCGAGGTCAGCCTGGTGGCGATCCTGGACGCCGACAAGGAGGGGTTCCTGCGGTCGGGGACGTCGTTGATCCAGACCATCGGGCGGGCAGCGCGCAACGTCTCCGGTCAGGTAGTGATGTACGCCGACAAGATCACGCCGTCCATGGCGAAGGCGATCGACGAGACCAACCGGCGCCGCGACAAGCAGCGGGCGTACAACGTCGAGCGCGGGGTCGATCCCCAGCCGCTGCGCAAGAAGATCGCCGACATCACCGACATGTTGGCCCGGGAGGACGCCGACACCGAGCAGCTGCTCGGCTCCGGGCGGCAACGCAGTCGGGGCAAGTCGCCGGTTCCGGGGCTGTCGTTGAAGGACGCGGGCAGGCACGCGGCCGACCTCGCCGGGCTGCCGTCGTCGGACCTGGCCGACCTGGTGCAGCAGCTGACCGACCAGATGCACGGTGCGGCGGCGGAGCTGCAGTTCGAGGTCGCTGCGCGGTTGCGGGACGAGATCCGTGAGCTCAAGAAGGAGCTTCGCCAGATGGTCTCCGCCGGCGCCCGCTGACCCGGCGGTGCCCCTATCCCACGTGAACGTGGGATAGGGGCACTTCCAACGAGTTCGAACCCATTGGAAGTGCCCCTTAGCCATGGGAAGCCTCCTGTCGGCGTTGCCAAGACCCGCGGGTGATCGGGGCAGGAACTCACGGATGAGCGAGAAGATGGAAGAGGATCCAGGCGTAGACCTCGGCCTCATAGCGCAGCCGGGCGTACCGGCCGGACGGGCCGGTGTGCGCCCCCTCGCCGAGCTCGCACCTGAACAAGCACCGCGGTGACCAATCAGGATCGGTGGCCCGCAGTGCGGCCACCCATTTGGCGGGCTCCCAGACCATGACGCGAGGGTCGTGCACGGCACCGGTGACCAGCAGATCCGGGCGGCCACCAGCGGACGGCAGGTTGTCGTACGGCGAGTAGGCGCGCAGCCAGGCGAAATCCGCCGCCCGGCGCGGATCGCCCCACTCGTCCCATTCGCCCGCTGTCAACGGGATGGAGTCGTCGAGCATGGTCGTGACCACATCCACGAACGGCACCTCCGCCACCACCGCGCGCCACCGGTCGGGCCGCTGCGAGAACACCGCCCCCTGCAGCAGGCCACCGGCCGATAGACCACGGGTCGCGATCCGATCACCGTCGACGCGCCCGGCAGCCAACGCGTCGGCGACCGCGATGTGATCGGTGAAGGTGTTCTGCTTGTGCTCCATCCGGCCGGTGAGCCACCACCGCCGGCCCCCCTCGCCGCCACCCCGGATGTGCGCGTGCGCGTACACCACGCCGCGGTCCAGCAGGCTCAGCAGCGCCGGGTCGAACTCCGGTTCGTCACAGGACTCGTACGCCCCGTACCCGTAGAGCAGTGCCGGCGCAGACCCGTCCAGCGGCGTGTCGCAGCGGTGGACCAGGGTGACCGGGACCTCGACGTCACCGCTGGCCACGCCGATGCGTTCGCTGCGGTAGCGGCTCGGCTCATAGCCCGGCGCCTCCTGGCGCCGCCGCAGCCGACGCTCGCCGGAGCGGAGGTCGACCGCGTACCAGGCAGGCGGCTCGGTGTAGCTCTGCTCGACGACCGTCACCTCGGTGGCGTCGAAGCGTTCGTTGCGGTCGAGGGCGATCGTCCCGGCAGGCAGGGAGCAGGCGATGTCCACGGCCTGATTGCAGGCATGCAGCGGGACGGTGCGCAGCAGGGGCGACCCGCCCCGGCGCAGCCGCAGCACGAGGTGCTCTGCGAAGGCCTCGACCCGTTCGAGCCGCTCCTCGGCTGCTTCCGGCACCAACTCCTCCCACTGTGCTTGCCCCGGCGCGGCCAGTGGCGTGGTCATCGCCCGGAACTCCGGGGCGTTGTCGTTCGTAACCACGAAGAGCACGTCCCCGTCCGGAGTGCGGCCGTGCTCGCAGTGATACTCGATGCCCTTACGCCGCGGCTCGACACATCTCGCCGGTGCAGTCGGGTCATGCGCGTCCACCAGCCAGACCTCGCTGGTGTCGCGGCTCTGCGACCACAACACGATCACGTCACCGGAGCGGCAACCTCGGACCATGACCTCGAACTGCTCGTCGAGATCCTCGTAGACGCAGACGTCGCCGCCGACGGAGGTTCCGATGTCATGGCGCCACACCTGGTATGGGCGGTAGAGCCCGTCATGCACGGTGTAGAAGAAGCTGCCCGAGTCGGCACTCCAGGCGCCGCCGTAATAACTGCGCTCGATCCGTTCTGGCAGGTCAACACCGGCGTCGAGGTCGCGGAACTGCAGCGCGAAGATCTCCTCGCCGGTCCGGTCGACCGCATAGGCCAGCAACCGCTCGTCCGGGCTGACGATCCGGTACCCGAGATCGACGTACGCGGACCCGTCAGCGAGGCTGGCAGGATCCAGGATGACCTGAGGGAACTGCGCATCAGTGTGATCGACGGAATCCGAGGCGATTACCGCTTTGGCGACGGAATCCGTTGCCTGCGATCGATCAGACGGGTGGAGATCGCGCAACAGTTGAGGGTACTCACTTCCCTCCGGCGTCGAGGTGTAGTAGGAAAACCGTGCACGCTGCCAACTGACCGTCAACTCAGTTGGCGGCAGCCGCGAGGACATCTCCTCGGCGAGGGCCTGGATGAGAGGGCGCAGATGGACAGTGGCGGCGTCGTAAAACGTGCGTTCGGCAGCAAGGTGGTCGAGAACCTCTGGCGAGCTCGAGTCGCGAAGCCAGGCGTAGTCGTCGCTGCGACGGACCCCGTGCAGCACGGAGTGCCTGGGCCGAGTCGGAGCTACCGGCGGCGCGACGGCTGGATCGGTGTGGTTCACAGATCGGACCGTACCGCCCGCGGCTTGGTGGCGGCATCGCTCCTTTGCGGGGCCACGGCGTTGGGCGCGGTCTCGACGCCGGTTGCCGCCGAGGCGGCTGAGGACGACGACATCTTCCGGGTCGGTGTCCTGCAAGACATCGACAACCTGAATCCGTTCAAGGGCATCACCGCTGCCGCGTACGAGGCCTGGGCGCTCATGTACGACGGGCTCACCGGTTATACCGCCGAGGACTTCGCCCCTACCCCGCGAATTGCTGAGTCGTGGGAGCAGTCCGAGGACGGCCTCACGTGGACCTACAAGATCCGCCAGGGTGTCACCTTCCACGACGGGGAGCCGTTGACGGCTGACGACGTGGCGTACACGTTCAACCGGATCATGGACGGGAGGCTGGAGAAGACCAACTACGGCAGCTACGTGGCCCAGATCAAGACGGTCAAGGCGACCGATGACAGCACGGTCGTGATGAAGTTGAAGAATCCGACTCCGTTGATGGAGCGGCTGGCAGTCCCGATCCTGCCGGAACACATCTGGTCGGAGATCGACGACGAGGAAATCCGCCAGTACGCGAACGAGCCGGACTCCGACCCACCGGGCGGCGTTGGCAGTGGCCCGTTCATCCTCACCGATGCTCGTGAGGGCCAGTTCTACCGGTTCACCAGCAACGAGGATTACTGGGCTGGCGCACCGAACATCGGCGGGGTGGAGTACCGGTTGTACCGCAACGCCGATGCCATGGTGCAGGCGTTGAAGAATGGTGAGATCGACTTCGCCGACGACCTCGACGCCAACATCTTCGCTGCCCTTGAAGGGACCGAGGACATCGAGGCGCGATCGTCGGTTTACTACGGCTTCAACTATCTGACCTTCAACTCCGGCGCTGCCCTTACCGACGGGACGTCGATCGGGACCGGGCACCCCTCCCTGCAGGACCCGCAGGTCCGCCTCGCGATCCACCACGCCGTCGACAAGGAGGCGTTGGTCGACCGAACGCTCGACGGGCGGGGCACTCCGGGAACGACGGTCATCCCACCCCTGTACCCGGAGCACGCCGAGCCGGACGACCCGGTGACGTACGACCCTGACGAGGCGAACCGGATCCTGGACGAGGCTGGTTACCCGCTCGGCTCCGACGGGATCCGGACCATGCCCGATGGCTCCGACCCCCTGGTGTACCAGCTGTACGCCCGATCGAACTCCGAGACCTCGCAGACCACGATCAAGTTCCTCCAAGGGTGGCTGGAGGACATCGGGATCGACTCCACCGCTGAGACGGTCTCGGAGAGCCGGCTGTACGAAATCGCCGGTGAGGGCACGTTCGACATGTACGAGTGGGGCTGGGTCGTCGAGCCGGACCCTGATTACCAGCTGTCGACGTTCACCTGCGGCCAGTTCAGCTATGAGGACGGCGGCACCGTGTATGCCGGGCTGAACGACAGCTTCTACTGCAACGAGGAGTACGACGACCTGTACGAGCAGCAGTCAACCGAGACCGACCGAGACGCCCGGACCGAGATCGTGCAACAGATGCAGCTCATGGCCTACGACGCCAACGCCTACATCGTCACCGAGTACTATGACTACCTGCAGGCATACCGCAGTGACCGGTTCACTGGGTTCGTGCCGCAGCCGGAGCCGGACGGGGCGATCCTGTTCCAGTACGGCACCTACTCGTACCTCAACATCGAGCCGGTGACCGAGGAGAACAGCTCCGGCAGCGCCGCAGGAGGTGTCTCCGCCTCCGGCTCCGGCTCCGACTCCGACTCGAACACCGGCCCGGTGATTGCGGGCCTCGCCGGGGCAGCAGTCCTTGGCGGAGTCGGTCTCTGGCTGTTTGCTCGACGGCGTCGTAGCGCTGACTCCGACGTGGAGTAGCCGGTGGCGGTAGCGGCGGCTGTGAGGGCGGCAGACTCGGATCCCGAGCCGCAACGACCGGCCCGAGGCGGGCAACAGGGCGGCTTGGGTCGATTCATCGGGTACCGCCTCGTTGCGGGGCTCGGGACCCTCGTCTTCGTCCTGCTGTTCAACTTCTTCTTGTTCCGGATGTTGCCCGGCGATCCAGCAGCCCGCTACCGCGCGGTGAAGAGCATAAGTCCCGCCGACCTGGCGAAGATCCGAGACGAGCTGACTGCACCGCTGCCCCAGCAGTTCGTTGCCTACCTCAAGGATCCCTTGGCACTCGACGGGATCTCGTCGTGGAAGGGGCAGCCCGTCTGGGACCTCGTGCAAGGGCGAGCGTGGCCGACGCTCGTTCTCCTGGGCGCGACGACGATTGTCGCCGTCGTCATTGGTGTCTGGATCGGCATCAAAGCAGGGTGGAACCGCGGTAGCCGCTTCGACAAGGTTTCGACGGCGGTGACCTTGCTGTTCTACGCCACTCCGGAGTTCTGGCTGGGACTGCTTCTCATCCTGCTCTTCTCGACCGGCATTGGCTTCTTCCCCGGGATCTTTCCGAGCGGGGGTGTCATCGATTCAGGAATCGACCCGCTGTCCTTCGAGGGCATCACGAGCATCGCCGATCACACCGTCCTGCCGGCCGTCGCACTCGCTGCCGTCTATCTGGCCGAGTACTCGCTGATCATGCGCGCCTCCATGGTCGACGAGCTGGGTCAGGACTATCTGATGACCGCTCGCGCCAAAGGAATGATGGACCACATGGTGCGGCGCCGACACGCCGTACCCAACGCCTCTCTGCCCACGATCACACTCATCTTCCTCAACATCGGGTTCATCATCGGTGGCGCGATCACGGTGGAGACCGTGTTTTCGTACCCCGGGCTCGGGCTGCTCACATTCGAGGCCGTCAGCGAACAGGACTACGTCTTGATGCAGGCCCTGTTCTTGGTCTTCACCATGTCGGTGATTGTGTTCAACATCATCGCTGACATCGTGATCGCCGTCATCGACCCGAGGATCAGGACATGAGTTCGCCCGCATGCGGCGGGCTTCTACGGTGACCACGCCGAGGAAGCTCTCTCCCTACGCCATCGCGCGGACGCGCCGCAAGAAGTCCCTCCAGCGATTCGCGCAGGCATTCTTCGGACAGCCTGCAGGGGTGATCGGCCTGGTCATTCTGTCCGTGTTCGTTCTACTCGCGGTGTCTGCGCCGCTGTTATTCGACCGCGAGATGTTGGACATCACCAAGACTCTCGGCAACGAATCCCTGGAACCGCCCAACGGCGACTTCTGGCTGGGAACGGACGAGAACGGACGATCTATCCTTGCCGTCCTGGTCTGGGGAGCCCGTGCCTCACTGGTGGTCGGCTTGGCTGCCTCGCTGATTTCGATGGTCCTCGGCACCCTGATCGGGATCGGCAGTGGTCACTACACGGGTCTGGCCGGAAGCGCCTTGCAGCGGCTCACTGACTGGTTCCTGGTGATTCCCTTCATCCCGCTGGTGGTCGTGCTGGCCGCCGTGCTCGGTCAGCGTGGATTGGGCACGATCGTGCTGGTGTTGGGCGTCACCTCATGGCCCGGAACCGCACGTCTGGTACGCGCGCAGACGCTCAGCGTCGAGGGCCGGCCCTACCTCGAGCGGGCGAAGGTGCTGGGTGACAGCGACTGGCAGCAGATGACCAAGCACGTGCTGCCCAACGTGATGCCGTTGGTCATCGCGAACACCACTCTGACGGTTGCCATCGTGATCTTGTCGGAGACGACGTTGGCGTTTCTCGGGCTCGGTGACCCCTTCCTCGACTCGTGGGGGACCATGCTCGACAAGGCGACGGGAGCTGGTGCCGCGTCGACTGGCGCCTGGTGGTACTTGCTGCCGCCCGGCATCTGCGTGATTCTCGTCGTGCTGGCGTTCACGCTCATCGGCCGGACCCTCGAGGTCGTGCTCAACCCGCGTCTTGGAAGTGAGTGACTCATGAGTGACGTCGCCGCCTTGGAGCTGCGCGACGTTCATGTGACGTACCGAACCAGAGAAGGCCCGGTGCCGGCCGTACGCGGAGTTGACCTCAGTGTCTTCGCTGGCGAGGTCGTCGGAGTGGCCGGCGAATCAGGCTGCGGGAAGTCGACGATTGTCTCGACAATCCTTCGGCTCTTCCCCGCCTCCGCCACGGTGACGGGTGAGGTGCTGCTCGACGGGGAGAACGTCCTGACGATGCGTTGGGGTCGGATGCGTGCGGTCCGTTGGGGGGTGGCCTCGGTGGTGTTCCAGGGGGCACTCCACTCGCTCAACCCCATCCAGCGGATCGGCACGCAGCTGGTAGAACCGATCTTCCTGCACGACAAGTTGGCCACGGACAACAGTGCCGCCACGAAGGTTCGGACCTTGCTGGAACAGGTGGGTCTACCGGCTCGGCACGCTGACGCCTACCCGCACCAGCTGTCCGGCGGGCAGAAGCAGCGAGTGATGATCGCACTCGCCTTGGCCTGCGACCCCCAGGTGCTCATCTGTGACGAGCCCACCACGGCACTCGACGTCATGGTCCAGGCGCAGATCCTCGAGCTGTTGATCGGGATCGCGCGGGAGCGGTCGATGGCGATGCTGCTCATCAGTCACGACCTTTCCGTCCTGGGCACAAGCTGCGACCGGGTCGCCGTCATGTACGCCGGTCGCATCATCGAGCACGGGCCAGCGCGTGCCGTCTTCGATTGGCCGGAGCACCCGTACACCCGCGCCCTGTCGAGCGCGTTTCCCACCATCGGCGACGCGGCGTCGCGGTACGCGCCGTCAGGGCTCCCCGGCGACCCCCCGTTCCCCGGCGATCTGCCCAGCGGCTGCCCGTTCCACCCTCGGTGCCCCTCAGCCCTGCCAGTGTGCCCGACGGTGGACGTGAAGCTGCTTCCGGCGGGGCCTGGGCGTACGGCCGCGTGCGTGCTCGTGGATCAGTCGGTCCCGACACGATGAGCGCCGAGACGATGAGCGAGCGCGCCGCCGTCGGCAGCGTCGCCAGCGAACCGGTCATCGAGGTCGACGACTTGGTCGTGACGTTCCGCGGACGGCGCGGCGGCGGGACAGCGCGGGCACTTGACGGCGTCAACCTGGCGGTCGGCCGCGGCGAGATCGTGGCGCTGGTGGGGGAATCCGGTTGCGGGAAGACGACGCTGGCCCGGTCGATCCTGGGGTTGGAGCGGCCCGCGTCCGGCGAGGTGCGCTTCCAAGGTGAGCCGCTCGGGTACGGCGGCCGCGCGCTGAAGGCGTACCGCCGGCGGGTCCAGCTCGTGCTTCAGGACCCGACTGGGTCGCTGAACCCTCGGCAGACGGTGTACGAGGCTGTGGCCGAAGGCCCTCGGGTCCACCGGATGGCCGACGAGTCCGGCCGCGTCGTGAAGGCTCTGAGCCAGGCGGGGATTCGGCCGCCGGAGCGGTTCTTCCTGCGTTATCCGCATGAGCTCTCCGGTGGTCAACGCCAGCGGGTGGTGATCGCCGGAGCGTTGGCCCTGAATCCTGAGGTCATCGTGGCCGACGAGCCGGTGAGCAGCCTGGACGCCTCGGTCCGCGGCGAGATCCTGGCATTGCTGTTGCAGCTGCGCGAAGAGCTCGAGCTGACCCTTCTCGTCGTCACGCACGACCTTGGGCTGGCGTGGAACATCGCTGATCGACTGGTGGTGATGTACCTCGGCAGGGTGGTCGAGGACGGGACGACGGAGCAGGTGTTGAACAATCCGCAGCACCCGTACACGAAGGCGTTGTTGTCGGTGGTCCCGGAGATGGAGCAGGTCGAGTCGATCGTGCTGACCGGGGAGACACCAGACTGCGCCCGCATCCCGACGGGTTGCCGGTTCCACCCACGCTGCCCGGCGTACGCCAGTGGCGAGGCGGAGGCAGCAGGCATCGCTGCCGACTGCCGCAGTCGCGAACTCCCCATTCTTGGTGCTACCGGAGGCCATCGCGCCGCTTGCTGGCTGGTGCCCGCGGGGGACGCCCCGATCCCACGTTAACGTGGGATCGAGACACTTCGAATGGGTTCGAACCCATTGGAAGTGACCCTCCACCATTGGAAGTACGTCGGGTCCGTGGGAGGCTTCACTACTGACTGGTGAGTCAGTCATCCAGGAGGCGGCATGGCTCAGTCGTACGGCGACATGTTGCAACCCGCCTTGCCCAAGGAGATGTACGTCGATTCCGGCCACTGGGAAGTGGAGCGCGACCGGGCGATCTTTGGTTCCTGGTTCTGTGTCGGGCGCCTCGACGAGCTCGGCCTCGACATCGACGAGCGGGTCGCCGTCGTCGATGTGGTGGGTGAGTCGGTGCTGGTGACCCGCGACGGCGAAGGCCAGCTGCACGGCGCGTACAACGTCTGCCGCCATCGTGGCTCCCAACTGATCCCGCATGACCCCGCCCAGCCTGCTCCGGCGGCCAGCGCGACACGGGCGCTGCGTTGTCCCTACCACTCCTGGACCTACACGCTGGGTGGCGCCCTGTTGAAGGCACCACACACTCAAACACTGCGCGAGTTTGACCACACCCAGTTCACACTTCACCCTGTCGCCGCGCAGAGCTGGCGCGGCTTCTGCTTCGTGCACCTGACACCGGAGCAGGCAACGCCGCTGGGGGATGAGCTGGCCGCGATCGATGCCCGGTTGCAGCGCTACCCCCTCGAGCACCTGGTCAGCGGCCGGCGACTGGTATACGACGTGGGTGCCAACTACAAGGTGCTGGCGGAGAACTACAACGAGTGTTACCACTGCGGCCCGGTGCACCCGGAGCTCTCCCGCCTGGTCCCTGCGTTCGCCGGCGGCGGGCAAGACCTCGCCTGGGAGCAGGGCATCCCGCATCGCGAAGGGGCGTGGACGTTCACGACCACCGGTACTTCGTCGCGTCGGCCGTTCCCCGGTCTCAACGAGCACGAACGCACCCGCCACAAGGGCGAGCTGGTGCACCCGAACCTGTTCCTGTCCTGCTCCGCCGACCATGTCGCGGCGTATACGCTCTGGCCGCAGGCGGTCGACCGCACCACGGTCGTCTGCGATCTGCTCTTCGACGCCGACGAGGCGGCCCGCGACGACTTCGATCCCGATGACGCCGCGGACCTCTGGGACCTCGTCAACCGACAGGACTGGGCGGTGTGCGAGTCCGTCCAGCGCGGGATGCGATCGCGGGCGTACGCCCAGGGCTGGTTCGCCCCGATGGAAGACGCCAGCGCCGACATCCGCCGATGGCTGCTGCCGCGGCTCGTGCCTCGGGAGGGCGGCTCCGATGGCTGAGCAGGTCGAGTACGTCGTCGTCGGTCTCGGTGCCTTCGGCAGCGCAGCCACGTACCAGCTGGCCCGGCGTGGGGCCGATGTCGTCGGTTTCGAGCAGTTCGATCTCGGTCACGTGCGGGGAGCGTCGCACGACACGTCTCGTATCCTGCGACACAGCTACCATACGCCGGAGTACGTGGGGTTGACGGTGCATGCCTACGACGACTGGGCTGACCTGGAGCGCGATTCCGAAGAGTCGCTGGTGACCGTCGTCGGTGGACTCGACCTCTTCCCATCGGACTCCGCGGTAACGGTGACCGACCACACCGAGTCGCTGTCGGCCCACGACATCCCTTACGAGGTGTTGGACAGCGTCGCGGTGCGGCAGCGGTTTCCGCAGTTCCGCATTTCGCCGGGCGTGACCGGGCTCTACCAGCAGCGGTCAGCGATCGTACCGGCGGCCCGAGGGACCGCAACGATGCAGCGGATGGCGCGGGCCCATGGCGGGCGACTGGTGGAACGTTGTGCCGTCACCGGGGTACGAGACCGCGGTCATGCGGGGCTCGAGGTCGAGGCCGGGGGGCGGACGTACTTCTGCCGGCGCCTCGTGGTCTGCGCCGACGCCTGGACCAACGATGTCCTGACCGGGCTCGACGTGCGGCTCCCGCTGAAGACGACGCAGGAGCAGTTCAGCTACTTCGAGCCGGCCGATCCGCCTGCCTTCTCGCAGGGACGGATGCCGCTGTGGATCTGGCAGGGTGACCCCACTTTCTACGGCTTTCCGTGCTACGGCGAGCCGACGGTGAAGGCGGCGCAGGACTGCGGCGGCCCGCAGGTCACCGGCGACACGCGATCGTTCGAACCCGACGCCGGGCGGCAGGCGCTGTTGGCTGACTTCATGTCTCGAACACTTCCCGGCGCGGGGTCTCCCGCGTGGTCGAAGACATGCTTGTACACGCTGACACCCGAGCGCGACTTCATCCTCGGCCTGGCGCCTGAACACCCGGCGGTGTGCGTTGCGGTTGGTGCCGGGCACGGCTTCAAGTTCACGCCCACCATCGGCCGGCTGCTCGCCGACCTGGCCATGACGGGGGAGTGCCCGGTCGACATTGACTCCTTCCGCCTCGATCGGCCGGCGTTTGTCGACCCCCCGCCGATCGAGCAGTGGGCGATCTGAGCAACAGGTCAGGTCAGGTCCGAGGGGTCAAGACCGAGCTCCGCTGCGACGGCTTCCCGCATCCAGGTCCGCAGCTGGGCACGCCTCACATTGCGGTAGACCAGGGCTGCGACCGACAAACCGTCGAGCAACCCGCCGATACGGGCTACCGTCGCGGCAGGGTCGGGACAGGTGAAGTCGCCGGTCGTCGTACCCTCCACGATCGCGTCGCGCAGCGCCGCGCGCCAGCGTCCGTCCAGTCGGCGCAGTGTGGTGCGGATCGGGGGGTGTCGCAGCGCCATCGCCCAGGCGTCGATCCACAGCGTCCAGCCCGAAGCGGCTCCGGTCGGTCCATAGCTGGAGATGACCCGGCGCAACCGGTCCAGCGGGTCGCTGCCACGGGCGACCGCTCGGTCCAGGCGGGCGAGATCGCGGTCGACGGCGTGCTCCAGAGCGGCCGCGAGCAGCTTGTCCTTGGTGTCGAAGTGGTAGAACACCAAGCCGGTGCTGACACCAAGTGACTTGGCCACGTCTTGGACCCGGAGTTGGTCCATTCCCAATCGACCCGCCTGGGCGAGCGTCGCCAGCAGGATCTCCTCCCGGCGTACCTCGACGTTCCGGCGACTCATGGCGCCCGACCCTACCCGCGCTCCGCCAGAGCCCCGCGCCACGATCATCCGAGGCTTATCACCCAGTCATTCAGGAGGCTTCTGCCTTGCCTGCGGGGACCACGGCGTCTGCGGCCGGTCCTGCGGCACCCCGTCCAGAATCAGATCGACCCGTTCGTCGAAGAACGCCACTAAGCCGCCGATGTTAGCTGCGTCATGCAGCGGTGCCGCGTAGCTCCATGCCAGATCGTCGACGACGTGGGAGCCGTTCGCTGGCGACCAGTAGGAGGCTTTCCCCTTGTAGGCGCAGTACGACTGGGTCGAGCTTGGGCGCAGCTCGGCTAGGTCCTCACGCGGCAGGTAGTAGCGGGGCGGCAGCATGGTCTCGAACAACACGCGAGGGTGAGTCGACTCCGCGAGCACCTGACCGTCGAGCTCGAGCCGTACATGAAGTGCTGGGTAGAACGTCGATGCGGTGGAACGGGTCTCGCCGGCCAGGCGAATGTCGACGGCCTCACCATCCGCGGTGTGCACCGCAAAAGGGATGGATGGGTCGAGGAGCGGTCGCTCTGACAGCTGCGGCATCCGTAGGCCGATCGAGTCGGGCGATGCCTGGTCCGACCCAGCAGTTTCCACCGTAACGTCGGCCCGGTTGTCTTCCTCGGGCACCGTAAGCGGGGTCCACTCGTCGCGGCTCCCAGACCAGCATCGCTCGCTGACTGTCCACAGCGACGTCTTGGCCGAGTGACGCCCGGACCCGCTTGCTAGTCGGTTCGTAGCGCAGCGCGCCCAGCTCTTGCATCAGGAGGTCGCGAACCCGTCTGCTCATCCGGCCTTCCTACACCCGCGCCAATGCCCGATCATCGGTGGGGCCCCGCATCATCGGTGCGGTCTCAGCCCCTCGTCATTCGCGCTGGTAGGTGCTCGAACCACTCCAGCACCGCGCGCTCGTACCGGATGCCGAAGTCCAGGGTCGCGAGACCGTACGCGTCGCCCATGCCAGCTGGCACTGCCTCGGTCATCGCCTCGCGAGTGCGCTCGTACTCGGCCAGTCGCTGGGCATGAGTATGCCGGTGGGACTCGACGAACGCGGCGAGTGTCTCGGGCGGCAGGTGAGCACCGAAACTCATCGTCAGCAGCAGCGGAAAGCGGATCTGCTCCGGCGCCGGCTCCTGTGCGAGCCAGACGGTGAACGCCGCTTGGCCCGCACTGGTCAGCTCGTACGGGCGGCGATCGCGGCGACCGCTTTGTTGCGCCGTGATCAAGCCGGCACGCTCCATGGCCGCCAACTCGCGGTAGACCTGGCTCTGGGTGATGCTCCAGAACGGGCCGATGACCTCTCGCGCCGTTGCGAGCAGATCCCACCCGGAGGACGGGCCGGAGTGCAGGAAGCCCAGAAGAGAGGCTGCGGTGGCGTTCAGCGCCCGTTCAGGCATGTGATGACCCTTGACATTCCACAGTGGAAGGTATCTGCTGACGGTAGCGACATTCCACTGTGGAGGCTAGGGCATGGCTGCCTCGGCCACCGGACGGGAGCACCATGGCCAGCACTTCCGCTCTTCGTGCCTCAGACGCCGATCGCGATCGGACCGTCTCGGCGCTGGGCCATCACCACGCGGTCGGCAGGCTGAGTCTCGACGAGCTCAACGATCGGGTCGATGCCGCCTACCGAGCTGTGACACAGGCGGACCTGGAGCGGTTGGTCGCGGATCTGCCGGCGGGTGCTGCCGTGGAACCCAAGCCGGTCGGGCAGCCGGCTACCGTGCCGGCCGCCGGTTGCGGGACATCAGGTCAGCGATGGCGGGCCTGGTTGGTAACCGCCGTCGTCTGCCTCGTGGTGTGGGCCGCGACGTCGCTCGGCTCTGGTCAGGTGCTCTACTTCTGGCCGATGTGGGTGATCGGACCGTGGGGCCTGGCCCTCATGGGCGCGGCTCGGCCCCGCACCGACGGTGCTGCATCACTGATGATTGGGTGGAAACCCGTGGCTGATCGGGTCAAGACCCGCGGATGATCGTCTGGTGCCAGCGGCGCTGCGCCACCAGGTCGTCGCCTTCGTACGCCTCGAGGTCGATCGACAAGGCATAGCTCTCGGCGCTGACGTGGAGGTCGAGTGTGGCGCGGGTCGACACGCTCACTTCCGGCCACTGGATCGAGTAGTGAGCCTCCGCGGCAATCTGCTGCCCGAACGTCCGGGTGTCCACGCTGACCCTGCCGGCGTAATGCTCACTCGCCGTCCCGTCGTAAGGCACATCGTGGCTCGCACCATCATTGATGACGCAGGCTGTCTCGCGGCGCAGCACGTCGCGCTCCACCCGCCAGACGACTCCGGTGGCGTCTTCGCCCGACTCCCCGCCCGGCGTCAGTACTGGCGGCTGATGCGGTGACCCCCCGGACCACACCGGCAACAGCAGCTCGCCGCCGTGAATCGTCAACGTCACCGGCCCAGGTGGCGCAGCGGTGTTCGGCCAGTCGGCACCAGCGACCGACAGTCGGAGTGTCTGACCTTCGGCCAGCTGGTATGCACACGCATCCAGCGGGACCTCGATGTCGTATTGCTGACCCGGCTCGAGCGGCGACGGCGCAGTCCGCGACGTGCGGTAGGCGAGATTCAGCGATCCCCGTGCGATCAGCGCCGACGTGCCGTCAGCAAAGACATCGCACAGCTTCGCCGAGAGGTACGCCGCGGGCCGGTCCACGCTGAGGCAGATCCGCAGCACCGGGTACCCGAGCAGCACCCGCTGCTCTCCGTCCCACTCCCAGCGCAGCGAAGCTGCGTCGTCGAAACGCTGGTCGGTGCTCGGCCCCCACGGCAGATGCCCGGCGCAGTCGATCCAGGCAGCGGTCCCGGTATCAGCTCGGACGACGTACGGAGGTCGACCGTCGAGCGCAACGCCCTGCACGGAGACGCGCGGGCAGGGCCACTCCTCGCGGACCCAGTAGCCCGCCGACTCCGAGAGGTCCGGCTCCGGCGGCGTGGACTGGCGGATGAATGCCGACATCGCCGGCCGCCCCTCCAGCCCGTCGTCGACGCTGCCGTCACCGCCCCGCAGCCAGCGGTTCCACCAGGCGACCATCTCCGGCACCAGGTCGATGCGCGGGCCTGGGATCGCGGAGCCCGGCGCAGCATGAGCCCACGGCCCGGCCAGCAGTCGGTGCGGGACGCCGGCCTCCCGCAGCGCTGCCGCGGTGCGGAACGAGTTGTTGCGGTAGCCGTCGGCCCAGCCGGCGACGATCATCACCGCACACTCGATCCGGTCGTAGTCCGGCGCGACGGACCCGTGCCGCCAGTACGGCCCGTCGGTCTGTTCGTCGAGCCACGTCAGCACCCAGGGTTCGTTGGCGTCGATCCGGCGCCGCCATTCGTCGTGCCACCCCTCCCCCCACAGCGCCGGGACCGGTGGCAGGGCGTTCATCGGCGTCATGTAGTGGCAGTAGTCGACCAGGTCGAGGAACTTCAGCGCACCGCCGCGCCAGTGCACGTCATCGGTCCAGCGATCGTCGGTGGCGTAGATCGCGACGATCGCTTTCAGTGCGGGCGGCTGCTCACACGCCATCTGCAACGAGTTGAACCCGGAGTACGACGTTCCCCACATCCCGATGTTGCCGGTGCACCACGGCTGGTCGGCAAGCCAGGCGATGACCAAAGCGAGGTCCGCCTGTTCGCGAGAGGGGTACTCGTCGGTGGCATCCCCACCCGATGAGCCGGTGCCCCGCAGGTCGAGTCGGCAGACGGCGTACCCGTATTCGTCGCGCAGGCGCACATACTCGCGGGCGTACGAGCTGGTCAGGTCGTCCTTACGGTACGGCAGCGCCTCCAGCAGGCACGGCTGCGGACCGGAGCCGGACTCCGGGAGGTACAGCGTGGCCGCGAGCTCGACTCCGTCCGGCATCGGAATCCGCACTTCATGCTGTCCGCCGGTCACGTCAACCGCCGATGGTCGCGCAGCAGCCGGACAACCTCGTCCGGAGGCAGTCCCTCGCGCCGGTGGTCGTCGCGCCCGACGACGGTGGGGGAGGCCAGCATTGAGTTGAGCACCGCCTCCTCGCTGGCCTCGACCACCGCCTCGAAGAGCGGGTCGAGCGCCCGGCCGGACACCGACGCTGCGCCTTCGTAGGTGCCGTCACGGTCCGACCGCAGACCGGTCGAGGCGGCGAGGAAGATCTCGCCACTGCCGTGGTAGGCGACCGACCCGGTACGCGCCAGCCCGAGCCCGATCCGTCGGGCGAGCCGGGAGCAGCCGAACCCATCGACCGCTGCGTCGGTGACCACCATGCCTATGCACGAGCCGGCCGGAGGTGGGTCCGGCGCGGGGTCGGCCGGTAACAGGCGCCCGACAGGGACACCGTCGACGGTGAGGCGGCGCCGGTCGCCGAAGTTGGTCATCAGGAGCACCCCCACGGTGCGGCCCTCGGGTGTCACCCGCGAGGCCGTGCCGATGCCGCCCTTGAAGCCCAGACACGACATGCCCGTGCCCGAGCCGACGCTGCCCTCGTCGGGAGGACTGTCGCTGCCACGGGAAGCCAGTGCCCGCTCCCACGCCGCGGCCACGTCGGCGCGGTCCACCTGCATGCGCCGAGCATCGTTGAGGTATGAGTCGTCGCACTCCGCCACCACGGGGATGGTGAAGTCGTCGGCGACGCTGGGGTGGCGCTCCATCATGAGCTCGACCGCCGCGTCGTAAACCCGCCCGACCTGCAGTGTCGATGTCAGGAACACCGGCGTCTCCAGCGAGCCCCACTCGCTGGCCGTGATGAAGCCGGTGCATTCCCCGGCTCCGTTGAGCACCGCGCCACCTGCGGGGACGAGCCGCTCGAACGCATCCTCCGCGACGACCAGGACGGTGACGCCGGTGCGGGCGCGGCCCCGCCCCTGCGGGGGATTCGGTTCGTCCCGGTGCACGGTGGCGTGGCCCAGCCCGACCCCCGGCACATCGAGCACGGAGTTGGTCGGACCCGGCTCGAGGAACCCGATCCTGATCCCCAAGTCAGCGGCGCGAGGCATGTGGGCATCCTGCCTCAACGCTGGCATCCTGACGAACGTGCCATCTGTGCCGGTTGTCTGGTCGCCGGGCACCTTGCTGCATCAGCCGGGCAGTGAGGTGTGGGTGGGGGTGACTACGCCCGGCACCGAGATCCCGGCCCGGGTCGAGGTGATCCGCGATGCGCTGGCCGTCGCCGGGCACGAGCTGGTCGAGGCGGTCGGCCATGACGATGCCGCCCTGTCCAGTGTCCACGATCCGCGCCTTGTGATGCATCTGCGCGATGTGCACTCCGAGTGGCTCGCCGCCGGGTTCGCCGAGGATCCCGGTCAGGATCGAGTGGTCCCGTACTTCTTCCCGACGGCGGCGATGCTCGGGCCGCTGCCGTCCCAGCGCGCTGCGGCGGTCCATGCCCGGGCCGGGCAGTTCTGCTACGACACAATGACGTTGGTCGGCCCTGGCACGTATGCCGCCGCGCGAGCTGCCGTGGACTGCGCACTGACGGCGGTGGACCTCATCGGTGACGGTGCCACGGTTGCGTACGCGCTGTGCCGTCCGCCAGGCCACCACGTCACCCGCGAGGGGTACGGCGGATCTTGCTACCTCAACAATGCGGCGTTGGCGGCGCAACGGCTGCGCGACCACGGCGCCGCCAAGGTTGCGGTCATCGATCTCGACGCCCACCACGGAAACGGGACCGCTGCGATCTTCTACGAGCGTGACGACGTGCTCTACGGTTCCGTCCACGTCGATCCGGGTGCCGGGTGGTTCCCGCACGTCGTGGGCTTCGCCGACGAGACGGGTAGCGGAGAGGGAGCGGGTACGACCCGCAACGAGCCGCTGTCACCGGGATCGGACGACGCCGTGTGGTGCGAGGCTGTGGCGCGCCTGGTCGCGAGCGTTACAGCCTTCTCGGCCGAGGCCGTGGTGGTGTCGCTCGGAGTCGATGCCGCGGCCGACGACCCGGAGAGCCCCCTGCTTGTAAGTGCTGATGGGTACCGTTCGGCGGGACGCATGTTGGGCCAGTTGGAGTTGCCGAGTGTGGTGGTGCAAGAGGGCGGCTACCACCTGCCGTCGCTCGGCGGTCTGGTGTGCGCCTACCTCGACGGGCACGCCTCGGAGGCGATTCATGAGTGACCAGTCCGACTCGCTGTCGTACGCCTTGGGCAAGCCCGGTGCCTGGCAGGACGAGCCGTGGGAGGGCGACCTTGTCGCCAAGGTGGGCGACAAGATCTTCGCGTTCCTCGGCTCCGGTGACGGCAGCTCGATCGGTCTCAAGTGCGGGCCAACCCGGGAGGTGGCCGACGAGCTGCTGCAGCGCTTCCCCGATGATGTCAGCGTGATGCCCTACATCGGCCGGTCCGGCTGGAACACCGTGCGCACCGGCAGAGCCGTGGGCGACGACGAGATCCGCGAGCTGATCGACGCCTCGTACGACTACGTCGTCTCCCGACTGCCGAAGTCTCGTCGGCCCGCGAACATGAGGGAGTGACCATGGGACCTCTGCTGCAGGTCACCTTCGACTGCGCGGACCCGGCGGCACAGGCTGCGTTCTGGGCCGCTGCGATCGGCTACGAGGAGCAGGCACCACCGGACGGCTTCGACTCGTGGGATCAGCTGCTAGAGCAGATGGGCGTCCCCGAGGAGGAACGAGACAGCCGGGCGGCCGTGATCGACCCCGAGGGCATCCGGCCGCGGCTCTTCTTTCAGCGGGTGCCGGAGGGCAAGACGGCCAAGAACCGGATGCACCTCGACGTTCACGTCGCTGTCGGGCTACAGGGCGACGAGCGGCGCCGGACGATCGAGGCGGAGTCGGCGCGCCTCACCGGTCTTGGCGCCGCCGTGCTGCGGCGGGTGGAGCCGGAGCTGCTCAGCGAGTTCTGCATCGTGATGGCCGATCCGGAGGGCAACGAGTTTTGCGTCGACTAGCGAGTTGTCACTGGCAGATCAGGCCATGACTTGATCTCAGCGTGACAACGTGTTGCTGCTCTCGAGCGGGCCACCGCGCAGCGCCTTGTCGACGACAACCCGGTGCTCGTTGTCGCGCACCCGCGGTTCGTAGTACGAGAAGAAGACCTTGCCGACGAGGTCGCGACGACTGCGTACTCCGGTCTTGTCGAAGACACTCTTGAGGTGCTGCTGCACGGTGGCAGGCGAGACCGACAGGTGGCTGGCGATCTCGGTGGTGGGCTCGCCTTGCAGTACGAGCCGGGTGACATCCTGCTCGCGCTCGGTCAGCCCGTAGGCCGACATGAGCAGCGGGGAGATGCGCGCCGGGTGAGCTGGCTCGACGATGACGGCGACTCGGCGAGTGCGCTCGGAGACCAGTGCCGCCCCGTGGAGTACCACCCAGGTACCTGAGCGGGCGAGGACTCGTGACACCGCGGCCTCTGTGCACGTCGGGTCCGTAGCGGATCGCAGTGCCTGACCCGCGACGGACAGCACCGAAGACGGCAACCGGCCCGCGTCCCAGTCACCGTCCGGCAGTTCGCGGAGCCACTGCTCGACCCGGGCCGTCGTGGACTCGACCTCCCAACGATCGGTCAGTACGACGAGGCCAGGTGCATAAGCGCCCTCCGGGTCCGTCGCCTCGCCGACTAGCAGTGCCCGACGTGCTCCCTCCGCCAAGTGCGGTGCAATGGCGAGGATGAAATCTTTATCGTCGGCATCGAAGAGTGGTTGATCCACCCCTCGGTAGAGGCCGAGTGCGCCCCAGACCTGACCCTTCAGCGTTCGCAGTGCGGCAACCATCTCCTGGTCGCCGCCATATGCCATGTTCTGCTGCCAGCGCGGACTGCGGCTCGGGTGGCCACCGGTTGCGTCGTGCAGCGTGGAGATACCCCGCTCCGAACGAGCGACATCGGCCAGCTTGTTGACGTCGTCTTCGTAGTACTCCTGGGCCAGCCACTCCGAGGGCATCTCCGGGACGTCTTCGCTGAAGTGGGAGGTGACCAGCAGCGACGCAGGGTCCAGCGTGTACCAACACGGCGCCATATAGTGTGGCACGGCGCTCGAGACAGCAGCGGAGGACTGGCGCCAAAACGTGGCGAGGTCGACGTGCTGCCGCGCAAGGTGGGCGATCCGGTCCTTCGCTCGACGTTTGGCGGACCCGTTCATGCCGGCATCGTACGTGTGGTCCCGCCGGCGAAGATGCCACCTTTGTGGAATGGCGCGATGGGGGCGACGTCCGTAATTTCGTGACCTATGAGCGCACATGTGATGGGTCGCGATGACGGGCAGATCCTCGGGGCTCTGGATGGCGTCCGGGATCGGTTCTTGGTCGGTGCCGAGGACTCGGGCGGTGGCTTCGCCCTGGTCGAGCACCTCATGGCACCGCGCGCCCTCGCTGCGCCGCTGCACCGCCACACCCGCGAGGACGAGTACAGCTATGTGCTCCAGGGCCGTGTCGGAGCGTTGCTCGGCGATGAGGAGGTCTTCGCCGACGTCGGGACCCTGATCTTCAAGCCGCGTTCGCAGTGGCACACATTCTGGAACGCTGGCGACGAGCCGGCGCGCATCCTTGAGATCATCTCGCCCGGTGGTCTCGAGGAGTTGTTCCGCCGGCTGGGCACGCTCGACACGGAGCCCGATCCCGAGACCATGGCTGCGCTCGCCGCTGGTTACGGGGCAGAAGTCGACTTCGAGCGCACGATGCCGATCATCGAGCGACACGGCCTCAACTTCTAGCACCTTGTCGACTGACAACACCGGGGTGGGTTAGGCGGCCATACGCAGCTCGGTGACGTCAGTGCTTCGGCGCAGGAACAGCAGCGCATGGGCGGCGACCGCGGCGGTGACGGCTAGCGTCCCGCAACGGCAACACCAGCAGCGGAATGCACGCGCCGAGCAGCGCAACGACGACTCCTTGGTGCAACCGGGACTGGTTGATGACTTCGCTGGGGGTTCGCGACGAACGGCGCCGGCGACTCGACCTCGGCCAGCCACGCGGTAAGTGATTCGCGTTCCTGTCGGGTCATCCGGAACGTCGTGCGGTCGGGTCCATCCACGCGTTCTCGCGTCACCGCGTCGACGAGTCCTTGACGCTGCATTCGCTCCAGGGTGGCGCAGACCTGCCCGTACGCTAGCCAAGCGTCGGCCGCGAACGTGGTGTCTACTGACAACTTCGGGTGGGTCAGGCCTGCCGCAAGCGGGGAAGCACGGAGTCGCGATAGAGCCGCATGAACCCTTCCCAATTCGGACCCATGTTGCCGATGTGCACCTCGTCGTAGCCGGCCTCGACGAACGGCTGGATCGCCGCCACATGTGTGTCGGGATCGGGCCCGGCCGCTACCGACTCGCGGGTCATGTCCTCGGTGACCAGCTCGGACACCTGCTCGAAGTGTCGTGGCGACGGCAGCACCTGTGACAGCTCACCCGGGACGCCACTGTTCCGCCACAGTCGGTGGGCGAGCTTCACACCTTCGTCCTCGGTGTCCGCGTAACAGACCTTGGTCCCGCCTTGCGCCGGCTTGTCGCCACCGCCGTTGTCCCGGAAGCGCGAGATGAGGTCGGGATCGGGCATCGTCGCGACGTATCCGTCCCCGATACGAGCTGCCAGGTCGACCGCCTTCGGCCCGAAGCCCGACACATACACCTTGGGCGGCTCGGCGGGAAGGGTATAGATGCGAGCGGTGTCCACGGTGTAGTGCCGCCCCCGGTGTGAAACGAAGTCCCCGGACCACAGCTCGCGCATGACCTGGACCGCCTCCTCAAGCATCTCCAGGCGGACGTCCACGGTCGGCCAGACGTCGCCGAGGATGTGCTCGTTGAGGGCCTCGCCGGTGCCGACGCCAAGCACAAAGCGTCCCCCGAGCATGGCCGCGCTCGTCGCTGCCGCTTGCGCGATGATGGCGGGATGAGTACGGACCGTCGGACAGGTCACGGCCGTCGTCACCGGAAGTGACGTGACCTGGGACAGTGCGCCGATCACCGACCACACGAACGGGCTCTGGCCCTGCTCGTCGTTCCACGGGTGGAAATGGTCGCTGATCCACAGGCCGTCGAAGCCCGCCTCCTCGGCGAGCCGCGCTTGGGCGACGAGCTCATCGGGCGTGAACTCCTCGCTGGACAAGAAGTAACCGAATCGGACGCTGTCTCGGCGCATGGTGCTCAAGCTATCCGCGCACCGCACAGCGTTGATCGGCGCCTTCCGGCGGAGCCGATCGGCGTGTCGCCGACCGCTTGGCGCCAATCGACGGGCGGAGGGACCTCGGGGACGGTCAGTGCAGCCGCAGGTCCCAAGGCAGCGAGAGGACGCCGGTCCCAGGCGCCCCGAGCAGGCGGAGCAGCTCCTCACTCGGGCTCAAGTACGAGTACGCGGCGGCGGCCGCCGGTGAGTCGGTCGACTGCGGCGGCCGGATGCGATCCTTCCAGCCGGCATGGGGACGGCGGACCTGGACCGCGTTGCGTTGCAGCCCCGCCAACCGGCTGGCGAGCCGGATCGCGTGCTCCAGCCCGCCGAGCGCGTCGATGAGCCCGCGCTCCAGGGCGTCGGCGCCAGTCCACACCCGCCCCCGGGCCAGCGGCTCCAGCTGGCCGAGCGGCATTCCCCTGTCCGCTGCCGCCTTCGAAGTGAAATCGGCATACACCGCATCCAGCCAGTCCTGCAACCGCTGCCACTGGTTGTCGTCGTAGGGCAGGTTTGTCGAAAACATCTCGGCCTGCGGGCCGGAGCTGATTGTCTCCCGGTTGACGCCCAGGCGGGCAAGGGTCTCGTGCACCACGATCTTGCCGGCCAGCACACCGATGGAGCCGGTGAGCGTGCTCGGCAACGCCACGATGCGTTCGGCGGGCATCGCCACGAAGTAGCCGCCGGAGGCGGCGACCCTACCCATGGCGGCGATGACCGGCCGGCCGGTGTCGCGCAGCGCCAATACCGAGCGGCGAATCGCATCCGATGCGACGTACGAGCCGCCCGGGCTGTCGATGTGCAGCACGACCGCCCTGACCGCGTCGTCGTCGTGCAGCTGTCGAAGGACGGCGCCCACCGAGTCGGAGCCGGCCACCGGACCCGTAAGCCCGCCCGGGCGGCTGCGTCCGGACGCGATAGCGCCGCGTATCGGCACCACCGCCACCACCGGTCGCCGGCGGGCTCGCGCCTGCTCCACTGGCCGGGCGGCCTGCTTCTTGGCGTACCGGTGGGCGAACAGCAACCGCAGCTCGTCGCCGTGTCCGAGCCGGCCACGCAGATCGGCGTAGACCTCGTCGCGGTACCCCAACCGGTCGACCAGGCCGCGAGTCACTGCTTCGGTCGCAGGGAGCGGGGCGGCCGCCATGGCCGCAGCGACAGCGGTCGCTGTCAATCGCCGGTTGCGGGCGACGGTCGCCTGCACCTGCTCGACCACCGAGTCGGCCAGCCGTTGCGTCATCTCCCGGTGCGGCTCGGTCAGCTCGGTGCGAGTCAGTGCATCAGCAGCGGATTTGAACTCGTGGCGCTGCCCGACCATCGGGCGGGCACCCACCTTGTCGAGCAGCCCTCGCAGCAAGGTGACATCGAGGGCGACCCCGGTGAAGGACACCGACCCACTGGGCTGTAGCCACACCTGGTCGCAGTGGACGGCCAGGTAGTACGGAATCGTCCCTGGCCCGGCCTCACCAAAGGACTCTGCGAACGCCACAGTCGACTTGCCGGAGGCAGCGACCGCGGCCAGGGCGGCGCCGAGCTCCTCGGCCTGAGCCACCGACGCTGGCCCCTTGCCGACCAGCAGTACGACCCCGGCAACGTCACCGTCGTCGATCGCGCGGCGTAGGCCCGCCACGGTGTCGGACAGCAACGGCAGGTGACGCCGCCGTAGGGCGGAGACCGGATCGGTCGGCGGCGCGTCTGCGAGTCCGCGCGACAGGTCGACCTCGAGCAGCAGCGGCGGCTTCGCGCGAACCACGGGGAGCGGCACTGGTTTCATCGACGTCACGCTACCCGCGGGCTGTGGGCGCCGCCTGGCGTACCGGGACGACCGCCTGAGAGGATGCGGGTCGGAGGGCAGCATTCGGGCGGACAGACCTCCGGTGACCGCCGCGTCGACTACCGGAGGCCTAGTCCAGTGGAAGTCTCGACCATCGTCTGGTGGACCACCATCGGCATCACCGTTGGCGTGCTTGCCATAGACGTCCTCATCATCGGTCGTCGTCCGCACGAACCGTCCATGCGCGAGTGCGCCATCGCGATCGGCTTCTTCACCGCACTGGCGTTGTTGTTCGGCCTGTACGTCTGGTTCCAGTACGGCGGCTCGTACGCTGGTGAGTTCTACGCCGGGTGGCTGACCGAGTACAGCCTGTCGGTCGACAACCTGTTCGTGTTCCTCATCATTATGAGCCGCTTCCAGGTGCCGCGGGAGTATCAGCAGGAGGCGTTGCTGATCGGCATCATCTTGGCCCTGGTGTTTCGTGGGATCTTCATCGCGATCGGTGCGGTGGCAATTCAGCAGATCTCGTGGATCTTCTACATCTTCGGCGCGTTCTTGGTTTACACAGCAATCTCTTTGGTGCGCCATGGCCAAGACGACGAGAGCGACTACAAGGAGAACCGAATCATCCGTTGGGTCCAACAACACCTTCCGGCGACCGATGAGTACAACGGCGTCAAACTGACCGTCAAGGAGCAAGGCAAACGCGTGATCACGCCGATGCTGATCGTGATGGTGGCGCTCGGGTCGACCGACGTGTTGTTCGCACTCGACTCGATACCGGCGATCTATGGACTGACGCGGGAGCCGTACCTGGTGCTCACGGCTAACGTCTTCGCGCTGATGGGACTACGACAGCTCTACTTCCTGCTGGGCGGGCTGCTGCAACGGCTCGTCTACCTGTCTCTCGGCCTGTCGGTCATTCTCGCGTTCATCGGCGTCAAGCTCGTCTTGACCGCCCTGCACGAGAACGAGCTGCCGTTCATCAACGGCGGAGAACACCTGCCGGTGCCCGAGATCCCGACCCTGCTGAGCCTCGGCGTCATCATCGCCACGCTGGCCGTTACGGCGGTCGCCAGCATCCGCAAGGCACGCAAGGACCCGTCCGCGGTCCGAGACACAGGCGCCCCGCTCTGAGCCCAAGTTGTGCGCATACCTCGGGCACGCCTAGGGTGACGGCGACGTCGCCCCCCGAACGCCGAATCCCGCTCGCCGGGGGTCGCCACCCGACTGATCATGCACCCGAGCGGGAGTGGGGAACCCACCATCGGCGAGCCCGACTCAGTCGAGCCCGTCAGGGGTGAAGCCGCAACGCGGCCGGGCGCCTTCCAGCCCGAACCCGACAGCTAACCCCACAGGCGGCAGGAAGGGCCTGTCTCGTGGTCTCCCCGTCAACTCCCGGCGCCTTGAAGTCGCGCCGTCGCCCCCTACGCTCTGTCCTGGCTACCGCCCTCACCGCGCTCGCCGTTGCCGCGCCATTGACCGTCACCGGCCCCGCCGACGCCGCCAGCGATCGCACATGGAACCGGCTCGCCTCGTGCGAGTCCGGCCAGCGCTGGCACATCAACACCGGCAACGGCTACTACGGTGGGCTGCAGTTCTCCTACGCGACGTGGCGTGCATTCGGCGGGGGCAGGTACGCGCAGCGCGCCGACCTGACCTCGCGTACCAACCAGGTCCGCATCGCACAGCGGGTCCTGCACGGGCAGGGCTGGGGAGCGTGGCCCGCGTGCTCATCTCGGCTCGGTCTCACCCAGGCCGACGCCGCAGGGCGTCCGGGTAGCCTGTCGAAGCATCGTGGCGACCATCGCAAACAGCGCCCGTCCCGCGACGGGACACGCCACCGGATCTACACCGTTCGCGCCGGTGACACCCTGTCGGCGATCGCGGCACGCAAGGACATCGACGGCGGGTGGCGAGCGCTGTACCGCATCAACCGCAAGGTGATCGGCCGCAATCCCAACTCGATTCAGGTCGGGCAGGTGTTGCGCCTGCCCTAGGTCAGGTCACCCTGAGTACCCCTCTTCTCAATCATCTGAGACTTATCGCCCTGACTCAGTGGGGCGTTAAGTCTCGGATGATTGGGGGGGGGGGTGGGGGAGGAGCCGGCCCGCCGCCAGCAAGCAGCCGAGGCGATGCGGCGCCAGCGGCGCGTCCTCGATCCGTTTCCCGCTTTCTGGCGCGTGCAGCATCGCGCGCGGCCCGCCGCTCGAGTTGGTGACAAACCCGACATGATGCACCCGCGCGCCAGGACGGGCAAAGAAATACAGGTCGCCGGTCCGGGCGTGGTCGAGCGGCACCGGCCGGGCTTGCTCGTGCTGGTCGTACGCATCCCGGCGCACGGTGACGCCGTGTGTCCGGTGGATCAGGTGGACGAAGCCTGAGCAGTCCAGGCCCCAGGCGCTGGTGCCGCCCCATAGGTAGCGAAGACCGAGGAACTGCCGGGCCGCCGCCATCAGCGCGGGTGTCTCGATCGCTCTGTCTGGGCGGTAAAGCTGTACGTCGACGGTGCTCAGCGAACCGGTGCGTGACCCGGGTGTCTCGATCGTGACTGAGTGCTCGGATCGATGGCGCACCGGCAGCCGGGTTCCGAAAGACACCAGAACGCTGCCTTCCGACATGTCCATTCTCGCGGTGGCCGCAGTGACGACGACAGTCGCCGCCCCTAGTTGCGGCGCCGAGTCCAGATGTGCCCGCCGGATCCAGCCGGGATACCCGCGGGGATCCGTGGCCGATGGCTGCCAGGGAAGTACGACTTCTACCCAGTCGCCATGCTCGGTCACGACGTCGACCGGCTCACCGAGCAACGCCTGGGTCAGCGTCCGGCCATGCAGGCCCTGCCGGGCAACCACGTCCATGCTCTGGGCCCACGCGTCGACATCGGGAGCGTCGCGCACCGCCGGGGCGTCGATCTCGCGCGGGGCCTCCGGCCCGGTCCACACCGTGGCAACCGGCACAGCGACTGCCAGATCGCTCACGACTCGAGCTCGATGCCGAGACCGGGTGCGTCGGGGAGCACCACGGTCGCTCCTTCATAGCGCACGCCGCCGACCACCGGGGGGTTGGCGACCCACCACGCTGCGTCCAGGTCGCTGATAGTTGTGGTGCCGACGGCGGCCACCAGGCTGGCCGCCGCGCCGACGCCGACGTGGGTCTCCATCATGGACCCGACCATCGTCCCCATGTCGTGGGCGCGAGCCAGCGCCAGCAGCGTCCGGGCAGGCGCCAGCCCGCCACATTTGGCGAGCTTGACGTTGACCGAGTCCGCTGCGCGCCGATCGATCAGCCGCAGCAGGTCACGAAGACCGAAAACAGACTCGTCAGCCATCACCGGTGTCTGGACCCGGTCGGTCACCCAGGCGAGCCCGGCCATGTCGTCGGCGCGTAC
>JACCYJ010000040.1 GCA_013696555.1 Nocardioidaceae bacterium | reverse complement strand
GGGCGCGGCCAGGCAGACCCGCCGCCGCCACCGCCCGGCCACATGCGCGGTCAGCGATACAGCTACGTCTCGTTAGCCACCAGGCCCACGACGCCTGCGTTCGCGACGAGAGCGAGCGCGCGGCACTTGCTTTCGTCACGATCGCGTCGGACGACACGCGGTCGTCGGGGTGGGCGCAGACCTCGTGGCCGCTTGTCGTCTCGGAAGCGAGCGTGCCCGACCACCGCCACATCGATGAGCGCCGCAGCGATAGCACGTGGGTAACGCCTGTCACCGACATTGAGCCCAGCGCCCAAGCCGCGATCCACGCCAATCGGGCCAGAAAATGACCGACTCGACTACGAGCGCTTCTTCGGCGTAGGACAGCGCCGGGTCTTCGGGCTGAGAGTCGTGACGGACCGGGGCGTGCGCGAGTTCGTGAACCAGGACGGCGACCTGCCCGTTCACGGACCGGCAGCGGTTGACGGCAGCTCCCATGCGAGCGAGTCGCCCGAGACGGGCGAAAGGTGCGGGTCAAGCCTCGCCGGCTGCGCCGGCGCAGGCAGCTCTTGGACCTGAGCGCGGTCTTGTCTCGCGATTCGTCCGGCGCGCCACCTACGTTCGACTCTGCTGATGCCCGGTGGCTTGTCGAGTGGTGCGGTGCCGAGGTGGCGTGGCCGAGAGCCCGCGGAGCGTCTGGTCTCCGCGACCCGGTGGTTCCGTTCACCGGCATGGTCGGGAGCGTGGTGCATAGCCGCGCCTGAGTCGGGGAGAGCGGGCCAGCGCACCAAGCACCACCTCGTCGTTATCAGTGTCGCTCGCGAAGCCCGCTACTCGTGTCGTTGTGGGTGCTCGTGGCCGGCGCGGTCAGCCGGCCACGAAGGCGGTCCGGTTAGCCCGGGAACGGCGCGGCCTGGCGCTCGCCCGGCACGTAGGCGTTCTCGGGCTCGAGCATCGCGCGAATCTGCTCGCGCATCTCGGTCGTCCCCTCGTGCCCATGCGAGGCGACGGCGTGCTGGACGGCGGCCGCGACGACATCGTCCTCGGGCCCGATGATCGTGAGCTGGCATCGGTTGTCGCTCTCAAAGCGACGACAATCAGCCATGACGCGGTCCATGACGCGTCCTCTCTGTTGGGTACCAGCGATTCAACACCCCCCGGTCGTGCGACGTCAAGGTGCGCGACGCCACTCTGAGCCACCATGCGTTCACCGTCCCGAACACGCGATCGGTGAGGTCCTGTTGAACGACGCCTACACGCGAGCGGCTGCCGGCATCGCCTCCGACACTCGCGCGCTTCCCTCGGTGGGACGGGGCGCTGACCCTGCTCGCCGCCGCCGGGCATCGAGGCTAGTCTGATGCGGGGAGGCGAAAACGGACGGCATGATCGTTCAAGACAGCCAGAGACAAGGAGAACAGCTGCTCGAAGCGCTGCTGGGCGCTCTGAAGGCCGCCGACCAGCTTCGGGCCATGACCGTCGTCAGGCGAGCGCTGAAACAGGGGTGGACGGTCGACGACATCCGGTTCCATCTCATCACTCCGGCGTTGCACGATGTGGGTCGACAGTGGGAACGGGGAGCCATCGGCGTCGGCGACGAGCACCTCGCTACGTCGATCTGCGAGTGGCTGCTGTTCACGCTTGCCGGCCGCACCCGGCGCCATTCGGCAACGGGGCGACGGGCGCTCGTCGGCTGTAGCGAGGGCGAACTGCATAGTCTGGGCGCGCGCATCCTTGCCCATGTTCTCTCAGAGCAAGGCTGGTCGGTGCTCTATCTGGGTGCCGCCACGCCGACGGCCGCGTGGCCGCAGATCGTCTACGCGCGGCGCCCCGATGTTGCGGTGCTGACCACCACCATGCCGGCGGCCCTTGAGGCGGTCGGGCCTGCCGTCACCGCCATTAAGTCGTCCCGACCTGAATGTCGTACGGTCGTCGGCGGCCAGGCCTACCACGGGCTTTCAGGCGCGGCGAGCGACTTTGGAGCGGACCTTCTGGTCCTTGACGCCGGCGCGCTAGCACGGCAGTTGTAGCGCTTGAAGGGCGTGTCCTGTCGTGGGCGGAGCTGTAGCTTGCGCCCGCTCGCCCACGCCGGCGGCTGCGTCGATCGCAGGAAATGGCTGAGCTCTACGGCGACTTCGCCCCGCGCTCATGCGAATCATCTGCCGACGAGTGAATACAAGTCCGAGGCCGTCGAGGACGTCTGCAGCAGCCCCACGCCACACCGGCCGCGGTGGCTGCTCGCCACCGAGATTCAGGCCCAGACCCAGCCGTCGCGGCTCGCGGTGAGCTCACCCCACTCCCTATCGGTCGAGCCGGCCTATGTGGCGGGCATCGGATGACTCGCGGGCGATCATTCGCAGGCGGTGGCTGATCGAGCCGTAGCGGTACCTCGCGTCATCGTAGGCATTCGCGCTATCGCCTGAATTGAAAGGTGCCGGGCGCCATGTGCAGCGAAGCGTTCCTCGGCGGGCGTCGATCCGCTTGGTGGCCGTGACAGTGCCGGTTTCGGGCGCATGCATTGCTTCAGCCAATCCGCTGCCGTGCAGAACGCAACCTGGTGATGCCCCTCGGCCGAGTCTTATGCCGCCGTCGTCGGCGTTCTCACCGTAACGCTGCTGACAGGAGTTTTGGCGCAACCGCACTATGGGTAAAAGAACAAACCCCCACGGTTCCGCCGGCGGGAAGTCGTTATGACGATAAGTGCGCGAACACCTGTTTCCATCGCACGTCGAACTTTCCTCGCCGTGCTCGTCACCATGCTCTTGGCTCTGGCGACGTGGGGGCAGAGCACAGCTCTGGCGCTCGACCTCCCGGGTCCGACCCCCAACGAAACCGCTCCGGTCACCGAGACCACCACCACCGCTCCGGTCGTCGCCACCGCTCTGGTTGCTGAGACCGCCACCGAGACCACGACCGCTCCGGTTGCTGAGACCGCCGCCGAGACCACGACCGCCCCGGTTGCTGAGACCACGACCACACCGAGTGCTGAGTCCACCGCTCCGGTCGTCGCGCCGGTCACCGAGAGCAGCGCGCCG
>JACCYJ010000017.1 GCA_013696555.1 Nocardioidaceae bacterium | reverse complement strand
GTGCCCCCGGTGGGAGTCGAACCCACACTGGAACGGGTTTAAGCCGCGTGCCTCTACCGGTTGGGCTACGGGGGCGTGGAGTCTGGTGGGGCGGTCGCACGGTCGGCTGAGTGTGACGTCACAGTGCCTACCGCGGCAAGCCGCCGGGCTCGCAGCAACATGTCGTCGAGCATCGCCTCGGTGAGTTTGCCGGTGAACGTGTTCTGCTGGCTCGGGTGGTAGCTGCCGAGAACGGGGACCGGAGGTCGGCCCGGCATGGCCACCAGCACGGAAACGCCGTGGCCGAAGCGGGGCCGCGGTGTCGGGACGTCGGCACCGAGCACGCGCAAGACCCGCAGCAAGACGTCCCACGCGTACGAACCCAGCGCGACGAAGCAGCGGACGGAGCCGAGTACGATCCCGATCTCCGCCTGGAGCCACGGCGTGCAGGTGTCGCGCTCGGCGACGGTCGGCTTGTTCCCAGGTGGAGCGCAACGGACGGCAGCCACCATCCGAGTGTGAAGCAGCCGTTGCCCGTCCCCAGCATGGACGCTTGTGGGCAGGGTCGCGAGACCTACCCGGTGCAACGACGCGAATAGCCAGTCGCCGGACCGGTCACCCGTGAAAATGCGACCGGTTCGGTTGCCGCCGTGCGCCGCCGGCGCCAGCCCGACGATCACGACGGCCGGACGCGTATCCCCCCAGCCGGCGATCGGGCGTCCCCAGTAGGGCTCGTGCTCGTACGACCGCCGCTTCTCGATCGCCACGGTCTCGCGCCAGTTCACAAGGCGCGGGCACGCGCGACAAACTGACATGCTCGCGGTCAGCTCCGGCAACGATGCCGTCTCCGCGGCGCTGCGGACCGACGGAGCGTCGACAGCCACCGGCGTCGCCCTCGTTGCGGGGTCACCTGGCCACCCTTGGCCTGGCGGTACGGGGCTGACGAACGGCTCACCGGTCAACGGGTGCGGCCGCGACGCACCTTCGGCGACCACACAGCGGCCTTGCTCCCACCACGGCGCCAGGCGGGTAAGGGTTTCGTCGCCCAGCGGGTTGACGCCCTCACCTGCCGCCAGCGCCTGAGCAACCAGCACATGCAGGCATTTGACCCTGCTCGGCATCCCGCCAGCCGATACCCCAGCCAGCTCCGGCACTGCTCCCAGCGCTTCCCGGCGTTCCAGGTAGCGCTCGTGCGCCCGCCTGTACCCGCGCGCCAGTGCGACGTCCTCAGCAAGGCGGTTGGTCATCTCCCGCATCAGCCCACTGGCCTCGAGTCCGCTGACCGCGTGCGCCAGGCGAGGGCAGGTCAGGTAGAACAGTGTCGGGAACGGCGTACCGTCAGCGAGCCGCGGCTCGGTCTCGATCACGTCGGGGTTGCCACAGGGACAACGGTGCGCAACGGCATGTACGTTTCGGGGTCGGCGTCCGAGCTGAGCCGCGACCACAGCAATGTCGTCGCCTTGAGGGGGGAAGTCGGTCGCGACCTGGCGGCTCACTGGCGTTGAGACCGATGCCCCTTGGGGGGCTTGATCACGTTGGGCCCGTCACTGTCGGTCGGCTTCGCTGCGGGGTCCGGCTCCGGCGTTCCGGCAGACTCGATGCTCTGCCACACGGTCTCGTACCAGTCCTCCCCGGTTTGGTCACTCACCGGCGGTAGAGATGCGAGCTGAGCGGCTGCGCCAAGCGGGTCGCCGTCGGGGTCGATCACGCGATAGCCCACCTCGCCCGGCAGCACCCAGCCGAACCGTTCGCGGGCCTGTGCCTGCACATAGTCGGGATCGTTCCACCGCAGCTTCGCTTGCCCGAGAGCGTCGACAGCAGCCTGCGTCTGGACGATGTCGGCTTGGGCGGCCGCTATCTCCGCCCGCTGCTGAAGCCAGGCACGAAGGCTGGAGGCGTAGGAGATGACCAAGACGAGCAGCACGAGCCCTAATACCGCGGCCCGGCCGGTGAAGCGGGGCCTGGAGCGCTGCGGGGCAGCAGCGGCGGGCTCCGTTGGCCCGGGTTGGACGGGTCGACGATGCCCAGCTCGGGGGCGGTGTGGACCCGCGGTGGCGCCGCGGGAAGGGGCGCGGCGCGGCGTCACGCGGCTGGCTCGCTCATCCCATGACGTCCATTCGCGGGAAGGCACGCCGCCCCGCGTAGCGGGCGGCATCGTCGAGGACCTCCTCGATGCGAAGCAGCTGGTTGTACTTCGCCACCCGCTCCGAGCGCGCAGGTGCGCCGGTCTTGAGCTGACCGCAGTTCGTAGCCACGGCGAGGTCAGCGATCGTGGTGTCCTCGGTCTCACCCGAGCGGTGGCTCATCATGCACCGCAGGCCATGGCGCTGGGCCATCTCAACGGCGTCGAGCGTCTCAGTCAGCGTCCCTATCTGGTTGACCTTGACGAGCAAGGCGTTGGCGGCCCTCGCACGGATCCCGCGGTCGAGGCGCTCGACGTTGGTGACGAAGAGGTCGTCACCCACCAGCTGCACCGTTTCCCCAAGTCGCGCTGTGATCGCCTGCCAGCCGTCCCAGTCCTCTTCGCCCAGCGGGTCCTCGAGAGAGACGATCGGGTACGCCGACGACAGGTCAGCGTAGTAATCGATCATCTCCGTGGTCGACATGCGACGGCCCTCGAAGAGGTAGGAGCCGAAGTCGGCGTCGTGGAATTCCGTCGCCGCGACGTCGAGGGCAAGCGCGATGTCGTCCCCCAACACCAGCCCGGTTCGGTCGACCGCCTCGACGATGAGATCGAGTGCCTGGCGGTTGGACGGCAGATCAGGGGCGAAACCGCCCTCATCGCCGAGCCCGGTGGCCAAACCGCGCTGCGTGAGAACCGACTTCAACGCGTGGTAGACGGCCACACCTTGCTCGAGCGCTTCGGCGAAGGTGGCCGCCCCGACCGGGGCGACCATGAACTCCTGGACGTCGACGGCGGTGTCAGCGTGCGCGCCGCCGTTGAGAATGTTCATCATCGGAACCGGTAGCAGGTGCGCGTTCGGGCCGCCGACGTACCGGAACACCGGCAGACCCGCTGCACTCGCCGCCGCTCGGGCCACCGCGAGCGAGACGCCGAGGATCGCGTTGGCGCCAAACCTGGCCTTGTTCGGGGTGCCATCCAGAGTGCACATCGTCTGGTCGATGAGTCGTTGCTCATCTGCGTCGAACCCGACCAGTTGCGGACCTATCTCGTCGACGACCGCTACGACCGCGTCCCGGACTCCCTTGCCGCCGTACCGGTGCCCGCCATCACGCCGCTCCATGGCCTCGAATCGGCCGGTCGAGGCACCAGAGGGGACGGCGGCCCGGCCGAGAGTGCCGTCGTCGAGGGCCACCTCGACCTCGATCGTCGGGTTGCCCCGTGAATCGAGGATCTCGCGGGCACCCAAGGCTTCGATGGTCGCCACGCGTAGCACCTCCCCTGCTGTGGATAGCCCGCGGACTGCTCCAGGCTAGCGAGCGGGCTGCGGCCGAGACCTTACCCGCCGGGCTCGGCGCGGCGAACGGCCGCGCTGAAACGGCCGATCGCAGCCCGCAGCGCCTGCTCGGGGTCGATCCCCTGCTGTCGGGCCCGCCGAGCAAGGTCGAACAACGCATCACCGAGGGCACCGACCGGGCCTTCGCCCCTGACCACGTCGACATCGATGAGGCCGGCCCGAGCAACCCGACCCAGCAACTTCTCCGCCCGGGCGAGAGCCGGCAAAGTTGCGGGGACACCCGTCAGCAGGGAGTCACGCTGCTTCTCCCGAGCCTTGAGCGTCTCCCAGTTGACTTCCAACTGCGCAACGTCGGCGACGTCCAACCCGGCGAAGACGTGCGGGTGTCGATGCACGAGCTTGGTGATGATGCCGCGGGCAACGTCATCGATATCCCACGGGTCATCGGGGTCTTCGGCTGCCAGTCGGGCATGGAAAATCACCTGGAGCAGCAGGTCGCCGAGCTCCTCACGCAGATGGGTGCGGTCGCCCGTCTCGATCGCCTCGAGCGTCTCGTACGTCTCCTCAACCAGGTGGCGGGCCAGGCTCTGGTGGGTCTGCTCATGGTCCCACGGACAAGCGGTTCGGAGCCGGTCCATGAGCGCGACGAGGTCCACCAGGGCTCCTCCGGGCAGGTCGTGAGACCCGTGCACCACCTGTGCGTCGGAGGCCGCACTGGCCGCGGTCAGAAGGGTCGCGTACGTGTCCGGCGCCATCGCCGGGTCGCCGGTCGAGGTGAGGAGGAAGGCCAGCTCGGAGTACGGGGCGGTCAGCTCGCGCAACAGCCGCAGTGGCTCAGAACTGCCCGAGATCTCGGGTAGTTCGTGCACCGCGACGCCTGCAGCTGCCACGGCCATGGCTACCGAGTCGGCGCGGTCATGACTGACGACCAGCTCGGCACCTCGCAGAACGTCCCAGGCGGCGGCCGTCATCAGTCCGGGGGCTACCCGGGCGCTGGTCACAACGACGTGAATCATTCCAGCGCCCGCGTGTGGTCGCGCGCGCTCAGGCGCAGACCTGGGTGCTCGGCAGCTCCGCGATCGCGTCGGCAGCCGCAGCATCATCGTCTGGCAGGACGGCCTCGTCCGACACCGGGACCGACAGCGAGCCGGTGGAGCTGGCAACCGGCAAAGTGCCGGTCGCAAACAGGGCATCGACGTCGGAGGACAGCCCGAGCCGGGGATCGATGTCTATCTCGACGTCAGCGGCGTAGTCGCCGACGTATCGCCGCCCGGCTTCCTGCTGGGCCGCCACGTCAGCCTCCGACACCTCCTGGTCCAGCTGATCGGCTCCGATCTCCGCCTGCAGCGCGCCGGCCTCACCGAACACCTCGATCAGCCGGTCGATCTCGTCGGCGTACTCTTCACCGACCGCGTCCACCAGTGATTGGATGCTCTGCTCGTCCGCCGCATATGCGGCCGGCTCGACCTCCACACCGAGCTTGTCGGCGGCCTGACGTGACAGCTCCAACACGAGCAGAGCCTGAAGGACCGTACGTCGCGAGTCCATACCCTCTGCGGCAGGCACCGGTTCCCCTCGTGCCTCGGCGTCAGCGAGCGTTGCCTTGCAGTAAGCCACGCTGAGCGTGTCCACCTCGTCGAACGAGATCCGGCTGTCGCCCACTGTCGCCGCTGCCCCTGGGTGGACCTGGCCACAGGCAGTCAGCAAGAGGGCTGCTGCCACGGCAGCCGGACGGCCCCACGGGATGCGACGGTTCACATCGGTCCTCTCTGACAAGACTGCTGCGACGTCAGGGCACGGGGGCGGCGATCCGGTCGACGACGGAGTCGAGCACCTGCCGGCACCAGGCGAGCAGGGGCCCATCGCGAAGCGGCGAGCCGGCCACGGCCGCCGTTCGCGGACGCGGTATGAGGATGGTACGCACGCTCGGCTTCACGACGGCTTTGGGGTAGAGACGCTGCAACCGCAGCTGACCCGACTCCGGCAGGTCCACCGGTGCGAAGCGCACGAAGTTGCCCGCCACGTTGAGCTCGCTCACCCCGGCGGCAGCGGCCCGTACCCGTAGCCGGGCAACTTCGAGCAGACTGAGCACGGCAGGCGGAGGTTCGCCGTACCGATCGAGGATCTCGTCGGCGAGCTCCGCGACCTCGCCGTCGGAACGAACCGCGGCCAGTCTCTTGTACATCTCCAGCCGCAGGCGTTCGCTTGGCACGTAGTCGTGGGGGAGGTGCGCGTCGATCGGCAGCTCGATTCTCATCTCGGCATCGTCTCGCGGCGTCTCGCCCCGGTAGTCGGCCACCGCCTCACCAACCATGCGTACGTACAGGTCGAAACCGACGTCAGCGATGTGACCCGACTGCTCACCGCCGAGGAGGTTGCCGGCGCCGCGGATCTCCAGATCCTTCATCGCCACCGCCATGCCACCGCCCAGCTCGGAGTGTTGCGCGATGGTCACCAGCCGCTCGTGAGCGGTCTCGGTCAGCGGTGACTCCGGCGGATAGAGGAAGTACGCGTACGCCCGTTCGCTGCCACGGCCCACCCGGCCGCGCAACTGGTGCAGCTGGGACAGCCCGAGCAAGTCCGAGCGTTCGACGATGAGGGTGTTGGCGTTGGCGATATCCAGCCCTGATTCCACGATCGTGGTGCAGACCAAGACGTCGTACTTCTTGTCCCAGAAGTCGACCATCACCTGCTCGAGGCGGTGCTCCCCCATCTGACCGTGGGCTGCCGTGATCCGGGCGTCGGGCACCAGCTTGGTCAGGCGCCGTACGGCCTTGTCGATGCTCTGCACCCGGTTGTGGATGTAGAAGGCCTGACCTTCACGCAACAGCTCCCGGCGCACAGCGGCCGTCACCTGTCCGTCGTCGTACCCACCGACGAAGGTCAGCACGGGGTGTCGCTCCTCCGGTGGAGTGGTGATCGTCGACATCTCCCGAATGCCGGTGATGGCCATCTCCAGCGTGCGTGGGATCGGTGTCGCCGACATGGACAACACATCGACTGCGGCGCGGAGATGCTTGAGCGTCTCCTTGTGCTCGACGCCGAAACGCTGCTCCTCGTCGACGATGACCAGACCGAGCTTGGCGACCTTGACCTCCGGCTGCAGCAATCGGTGGGTGCCTATGACGATGTCGATGCTGCCCGCGCGCAACCCGTCGATGACCGCTGCTGCCTCTCGATCGGTCTGGAACCGGCTGAGCGCTCGCAGCGTCACCGGGAACTGGGCGAAACGCTCTGCGAACGTCGCCATGTGTTGCTGCACCAGTAGCGTCGTCGGCACCAGCACGATGACCTGCTTACCGTCTTGGATCGCCTTGAACGCCGCCCGGACCGCGATCTCGGTCTTGCCGTAGCCGACGTCACCGCAGATCAGCCGATCCATCGGCACCGGGCGTTCCATGTCGCGCTTGACCTCGTCGATGCTGGCTGCCTGGTCGGGAGTTTCGACGTACGGAAACGCCTCCTCCAGCTCGCGCTGCCACGGCGTGTCCGGCCCGAAGGCGTGGCCCTGCGTCGCCTGTCGGGCGGCGTAGAGCTTGATGAGCTCGGCGGCGATCTGCCGAACCGCCCGACGCGCCCGACCTTTGCGCTTGGCCCAGTCGGAGCCGCCCAGCCGATCCAGCGAGGGCTGCTCCCCTCCGACGTAACGCGTGACCTGGTCAAGCCCATCGGTGGGGACGAACAGGCGGTCGGCGGGCTGGCCACGCTTCGACGCTGCGTACTCGAGCACGAGATACTCGCGCGTAGCCCCGGCAACGGTTCGCTCGGCCATCGCCACGTAGCGGCCGACACCATGTTGCTCGTGCACGACGTGGTCGCCCGGCAGAAGCTCGGGCGGGTCGATCTCTTTGCGGCGACGCGACGGCAGCCGCCGCCCCTCCCGGGGGACCGCTCGCTGGCCGACAAGGTCGTCCGTGGTGAGCACGACCAAGCGCAGGTGGTCACAGCTGAAGCCGTGCTGCAGCGCACCTGTCACGACGTGCACGACGTCTGGCGCGGGGTCGACGCCGGATATCGCATCGATGCGTGCGGCGATGTCGTGCTCGGCGAACACCTCGACGGACCTTTGTGCCTGACCCGCAGCGGGGGTCACCAGCATCACTCGATGACCGTTCTGCAGCGCGGACCGCACGTCGCTCAGCGCCTGCTCGGTGTCGCCGCGGTACACCGCCGCCGCACTGAACGGCAGTGCTCGGGACTCGACGGCGCCGACGCGAGTGTCGAC
>JACCYJ010000271.1 GCA_013696555.1 Nocardioidaceae bacterium | reverse complement strand
TCCGTGCTCTCACAGCGCGGGCGGGCGGCCACCCACCATCCAGCCAGCTACTCATTCCATCTAAACGAGGGGGCCGCATGCGTCGGGTCCTGCTCGTCTGCGTCCTCGCCGGCATCCTCGTACTCGTGGGGACTGTTGGCATGCTGCGCAGCACCGGGACGGGCGAGCCGCTTGCCCAGCCGCAGCGCGTGGACTCACGAGCCCTGGGCCTCCTGCCCCAGAACGACCTCGCCGCCACCGTCACCGGTCTCCAAGAGCGCCTGAAGGCGCAACCGGACGACGCCCGCAGCTGGGCCACCCTCGGCCTTGCCTACGTCGAGATGGCGCGCCTGACCGGGGACGCCTCGTACTACCCCAAAGCCGACGACGTGCTGGGCCGCTCCTTCGCCGTCGAGCCCGAGGACAACGACCTGGCACATGCTGGGGAAGCGGCCCTCGCGGCCGCCCGCCACGAGTTCGGCCGGGCACTGCGGCAGGCCCGAGCCGCCTTGGCGATCAACGCCTATCAGCCGCAGGCGCTGGCGATCCGTGTCGACGCGCTCACTGAGCTGGGACGCTACTCCGCCCAACTCGCGGCGCTCGAGCAGGCGGATCGCCGGCAACCCGGCGTACCCATCTTCGCCCGCTACTCCTACGCCGAGGAGCTTCGCGGCCACACCGAGCGAGCGGTCGACATCCTCCGCAGGGCGCTCGAAGGGGCGACGATACCGGCAGATCGAGCCTTCTTGCTGACGCTTCGTGCCGACCTCGAGCGGCGCTCGGGCGACCTCGCAGCTGCCCACGCCTCCGTGCGGGAAGCCCTGCGCACCGTCCCGGACTTCGTGCCCGCACTGGCGAGCCGGGCACGGCTCGAGGTGGCCGGAGGCAACCTCCCTGCTGCGGTCACGACTTGGCAGCACGTCACATCGCGTTCACCGCTCCCCGAGTACCTGCTCGAGCTCGGTGAGCTGTACGCCGCCACCGGCCAGGACGAGCTCGCGGAGCAGCAGTACGCGGTGTTGCAGGCGACAGCTGCGTTGCTCGACGGCAACGGGGTGCGGCTGGACCTCGAGACTGCCGCGTACGAGGCCGACCACGGCTCGGCCGTGGCGGCGCTGGACGCCGCGCGGGCCGAGTGGTCACGTCGGCAGAGTGTGCACGCCGCCGACGCGTTCGCCTGGGCGCTGCATGTCAACGACAAGGACCGGGCCGCGATCCGCATCGCGGCCCAGGCGACTCGGCTCAACACTCCTGTCCCGACCTTCTGGATCCATCGCGGCCTGATCGAGCTGAGCCTCGGGCGTATGGCTGCCGCTGCCGAACACCTCCGGAAGGGGCTACGGCTCGATCCCGGACTCTCGCCCTGGCAGGCTGATCGGGCCCGTGACGCCCTCGACCGACTGGCCGTGGCGGGATGACTTCCGGGCGGCGTTGGCTGCTGCGCGTCACGGGGGGCGCGGCTGTCGCGCTCATCCTGATTGGCGGGCCGGCCGCCGGTGCCGCCAGTGCTCATCCCTTGGGCAACGCCACCGTCAACCGGTACACCGGGGCGCTGGTGGCTCCAGATTCCATCCTGCTCGACCACGTGGTCGACTTCGCCGAGATCCCCACCGCACAGCTAGGGAGTCAGATCAACGATCTGGTCTCCCTGGCGGAACGGCAGTGCGGTGCCGCTGCGCGCAACGTCGTCGTGAGCGTCGCCGGGAATCCGACGGCGCTCCGACTGCTCGAGTCCAGCGCCAGCCTCGGTGACGGTCAGGCGGGACTCCCGGTGTTGCGGATCGAGTGCCTCCTGCGCGGCGACTTCACGCCCCTCACCGCAGGCGCGGTGGTGACCGTCACCGACCAAGCCGCTGCCGACCAGCTCGGCTGGCACGAGATGACGGCTCGAGGAAACGCTGTCACCCTCGTCGATTCCGATGTGCCGCCCGACAGCGCCAGCACCCGGCTGTCCTCGTACCCGCAGGACCTGCTCAGCTCCCCACTCGATCAACGTTCGGCGCGCCTGGTGGTGCAACCCGGTGGTCCGGCGGGTGCGCTCGCCACGTCGGCCGGCGGACAGTCGGCGACCAGCTCGGCGACCGGTGTCAGCGGGCTCACGGAGCGGGTTGCCGGCATGCTCGACTCGCCGGGAACGGGCGTCGCCGTGCTGGCGCTGGCAGCGGCGGTCGGGCTGGGTGCGGCGCATGCGCTCGCGCCCGGGCACGGCAAGACGGTGATGGCGTTCTATCTCGTCGATGCCCGCGAGCGGTCCTGGCGCACAGCCGCCGGCATCGGGCTCACCGTGACCGCTGCGCACACCGCCTCGGTGCTGGCTCTGGGCGCACTCGTTACTGCAGGGGCAGCGGTGACTCCGGCGAGCATCTACCCCTGGTTGGCCGTGGCCAGTGGGGCGCTGATCCTGCTTCTCGGACTGGCACTGCTGCGCAACGTGCTTCGCGGGCGCACGGTGGCCGATCAGGATCACGGGCATGGGCATGGGCATGGGCACGGGCATGGGCATGGGCCGGCGACCGCAAGTCGGGCCAGCGTGCTCACGCTCGGCATCGCCGGTGGCCTGGTGCCGAGCCCGTCGGCACTCCTGTTGTTGTTGGCGGCGGTCGCCGTCGGACGCCCGTGGTTCGGAGCAGCGGCCGTTCTGGCGTTCGGAGCCGGGATGGCGATCACGCTGTCGGTGGCCGGGCTCTTGGCATCCGGGCTCGCTTCGCGGCTCGAGATGCTGAGCCTTCGCAACAGTCGCTGGGCCCGCGCTGTCCGGATGACCCTGGCGTATGGCACCGCAGGTGGGGTCTGCCTGGTCGGCGCCGGACTCGTTGTCCGCGCCGCTGTGACGATCTAGCCCGCCCGCTCCGTCCCCTCCGTCGTTTGGCGGGTTCCGTCGGTGTGTGACGGCGTGCAGGCAGCCGCTTCGCGCCGAACGACGCAGCACACGGTCGGCGTGTCGGCAGCCGCTTCGCGCCGAACGACGCAGCGCCGGGGGCCGGTGCTGCGGCAGCGGCGGGTATCCTGCAGCGTGGACATGACCCTGCTCGCGCCGCTGAGATCGGGCTGGCAAGGCGTGCAGGCCAGCGCACGGCAGCAAGTCGACGCCTACTCGCTCCGGGCCGATGATGAGCGCCCGCTCGGCGGTTATCTGCGGACCATGACGGTCTATGTCGGGCTCACCGGGACGGCGGCACTCGTCAGCCGTCACCGGGGGGTACGTCTACCGGAGTCGGTTCCGACCACCGACCTGGCCCTGCTGGGGGTCGCGACGTATCGGCTCAGCCGGCTGATCAGCAAGGACGCCATCACCAGCCCCTTGAGGGCGCGATGGACTCGCGTCGTCGAGAGGTGCGGCCCGGGTGAAGTGGCGGAGGAACCACGGCGGTCCGGCACCGCGCACGCCGTTGGTGAGCTGCTGACCTGCCCCTTCTGCCTGGCGCAGTGGGTGGCGACCGGTCTGGTGTTCTCGTACCTGTGGAATCCTCGCCTGACTCGATGGGGCGCGGGGGCGCTGAGCGTGGTCGCGGTGTCGAATGCGCTGCAGTTCGCGCATGCCCGGCTCGATCCCGAATAGGCACATGCTGCGGGTCGCGGTCATCGGGTCTGGGCCTGCTGGCCTCTATGCAGCGGCGGCGTTGGCGCGCAACCCGGATACCAGCGTCGACGTATTGGACCGGCTGCCGCAACCTTTCGGCCTGGTGCGCTACGGAGTGGCACCGGATCATCCCAAGATCAAGTCGATCAGCGCCGCCCTGCAACAGATCGTCGAGGACCCGGCGGTCCGGTTCCTTGGCAACGTCGAGGTGGGTTCAACGGTGGCGCTGGCCGAGCTGCACCGGCACTACGACGCGCTGCTGTTCGCTTACGGTTCAGCGGTCGGCCGATCGCTGGGGGTCCCCGGCGATGAGCTGCCGGGGAGTTTCGCCGCCAGCGATTTCGTCTCTTGGTACTGCGGCCACCCCGATGCGCCGATCGACAGCTTCACGCTTGCTGCCCGTGGTGTGGCGGTCGTCGGTGTCGGCAATGTGGCCCTCGATGTCACCCGCATGCTGGCCAAGTCCGCGGCCGAGCTGACCCACATTGACCTGCCGGACCACGTACGCCGGGTGCTGGCAAACAGCGCCGTCGAAGACATCCACTTGATCGGCCGACGTGGGCCGCTGCAGGCGAGGTTCACCACCAAGGAGCTCCGCGAGCTCGGTGATGTCGCGAACGCCGACATACTCGTCGCCGCCGAGGAACTGGAGCGAGATGGTCCGGACGCCGGTGACGACATCCCGCCCGTCGCCCGGCGAAATCTCGAGGTACTGCGGGAATGGGCCGGGCGGGAGCCTCAGGGGCGGCCACGCCGGATCCATGTGCGCTTCTGGCAGCGACCCGCCGAGATCCACGGCAGCGACCGCGTTTCCGCGCTCCGACTGGAGGGGACCCGCATGGAAGCAGGCGGGGTGCTCGGCGTCACCGGCGAGACGTCGGTCATCGACGCCGAGATGATCCTGGCGTCGGTCGGCTACCGCGGCCTTCCGCTGCCCCAGCTTCCGTTCGACCCAGACACCGGCGTGGTCCCGAACTCCGACGGCCGGGTGCTCCGTGACGGCTCTGTCGTGCCAGGCGAGTACGTCGCCGGGTGGATCAAGCGTGGTCCGACCGGCGTCATCGGCACCAACAAGCGGGACGCCGGCGAGACCGTGCGGGCACTCCTCGCCGACGCCGAGTCGTTGCCGGCGGCGCCGGTTCGGGATCCCGAGACCTTGCTCAAAGAGCTGGCGCACCGAGGCGTCACCGTAGCGACCTGGCCCAACTGACAGCGGCGCGCGCAGTGCTACCGAGGCCCGGCGACCCACCTCATGTGGGCGTACGGTCGGGGAGTGTCGGTGCGAGGAGAGCTGCTCAGCTGGTCAGGTTGCCGCAACGCCCGAGACGTAGGTGGCCTACCGGCGCGAGACGGGCACCGGGTGCGATCCGGGGTGTTGTTGCGCACGGACTCACTCGACCAGCTCGACGCGGAAGGCTTGCGGACCACCCAGCAGCTGCGCCCGGCGCTGGTGCTCGACCTGCGCTCGGACTTCGAGACGTCGGTCACCGAGCATCCCTTCCGCGAGGACCCCGCCTACCGGGTCATCCCGTTCGTCGATCCGGTCCGCGACACCGAGCGGGTGGCGGAGAACGAGCGGACGCTCACCGACCGGTACCTGGGCAGCCTGGAGCGAAACGGCTCGCAGGTGGCCATCATGGTGCGGGCCATAGCCGAGTCCCCTGAGGGCCCGGTCATCGTCCACTGCGCCTCGGGCAAGGACAGGACCGGTCTGTTGATTGCCCTGCTGCTGGACCTGGTGGGCGTACCCCACGACATCATCTGCGACGACTACGCGCGCAGCGAGGAGCACCTGGAGCTGACCGATCACGACGACCCGTTCGCCCGGACGCGGCCGGAGACGATGGCGGCCGTACTGGAGCACCTGAGCGACACGTGGGGTGGAGCGGCCGGGTACCTCCGTGCGCAAGGGGTGGACCCGGTGGCGCTAGACCGGGTCCGAGACCGACTGCTCGGCGACTGAACGCCCCCGGGGTGCCATGATCACCAACGCACCGTGCCCGCCGTATCCGAGCACGGGCTTGCCGTAAGGGGTCCCGTCGAAGGTGATCATGAGCCGGTCACCGGACGGAAGGTTGACGACCTGGGGATGGGGGATGTTGCTGACGTACGGCGCATCGAGCCGCCCGACAAGGCGCATCGACAGGTCGTAAACCCGGTACTCCCGGAGGTGGCCGTCGCTAGCCAGCAGGTACCACTCCCCCTCGATTCGCTGCAGAATCGAGCCTTCGCACTGGTGAACCGACTCATCCGCTCCCACCCTGAGCAGAGCGGAGTCGTAGTCGCCACCGGGCTCGCCGAGCGCGAGTGCAGGGTGCATGTCGAACGGTTCCTGGCACGGGCTCTCGGCGAATCCGACATACCAGCGGTCACCGATGCGGGTGACCGCCGGATCCCACGCGCTCACGCCGGTGGGTAGCGCTAGTCGCTGAGTCTCCAGCCGGTGCACTCCGCAGAGCACGTCGTCGGTGGTCGTGACGTGGCGCACGTGGACACCGCTGCCGGCGAAGTCGCCCCAGGAGGTGTTAACGAGCACGAACCGCGCCGCCGCCTCGTCGACGATGATCTGTCCAGCATGGTCGCCGAGAATCTGACCATCACGCGCTGCATACAGCTGGGCGACCTGCTCGAGGCGGGTGAGGTCATGCAGGTCGAGCGTGAAAACCCCCCAGTGAGCCTGCCGGAACGAGCCGAGCCCGGCACAGGTCAACGTGAGGTACAGCTTGCCGTCGCGGACGTACGGTGAACCGTCGGGCAGCTGCACGAGGTGCGGGTCGCGAACCCCGACCATGCCGAAGCTGCCGGCGCGTACCCGACCCAGGGTCACGCTGCCACCGATTGTTCGGGTGCCGTACCCGAACGCATACCGGGACAACGTCGCGATGGCGGGCAGGTCGACCAGGGAGGCGACCTTGTCCCGGCTGGTGACCAACGGCTGCCAGCCGCTTCCCGAGTCGGCGAGGGCGCTGACCTGGTTCTCGCACACCACGAACGCGAACCCGAAGCCACGCCCCAGGACGACCTTGCGGCGCGCCAGTACGTGGACCCGCCCGGCATGGCGTACCTCGATCGTGGCCCGCGATCGGGATGGGTCGTACGTCGCGAGGACGTGGTCCCCGTCCGTCGTGACCAGTCCGGCGGCTACCCCGGCATCACCTGGCTCGCAACCCTGGATCTCGACAGCTGCGAATGGCGCCGACGGGGTGGCCGCCGTCCGCCGAAAGGAGCTGATTCGACCGACGGGGGGCTCGTCGACCTGGACGAACCGTGGTGCCACAAGGTGGAACGGCCGGTACCGCTCGACGATCTGGAACGACAGGTCGAAGATGTCGCGCTCCCTCATCGCCCGGTGTTGCCCGGCACACTATGTCGATGCGCACCACGGAGGTAGTCGACGCGGGCCGAGGCCGGGCCGGCCTCGTCGCGGCCGCTCTCATACTGATGCTGACCGTGGCTCAGCTCGTTGTCCTTACGTACGTACCGGACCTCCCGCAAGCCGAGGGCAAGGCATTCGGCGCGCGGCTGCTGTGGTACCCGATCCTGATGCTCGCGACTCCGGCGATGTGGTGGCTGGTACGCCGGCCACCGGGTGGGGCCGTGCAGCTGCCGTGGCCGGGATTTGCGCTGATCATGTCGCCGTTCCTGATCGACGTCACCGGGAACACACTCGACTTCTACCGAAGCATCGAATGGTGGGACGACCTCAACCACTTCACGAACTGGTTCCTACTGTGCCTGGGCATCGGGTTGCTGATGCGGCACGCCCGGATGTCCCCACGGTGGGCACTCACGGTGACCGTCACCGGGGCGGGCGCAACGCTGGCGATCCTGTGGGAGCTGGGCGAGTGGTACACGTTCATCCGCCACGGCACCGAGCTCGGCACCGCGTACGAGGACACTCTGGGCGACGAGACGCTCGGCAGCCTGGGCGGCCTGGTTGCGGGGTTGGTGGTGGGCTCGCTCGGCAGCCACGACAATCGTTGAGACTGCCCGAGTTGGGGCAAGCGCCGGCGCGTCAGTGCAGAAGCCTCAGGCTCAGCGCACTGGGGTCAGGCGGTGGGCGGGGCGTCGACGTCGCCACGCCACGCGCCGGTCTCGGTGCCGCGTGACTCGATGAACTCCTTGAAGCGCTCGAGGTCGCCTTTGAGTCTGCGTCCGACGACGCCGAGCTTGTCGCCAGCCGTCTCGACAACGCCCTCGGGCTCGAAATCCATCTGGAGCATGACTCGCGTCTGTGCGGGGCCGAGCCGGTGGAAGGTGACGACACCGGCATGGGAGGAACCGTCCACGCTGCGCCACGCCACCCGCTCGTCAGGGCTCTGCTCGGTGATCTCGGCTTCGAAGTCGCGCTGGACGCCACCGATCTTGGTCACCCACCGGGTCGTCGTGTCGTCCACCTGGTCGATCCGCTCGACGCCGTCCATGAACTGCGGGAACGTCTCGAACTGCGTCCACTGGTTGTAGACGGTGCTGACCGGGACGTCGACGTCGATCGACTCCTCGTGCGTGCCCATGTGGCTCCTTCGATGTTCTCGGCGGTTGCATTCACAGGGTGGTACCGGGTTCCGACGCCCGCAACTCGAAAGCGGCTAGGCATGGCGCAGCTCACATCGACGGGGGTTAAGGGACGCTTGAGACATGGCATCTTCGGCTGATACCCGACCGCCCGTGCTCCACCGGCACCATGTGGCGTTGCTGCTCGTTGGTCCGCTCGCCCTCGCAGCCGCGGGCGCAACCCATCCGGCCCATCTGACCTCCTCGTCGGCCGAGTGGTGGCGGCAGGTGCACATCGTGATGCTGCCGTTGTTCCCGTTGCTCGGTGCCAACGTCTGGATCCTGCTGCGCGGCGTATGGGACGGGCTCGATGGTGCAATCGCCACCGGAGCACGGGTGCTCGCCTTCGTCTACGCCGCGTTCTACACCGCGCTCGATGTACTCGCCGGCATCGCCAACGGCGCACTGGTTGCCAACAGCAACGACACCGGCATCGACGTCAGCGCACCCAAGTCGGTGATCTTCGGCCAAGGCAACGATCTCGCGGAGGTGGGGGTGTGGGCGTTGGTGGTGTCCAGCATCCTTGTGTCGGTGGTGTACGCGCGGCGCTTCGGGCGGTTCGCGCTCGGCGGCGGGCTGGTGCTCGTGACCGCCAGCGTCTCGTTCCTCGACAGCCACGTCTATCCGGTACGAGGAGTCGTCACGATGATCGGTTTCGGGGTCGGCGCCGTCGTTCTCGCCCTCCATGCCGTTCGCCGTCACGAGGCACTTGTCACTGCCACACCAGGCCATCACCTGTCTTGACGGTGACAAGTCGAGCTGGGTTGCGGAGGAGCCGCCCGGCTCTGGTGTTCCGGCGCCCCAGCGGGCAGGGTGACAGTGACCGTGCCAAAGCGAGGAGCGACCATGCCCGATCCCGATCGCCATGCCACGTCACGTCCCGGCGAGCTGCTCGACCGTCATCGAGCAGTGCTCCCATCGTGGCTGGCGCTCTACTACGACGAACCCCTCGAGATTGTCAGCGGCTCGGGACGCCACGTCACCGATGCGTCCGGTCGGACGTACCTGGACTTCTTCGCCGGCATCCTCACCAACGCGGTGGGCTACGACGTAGCCGAGATCTCCGACGCGATCCGGCGGCAGATCGACACCGGCATCTTGCACACGTCGACGTTGTACCTGATTCGGGCGCAGGTGGAGCTGGCCGAGCGGATCGCGCAGCTGTCGGGGATCCCCGCCGCCAAGGTGTTCTTCACCAGCAGCGGCAGCGAGGCCAACGAGGCGGCGCTCCTGCTCACGACCCAGGCTCGCCGCTCGGCACAGGTGCTGGCGCTGCGTAACTCTTACCACGGCCGGTCCTTCGGCACCGTCGGGATCACGGGCAACCGCGGCTGGTCAGCATCGAGCCTCAGCCCCGTGATCGTGCATTACGTCCACGGCGGCTACCCGTTCCGCAGCCCGTTCCGCGATCTGCCTGAGGCCGACTACATCGCGGCCTGCGTCGACGACCTGCGCAACGTCATCGAGACGATGACCGCCGGCGATGTCGCCTGCATGATCGCCGAGCCGATCCAGGGGGTGGGCGGGTTCGCCACCCCGCCGGACGGGCTCTTCGCCGCGTTCAAACAGGTGTTGGACGAGTACGGCATCTTGTTCGTCAGCGACGAGGTCCAGACCGGCTGGGGTCGTACTGGCGAGCACTTCTGGGGCATCGGTGCGCACGGGATCACGCCGGACGCGATGACGTTCGCCAAGGGTCTCGGCAACGGCCTGTCCATCGGAGGAGTGGTCGCCCGGGCGGAGATCATGGACTGCCTGACCGCGAACTCGATCTCGACGTTCGGCGGCAACCCGGTCTCGACGGCGGGCGCTTCGGCGGCTCTCGACTTCGTGCTGTCGCACGATCTGCAAGCGAATGCGGCCAAGCAGGGGGACCGGCTCCTTGCCGGGCTCCGCGCTCTGCAGGAGAAGTACGACGTGATCGGCGACGTGCGGGGCAAGGGGCTCATGATCGGTCTGGAGATGGTCGAGGCCGGCGCCGGCGAGCCCTCCCCGAAGGCTGCCGCCGCCGTGCTCGAGGCCGCTCGTGTCGGTGGATTGCTGGTGGGCAAGGGCGGCTTGTACGGCAACGTGATCCGCATTGCCCCCCCGATGACGCTGACCGACGAGGAGACCGACACCGGGCTGGCGATCCTTGCTGACGCCGTGGCCCAAGCCAATGAACGGGCGCGCCGCTGACCCACCGCGGCCGGTAGCGTCAACTCGTGTGACGGGCGATGCTGCGGCAAGCCGAAGCCGGGCTCCGGCACTCAGCTGGCCCCAGCGCCGCTTCTTCTTCGTGCTCGCGCTTCCCGCCTTCGGCATCTCCTTGGCCTACACGATCGTCACCGCGTACGTCCCGGTCCTGCTCGACGAGCTGTCGGGACCGACAGCCACCGGCGCATTGATCGGGTGTGAAGGCCTGGTCGCACTGATCGTCCCGGCGCTCATCGGCGGATGGTCGGACCGGTCAAGCAGCCGCATCGGCAGCCGGCTGCCGTTCATCCTGGTCGGCGCCGCGCTCACCGCCTTGTCGCTGATCCTCATGCCGATTGGCGGCGGCTCGCTCACTTGGATCGCGATGTGCCTGGTCGCCTTCTTCATCGC
>JACCYJ010000266.1 GCA_013696555.1 Nocardioidaceae bacterium | reverse complement strand
CCCGCTGGCTGGGTCCGACGGTGCCCGACATCGCGCGCGAGAAGCTGGCCGTGGTGCGGCCGGACGCGACGCTGGTGCTGGGCGACGTGAGCGCCGAGGTCGAGGCGCTGGCGGTCGAGACCGGCGCGGAGATCGTGCGGCCGATCGAGCTCGACGTGCCGCTGCGCGGCTACCAGCGCACGAACTTCCTGCTCGCCGTGACCGCCGCCCAGATGCAGCTCCAGGGGGCTGAGCCCGTGCCCGCTGCCGTCGACGGCGACACTCCGGGCGGGCTCGGCGCTTCGCACCCGGCCGAGGTGGCCGCGCGGATCGAGGTCCCGGGCCGCCTCCAGCGGATCGGGGAGGACCCGCTGACGATCCTCGACGGCGCCCATAACCCGTCCGGGATGGCCGCGCTCGCCGCCGCCCTGGAGGACGTGATCGGGGCGCGCCCGCTGGTGGCGGTGGTCTCCGTGCTCGACGACAAGGACGCCGCAGGCATGCTCCGGGCGCTGCTCGGGAAGTGTGCCGCCGTGGTGTTCACCGCCTCCCGCAATCCCCGCGCGCTGCCGCCTGCCACGCTGGCGTCGCTCGCCGGGCAGCTGGGTGGACCGCCGGCCGAGCTCGTGAACGACCCGGCCGCGGCGCTCGAGCGCGCCCGCGAGCTGGCCGGTCCGGAGGGCGCCGTGCTCGCCACGGGCTCGATCTACCTCGTCGCCGATCTCCTCGGCGAGCCGGGGCGCCGCAGGGTGTCCGCGCTATGAACGAAGGCCCCAGCGTGCTGGCCATGGTGGCGCTCGTCGCGGTCGTCGTGGCGCTCGTGATCCTGGTCTTCTTCGCCCTTGGCTACGCTTTCGGACGCGCGTTCCTGTAGGTCCGCCGGGTACGCTGCCTCTCCTCATGCACCTGCTCGGCATCTTCGGGATCACCAACGACGGCTTGAACCAGGCCGTCAGCGTGCTTCTCCTCGTCCTCATCGTGATCTGGGCCGCCCTGGTCTTCTGGACGTACGCCGACGCTCGCAGGCGCATCGACGACCCGATGCTGGTCGGCTGCGCGACGGCCGCCTCGCTGTTCCCGTTCGTGGGGACCATCGTCTACGCGATCGTGCGCCCGCCCGAGTACATCGACGACGTCCGCCTGCGTGAGCTGGAGATGACGGCGGCCGAGGCGCGCCTCGCGAACCTGGACTACCAGCTGTGCCCGCACTGCGACTACGAGGTCAAGGGCGACTACCTGCGCTGCCCGAGCTGCATGCGCAAGCTCAAGGACTCGTGCTTCTCCTGCGGCAAGCCCGTCGACCCGGCGTGGAAGCTGTGCCCCTACTGCGAGGCCGAGACGGGCACCAGCCCGCCGCCCTCCACCCGCCGTCGCCGCCGCTCGGCGTCGACGGACCAGCCGACGGTGGCGACCGAAGCGCCGCCCCGGCCCACCTCCTGACCGCGCCCTGGGCGCTTACGACCGAAAGGACCTCATGGAGAGGACGCTCATCCTCGTCAAGCCCGACGCCTTCGCCCGCGGCCTCACCGGCGAGATCGTCGCCCGCTTCGAGCGCAAGGGCCTCACGATCGTCGCGATGCGCCACATGCGCGTCGACGAGAACCTCGCCAAGCAGCACTACGCCGAGCACGACGGCAAGCCGTTCTTCGGCGAGCTCGTGGAGTTCATCACCTCCGGCCCGATCGTCGCGATGGTGCTCGAGGGCGACGAGGCCATCCGCGCCGCCCGCCAGGCGATCGGCGCCACCAACCCGCTCGAGGCCACGACCGGCTCGATCCGCGGTGACTACGCCGTCGCGGTCGGTCAGAACATGGTCCACGGCTCCGACTCCCCCGAGTCGGGCGAGCGCGAGGCGAAGCTGTTCTTCCCGGACGCCTGACCCTCGCTTCCGCCTCGCCGCAGCGGCGGGCGATCCTCGAGCAGCTGGGCGTGGCGTTCGACGTCCGCCCGGCCGGCGTGGAGGAGGAGACGCGCGGCGAGCCGCGGGCGGTCGCGTTGGCGAACGCCGAGCGCAAGGCCCTGGCCGTGGCCGGCGACCTCGTCCTCGGCGCCGACACGATCGTCGCCCTCGACGGCGACATCCTCGGCAAGCCCGCCGACGCGCGCCAGGCGCGCGAGTACCTGGCGCGCCTGGCGGGCCGCCGCCACGAGGTCGTCGGCGGCATCGCGCTGGCGTCCGGAGGCGCCGTCGTCGCGTCCGACGTCGTCGTGACCGCCGTGGACTTCCGCGCCGCCGGCCCCGAGC
>JACCYJ010000149.1 GCA_013696555.1 Nocardioidaceae bacterium | reverse complement strand
ACTCCGGCCTGTTTGACGACGACCTGGCTGCTGTCGCGGAGCGCTTGGACCGTGCTGCTGCGGATGCTCTTGCGGACTCTGTGCGGACTAGCGCGGTCGTCGTGCCGCTTACTCAGCGTGAAACAGGCACCTGAGCTGCGACGATGCGAGAGCCGCCTGTCGGAATCGAACCGACGACCTACGCATTACGAGTGCGTTGCTCTGGCCAACTGAGCTAAGGCGGCGAGGTCGGCGGAGATGCCCCCGGGCCGAGCGTCGAGTGTAGCGGCCGGTCACGTATCCGTCGGTGGTTGAGACTGGCGCCTGGCGCCCAGATCAAGGCGTGTCACGTAGAAACGTCAGGCGCCCGGATGCGGGGATCAGCACTGCAAACCGTTGATGGGAACGGTGCCGTCGACGAGATAGGCGTCGATCGCGTCGTCGACACATTCGTTGCCCATGTGGTAGCCGGTGTGACCGTCGCCATCGCGACTGACCAACACGCCGGACTCCAACTCGTCGGCAAGCGCCTCCGCCCACTGATAAGGGGTCGCAGGGTCACGGGTCGTGCCGACGACCACGATGGGCGCCGCACCGTCGGCGTCGATGGTAAGCGGCTTCTGCGCCGACTGGACGGGCCAGTTTGAGCACCCGAGGAGTGACCAGGCGAACACTCGTCCGAACACCGGTGCCACTTCCTCGTACTCCGACTCGGATGCCTGGATCTCCGGGACGGACACGTCGACCGGCTTGTCCAGACAGTTGACCGCGTAGATCACCTGCGCGGAGTTGTTGTTGTAGGTGCCGTCCTGGCCTCGGTCGAGGTAAGCGTCAGCGAGCTGCAACAACTGCGAACCGTCACCCGCTAACCCGGCAGCCAGGGCGCTGCTCAGGATGGTCCAGTAGTCCTGGTTGTACAGCGTGACCGCGATGCCATAGAAGCCGAGCCCCTCGGTCAGCGGACGGTCCGAGTCGCCGGACTCGAGCGGATCGGCGTCGAGCCCGTCGAGGAATGCCTTGATCCGGTCGAGAGCCGCCTGCTTGTCCTCACCCAGCGGACAGCCGCCACCCGCGATGCAGTCGTCCACGTAGGCGTTGAGTGCTGTCTCGAATCCGGCTGCCTGTTGCAGATTGAGTTCCTTGATCGATAGCGCGGGGTCGAGGGCACCGTCGAGGACCATCCGATCGACCTTGTCGGGGAAGAGCTCGGCGTACGTCGCACCGATGAACGTGCCGTACGAGGCGCCGTAGTAGTGCATCTTCTGGTCACCGACGACGGCGCGCAGGATGTCCAGGTCCTTGGCCACCTCGACCGTCGACACGTGGCCCGCGAGCGGGCCGGTGTTGGCCTGACAGGCCCGACCGAGCTTGCGGACAAGCGCGGTTGCGCGCCTCACCTCGGCCGCGGTGTCTGGGTCCGGGTCGTACGCGATGAAGTCGTCGAGCTCGCCGTCGCTCAGGCAGGTCACCGGGTCGCTAACGCCGACACCTCGCGGGTCGAAGCCGACGATGTCGTACGCCGACTGCAGCTCCGGTGCGTCGGGCAAGAAGAAGTCGAGGTAGGTGATGCCCGAACCACCGGGGCCACCGGGGTTGATGAACAAGGTACCTAGCGGCTCGTCCTCCGTGGCTGGTGCCTTGCGCAGCTCGAGGTCGACGGTCCCGGCGGTGACGTCGTCGTAATCCAGCGGCACGGTCACCGTGGCGCACTCGAAGGAGCCGCAGTCCTGCCAGGCGACCTGCTGGCCGTAGAACTGCTGGAGGTCGCCGCTCGGTGGGTCTGCCGACTGCGTTGTCGGGGACGACGACTCCGGCAATGTCGACCGAGTGGGTGTGGTCGGGGCGTCGCTGCCGATTAGGTCGGCGGAGGTGCCGCAGGCAGCAGGCAGCAGGGCAGCCATCGCCGCGACTGCCACCATCGTGCGCGCATTCACGCCCCCAGGGTAGGCAGACGAGTGACGTGGCGTGGCCATCGTCCACAGAGTGTGACCAAACGAGGCACTCAGACGCGAAGGTCGAGCATCATCGACTCCAGCGCCAGCAGCGGCGCCGCGTTGGCGGCGATCGCCTCCCGGCACTTCAGCACGGCCTCCATCCGACGCAGCGTCGAGTCGGCCGATCCCCGTCGCGCCAGCGAGTCGATGTCGGCTCGGACCTCGTCATTCACCAGCGCCGTGCGGGCGCCCGTCTGCAATGCCAACACGTCGCGATAGAAGGAGAGCAAGTCGATCAGTGCGCCGTCGATGGTGTCGCGGACGACGCGGGTCCGGCGTTTCGACTGGTCCTTCTTGAGCGTGCTCAACGCGCCGGGGTAGCCGCGCGCCCGGCCGTCGCGGGCGCTGGCACCATAGATCGCCTCGAGGTCCCCGACCTCCTTGGCGTCGAGGGTGGCCGCGACACCTTGACCCTCCTCCTGTGCGACCTCGTGCAGGTTTGCGGCCGCCACCATGCAGGCGCCCAGCTCGATCAGGGACGTCGGGATGCGCAGGATCTCGCGACGCCGGTTACGGGTCGCCTCGTCGTGTGCCAACCGGCGCGCCCGACCGATATGCCCCTGCGAGGCGCGGGCGGCAAACGCAGCCACCACCTCGGGCACCCCGTCCCGGTCGACCAGCATGCGGGTGATCGCCGGCGGCGACGGAGTACGCAGCACCAGCAGCCGACAGCGCGAGCGAACCGTCACCAGCACGTCCTCTGCCGTCGGCGCGCACAGCATCCACACGGTGCGCGGGGACGGCTCCTCGAGGCTCTTGAGCAACGCGTCTGCGGAGTCCTCGGTCAGCCGGTCCGCGTCCTCCACTACCACCACCTGCCAGCGCCCGTTGGCCGGCATCAGCGCGGCACTGCGGACCAGCTCGCGCACCGAATCGACCCCGATGCTCAGCCGGTCGGTGGCGACGAGCGTCACGTTCGGATGCGTCCCCAGCAGCGCCGTATGGCAGTCGTGGCACTGCCCGCAACCACCGTCTCGACACTGCAACGCCGCCGCGAACGCCCGGGCAGCGTTGGAGCGTCCCGAACCAGGTGGACCGGTCACCAGCCAAGCCGACGTCATGCCCCGCCCCGAGCCGCCGCTGAGCCGATCGCGAGCAGCGGCCACCGCCTCGCGCAGGGTGTGCGCCAGCGGTTCTTGACCGATCAGGTCGTCCCAGACACTCACGGCGCCTCCCGGGTGCCGGCATCGGCAACAGTGCGGGAGAGTTGCAACAGCGGTTCGAGGCGGGTACGGATCGACGCGGCGATGGCGTCCGGGTCGGACCCGGAGTCGAGGACGAGGTAGTGCTCCGGGTCGCCGCCGGCGATCTCGAGGAACGAGGCCCGCACCCGGTTGTGGAACACCGCTGGCTCGGCCTCGAGCCGGTCAGGGGTGCCGGCACGGGCGACACCGGTGGCCACGTCGATGTCGAGCAGGACCGTCAGGTGTGGCCGCAATCCACCCGTTGCCCACCGGGCCACCCGTTCCACCTCCTCGCGGGTGAGATCACGGCCGGCGCCTTGGTAGGCCAGGGTCGAGTCGACGTAGCGGTCGGTGATCACCACCGCTCCCCGCGCCAACGCGGGTTCGATGACCCGCTCGACGTGTTCGGCCTTATCGGCGGCGTACAGCAGAGTTTCGGTGCGGTGTGCGAGGACGCCGGTGGAGGGGTCGAGAAGCAGCGAGCGCAGGGTGGATCCGACGCTGGTGTCGCCCGGCTCGTGGGTCAGGACAACTTCGTGCCCCCGGTCGCGCAGCCACACGGCCAGCAGGCGAGCTTGCGTCGTCTTGCCGGCACCTTCACCGCCTTCGAGCGCCACGAACAACCCGGTCGCGGCGTACCGACGGGGGGCCTCGCCCGGCGTTCGGGTCGGATGGCCTAGCTGGTCGCGCAAGGACTCTCCCGGTCGGTCGTCCATCTGCCGGTAGGCGCCGGCCCCCACCACGGCTATCACCACGGCCGCCAGCAGAAAGGTGAACTGCGCACCACTGTAGGTCAGCGACACGTCGTCGTTGACGCGGAACCGGTGGGCGCCGATGAGCCCGGCGATGAGGGGGGCAATGGCGAGAACCAGCGCCAGCGTCAGCCGCACCAGGGACTGCAAGAAGGCGAAGGTGCGGCCGCGGACCGCCTCGTCCACCTCGAGCCCGATCAGCGTGTATCCGGTGACCCAGGCGATGCCGGCGCAGTAACCGAGCCCGACCGTCAGCAGTGCTGCCACCACCATGTTGCCGACCAGCGCCACCAATGCCAACGCCAGGCCGGCGGCGACCAGAGCGAGACAGAACAGCCGACGCCGGCTGACGCCCAGCAATACCCGCGGTCCGCGCCACATCCCCGCCCCCAGACCCAGGAACACCGCCCCGAAAAGGACTCCGTAGCCCGGGTCACCAGCCCCGAGGTCGGCCACGTAGACCCGGCCGAGGCCGATCACCACACCGCCTGCGGCGAAGGCACCGACGACCCCGATCACCAGACCGCGGACGAGCGGCGTCCGGCCGGCGTACGACCAGCCTTCTGCGATGGAGCGCCACACGCCGGTTTGTACCGAACGCCCGGCGGCTCGAGTCGGCAGATGGAGCCCATGACAGACGAGGCCGGCGAAAGCGAATGCCCCGGCAGTGACATAGAGCACCGGGTCGAGCGGCGCTGCGGTGAACCAACCGAGCGTCGAGTTGAGCGCCTCCGTGGCCACCGTGACGGCGATGAACAGCCCGGCGGCGGGCAGCGCTGCTCCGTACGTCGTTGTCAGGTTGAGCCGGCTGGCGTTCTCGAGGTGGTTTCGCGGCACAAGGTCCGGCACCAAGGCGTCCTTGGTCGGCAGCCACACCAGGTTGACCGCCTCCACCAGCACGGTGGCGATCAGCAGCCACGTCAACGTTCCCACCAGCGGGATGCTCACGAACAGCGCCGCCCGTAGCGCCAGCCCGGTGACCAACGTCGTACGCCGGGGCAGCCGGTCGGCGGCGTATCCACCGAGCGGGCCGATCAGCAGCGCGGGAAGCACCCGGACGAGCAGGACCCCGGCGATCGCGAAGTTGCGGTCGGCGTAGCCGGCACCGGCGAGCGCGTTCGCGTACGCGGTGATCGCCAGCAGGCCGGCCCAGTCGCCCAGGGACGCAAGGCCGAGCACCAGCCACAGCCGGCGGAACGGCGGGATGCTCAGGGTCTCCCGCACGGACGGCGGAATCGCGGTGCGGTCCGACACGACCTTAGGGTAGTCGCGGCCGCCGACGCCGGGCTCGAGCTGTGGGAGCTGGGGGGATGACACGCATGGGGTGACCTTCAAGAAGCACAGGGCACCGGCGTGACCATCGACGTCACTCTGGCGCGTTTCGCGACCGGGAGCTAATCCGACGCTGGCACGGCTGGTACGTCGCCGGCGCCGATGCGCCGGACCGGAGATCGACGCCGGGTGACGGCGGCCTCCTCCCATACCGCCGAGTTACAAGTTCTGGTGG
>JACCYJ010000138.1 GCA_013696555.1 Nocardioidaceae bacterium | reverse complement strand
GCACCAGCCCGGCGCCGAGAGCGATCAGCCCGGAGAGTGCTACCTCTCGCCGGTGGATCCCGTCCCGGCTGCTGTTGATCACCCAGCCGGCCCAGGCAACCAGGAACAGGCCGCTGCGCAGCAGTGGTGACAGGGGGTGCAACCGGTGAAAGCGCTCGTCCGCTATCGGCGGCGCCGCACTCACAGGCCGGACGCCTGCGCTTCACCGAGTGCAGTGAGCCGGTCCCTCAGCCGAGCCGCCTCCAGTGGCACCAGACCAGGGATCCTCGCCCGCGTACCCGGCGCCGCCGTGTGCAGATGCACCGTGGCCAGGCCGAGCCTTCGCTGGAGCGGTCCCGCGGTGATGTCGACCAGCTGCATCCGGCCGTACGGCACCACCTCGAACCGCCGGAACGCCACGCCCCGGCGGACGAACAGGTCGTCGTCGCGCTCGGCGTACGCCCAGGAAGCGACGGTGCGGCCGATGAGGCGCCACCCGACCGGAACTGCCACCGCCAGCGCGAGAGCAGCCACCACCAGGATCCACCGGTCGGCGGGAACCACCAGTGCCAGCACCGTGAGCCCGAGGGCGGCTGCGGCAGTCGCAGCGAGCAGCAGCGCGCGTCGCAACACCGCGAGCCGCGGGCTTACGGCCACCCACGGCGCGTCCGGCACGACGAACAGGTCGTCCATGCCGGCCAGATTACGACCCGCGGCTCAGATCAGATCCTTCTCGCTCAGGTACGCCTCAGCCACGTCCGCCGCCTTCTGCCGCTCGATGTCGACCTGGGCGTTGAGCCCTGCCAGGTCGTCAGTGGTGAGCGTGCCGGACAGCTCGTTGAGTAGCGCTTCTACGTCGGGATTCTCGGTGAGGAAGTCGCTGTTGACGGCGGGAATGAGGTTTTGGGCCGGCTGGATGCCCTTGTCGTCCTCGAGCAGCACTAGCCCAAGCTCGTCCAGACTGGCGTCTGTGGTGCCGGACAACCCCAGCTGAGCCTCGTCCTCCAGCACAGCGTCCTTCGTCTGCTGAGTGCCGAATCCAGTGGGCAGGATGCGCTCGATGTCGATGCCGTAGACCTCGGTGAGACCGCCCTCGCAGTCGCCGCGGCCCTCGCAGTCCGGAGCCGCAGCCAGGGTGACCGAGTCACCGACCCCTGCCACGTCCGACAGCGCTGTCACATCGTTGCTCTCGGCATAGTCCTGGGTCACGAAGAACGCGTTCTGGTCCGTCGCCTCGGACGGCTCGAGCATCGTGATGCCTGCGTCTGACGCCAGTGGCTCGACTGCCGAGAGCGCCTCCTGCGTATCGTTGGTCGTGAACGGTTTGTCGCCGTTGAGCTGATCGGCGATACCTGCAAGGTATTCCGGCACCAGATCGATCTGGCCGTTGCCGAGACCCTTGATGTAGAGATCGCGGGTGCCGACCAGGTTGACGTCAACCGTGTAGCCGGCGCCTTCGAGCACCTGTCGGTACATCTCCGCCATGATCTGCATCTCGGTGAAGTCCTGACCCGACATCGCGACCGTCCCCTTTTCTGCGCTGTCGGTGGTCTCACTGGCGCCGGGTTCGGTGGTTTCGGTGGGGTCGCTGTCTCCGCCGGGGGAGGGCGCGCTGCCGTCATCGCCGCCGCAGGCTCCCGCGGTCAGCAGTGCGCCCGCTGCCAGCATCGTGCCGAGGATGGTGCGTACGTTCAATCGAGTGCCCGTCAAGGTGCACCGCCTTCTGTGTCCCGCGAACGTCAGCCCGCGCGTGTCCGGATCGGCACCAGGGGGCGCCAGGGTTCACCTCAGCACGCTCCAGAGCGGCATGCAACCTCAGCGCAGCAGGGCATGGTTACGATCCGGTGACAACCGTCAGGCCGCCAGCGGCTCGGCCACCCGCACGCTGGCCACCCGCCGTACGCGACGGACCGGGTCGAGTGTTCGCTCGGCCACCGACGCGAACCCCTCCAACGCCACCGCGATGAGCGCCACAACGATGGCGCCCCCGATGACGCGGTCAGAGTCGTCGTTGGCGAACCCCGCGGTGATGGTGTTGCCGAGCCCTGGCCCAGCGACGAGGGCAGCGATGGTCGCCGTCGCCCATACCTGGACGAGCGCCAGTCGCAGGCCGGTCATGATCAGCGGCAGCGCCAGCGGCAGCTCGACCCGGCGGAACAATCGCGCGCCATTCATTCCCATGCCACGAGCCGCCTCGACAATCTCGCGGTCCACCTCACGCATGCCGACGTAGGCGTTGGTGATGATCGGTGGCAGCGCGAACAGCACCAGCGACACCAGCGTTGCCAGGCCGGCGCGCCCGTACGGTCCGAGTCGGTCGGTGCCCAGGGGCCCCACCGAGAGGAGGACCAGCACGGCGAAGGTCGGGACCGCCCGGCCGATGTTGGACACGTTGATGGCGAGGGCACCGCCGCGTCCGAGATGTCCGAGCCACAGCGCCACCGGGAGCGCCACCAGCGTTGCGATCACCAAACTCGTCACCGTCAGCAGGACCTGCTCGACCAACTGCTGGGTGAGACCGTCGGTGCCGGACCAGTTGGAGCCGTCGAGCAGCCAGCTGACCCCGGCGCGGAATGCGTCCATCAGCTGCTCCGTGCCCGTGCCCACGGCGTCAAGACCCGTTGAACGCCGAGCAGGCCAAGGTCAAGCACCACGGCGAGCAGAACGCACAACACGCTGGCGGCGAGGATCTGCGCCTTGAAGTCGGTGTCGACCCCCGAAGCGAGCAGGTTGCCGAGCCCCCCGTATCCCACGATGGACCCGACCGTGGTCAAGGCGACGGTCGAGACCGTGGCCACCCGCAGACCCGCCATGATCACCGGCAGCGCCAGCGGGAGCTCGATCCGGGCCAGCATCCGAAGGCTGCTGTACCCCAGCCCGGCGGCTGCCTCGCGCACCTCGTCCGGTACCGAGCGCAGGCCGGCGAGGATCTGGCGGACCAAGATCGTGAGTGAGTACAACGCCAACCCGATGATCACGGTGCGCGGCGTCAAGAACGTGAACGGCACCAGCAGCGAGAACATCGCCAGCGACGGCACGGTGTAGATGATGGTGGTCGCGCCCAGCACGAGGCCCTCGAACCGGGGCAGCCGCCGGGCCAGCAGTGCCACCGGGATGGCCAGGAGCAGCCCGAGCACGACCGCCGCGGCGGTGATCCACAGGTGCTCGACGCTGGCGTCCCACAGCTCGCGCCACCGGTCACGGTAGTAGTCCCCGCAGATCCAGTCGTTGATCGTGAACACGTAGCAGGCGGGGCCACCGTCGGCCGCCAGTAGGGTCACGGCATGGACCGTACCGAAGACCTGATGATCACACTGCAGGGCGTCGGCAAGACGTACGTCGACGGGACGGTTGCGGTCGAGGCGCTCGACCTCGAGGTGCCACGCGGCTCGCTGGTCACGCTGGTGGGGCCGTCGGGATGCGGCAAGTCGACGATACTGAAGATGGTCAACCGGCTCATCGAGCCCACGTCGGGGACGATCATCTTCGACGGGCAGGACGTCACGCACGGGAACCCCGTCGAGCTCCGGCGGCGGATGGGGTACGTCATCCAGCAGATCGGGCTCTTCCCGCACCAGACGATCCGGACCAACGTCGGCACCGTCCCGGCGATGCTCGGCTGGGACCGGTCCAAGATCCGCACCCGCACCGACGAGCTCCTGGACCTGGTCGGGCTCGACCCAGGCGTGTTCGGGGACCGCTACCCCCACCAGCTTTCCGGCGGCCAGCGCCAGCGCGTCGGTGTGGCCCGGGCGCTGGCGGCCGATCCGCCGGTGTTGTTAATGGACGAACCGTTCGGCGCGGTCGACCCGGTCGTACGAGGGCGACTGCAGGAGGAGTTCCTGCGCCTGCAGTCGGACCTGGGGAAGACGGTCATGTTCGTCACGCATGACATCGAGGAAGCGGTCCGGCTCGGTGACCAGGTGGCCGTCCTGGCGGAAGGGGGAAGGCTGGCGCAGTACGACACCCCCGCCAAGGTGCTGGGTGCGCCCTCCGACGAGTTCGTCGCCCAGTTCGTCGGTGCCGATCGTGGCCTGCGCCGACTCGCGGTCACCTCGATCCAAGACAGCGACCTGGTGCGTGCCCCGATGATTCGCGCCAGCGCAACGCTGGCCGATGCCCGGACGCAACTGGCCGCCGAGGATGCCCGCTGGGCGGTTGTCCTGGACGACCGGGACGGCCTGCAGGGCTGGATCTCCACCGGCCAGACCACGAGCGACGTCGCGGGCGAGGTGAGCG
>JACCYJ010000109.1 GCA_013696555.1 Nocardioidaceae bacterium | reverse complement strand
GGCCGGGCGCGATTCGGGGACCGGCTCGACTGGCTGCTCGAGGACGTGGAGCAACCGACCGGCTCCGGCTCGCAGGGTGCTGAACTCGACGCTCCCGGTTGGCGACAGGCCGAAGCACGTGCCCCTCACGGGTTGCTGGTTCGGCAGGGTCTCGCGCACTGGGTCGATGGGTGAATCCTAGGTGGGGTCGCCCTCCGAGCCACCGCCACCTTCCCCGAAGCGTGCGGCGAGTCGGCAACTCGGCCCGCGGGTCGCAGCCAGATGTCTGATGTGTTCAAATATGTTGAATTCCAGCTCTGCGATGCGTGACCGTCTGCGCACGAGCAGTCAAAGTTCGCTCAACGTCGCCATAAGAGTGGCACCCCCACCTCGGATTCTCCTACACTCGCGCCAGTGAGGTCGTAGGCGACCTCTCGAGGAGGGAGAGCACATGTACAGCAAGCCAGAGGTGACAGACTTCGGGTCGGTCGCTCACCACACCTTCCAGACGCCTGGGAAGGGCACGAAGAGCGGTAACACGGAGTACGAGCTCGACAAGTTCCACGAGTTCTCGCACCCCGCGGGTTCCTGACCTTCGGGTACGACCGAGCATCGTGTCCTAGACCCGATGCAGCGGAAGAGAGAGCGGCGTTGAGCCGCTCTCTCTTTCGTGGGCGACGCCGACCATGCGCCAAGATTGGCGGAAACGATACCGTCGGTCGGTGTCGATCAGCGAGGATGGCTCGTGACCGCTCTGACCCTCCTCGCCTCGACCGGCGGAAACAGCCCGGATCTCGACGCGCTCCCGCGCATGTTTGCCGCGTCGCCGCACCGAGGCCCGTTGGCGGGGTATGACCGCCTTGGGCGCGTTCTCGCGGGCGTGTCCGACGGCGACAGCATCACCAGGCAGGACGGCTTGCTGGTCGCGGTCGAAGGCCGCATCGACAACGCTAATGAGCTCGCCCGCGGCCTTGGCCTGTCAGGGGTCCCTGACTCGTCCGCCCTGGTCGTGGCCTTGTGGCACCGGCACGGGTTGCGCACCCCCGAGTTGCTGCGCGGCCGTTGTGCCGTGGCGGTGACGGACGGGCGCACCACGTGGGTCTGGCGGGACCATCTCGGGTTCGCGCCGCTTTTCTACGGAACGAGCGGCGGCCGCGTCGCCGTAGCGACCGAGGCGAAGCAGGCCGCAGCAGGGCTCGGGCTTGCCCTGGAGCCGGACCTGTCCGTCGTGGAGTCGACGCTGTGGGGTGACTACGACGACGACACGCCAGCGGCGGTCAAGGGCGTCCGTCGGCTTCCGAAGGCCACGCTCCTGACGATTCGGGGTACGTCCACTGCCACCTCAAGCTACTGGCAGCCCGAGGCGATCCTCGAGCGCAGCCGCGGCCGCCGGGCGGAGCTGCATCCAGCGGCGCTCAAGGAGCGGTTCGATGCGTTGATGGGCACGGCGTGCGAGCGTGCGCTGGGCGGGGACGACGTCCTGTCGCTCAGTGGCGGGATCGACTCGCCCGCCGTCGCCGCGTACGCCGCGCAACCCCACCTGGCGCGGACCGGCCGCCCGCTGGAGGCGGTCGTGGTGGTGTATCCCGACCACCCCAGCGTGGACGAGAGCGGGTGGGCCCGGCTGGTGGCGGACGACCTCGGGCTCAAGCTCGAGACGTTCGAGCATCGACGCGCTGCCCCGTCGGGCCCGGTCGAGCATCGCGTTGGAGCACTGCGCGATTGGGTTGGATTGTTCGACGGTCCGGGACCGCTCACGGCGATCGCCGAGCTGGACGACAACTATCGGGACCTCCGCGAACGCGGGTTCCGAACGGTGCTCACGGGCGAGATGGCCGAGTTCGTGCTCGATCTGCGTGCTGGCGCCGTCGCGCACCTGCTCGGCGCCGGGCAGGTCGCTGCGGCCGCGCGGCTGCTGGCGGCCCAGCGTGCCGCGGGCATCAGATGGCGGTGGCTCGCCCAGCAGGTGCTGACGACTCCGATTCCCCCGGCGGTCGCTCGGCGCATCTCGGGATCCTCCCGGCGCACGCCAGCGTGGGTCACCTCGGAGCGGGCGATTCCTCCCGGATGGAGCGTCGCGCCGCGCTACCGGTGGCGCACCAACCAACTCGGTGCCTTCGACGGGCCGGGCCTGGCCATGGAGGCCGAGGACGTCGTGCAGGCGAAGCACGGGATCACCGTACGGAGACCGTTCGCCGACGTGGACCTGTGGGAGTTCTTCCTGGCGCTGCCGGCCGAGGTCAAGGTGCCCGGGCCGGCGCGAAAGCAGCTGCTCCGGTCGCTGCTGCGAGGGCGGGTGCCCGATGCAATCTTGGACCGGAAGGACAAGACGGTGTTCAACGACGCCGTGATGGACTCCGTCGACTGGCCGGTGCTCGATCATGTGCTCAGTCGCGTCGAGCACCGCTTCGAGGGCATCAACTACGACACGCTCCTGCAGCACATCGCCGCGAGAGATCTGGACGTCCCCGGAAGCCTGTGGGCCCAACGCCTGACGATGGCGCACCTGTTCGTGGAGGGGGCATGACGGTGCCCGCCCACGTCGAGCTCGAAAGCGGCCAGGCCGCGTCCACGGCTGAGACACTCTCGCCCGCGGTGGAGGTGCACGACCTGGTGCGGACGTTCGGCCCGAAGGCAGCCCTCGCGGGGGTCGACCTCGTGGTCCGTCCTGGCCAGGTCCATGCCCTGCTGGGTCGCAACGGGGCCGGCAAGACCACCCTGCTGCGCACGCTCGTGGGGCTGGTCGACGCGACCAGCGGAATGGTTCGGTTGCAGGGTGTCGCCGCACCGACCCTGCCTCGCGCATCGCGGGCGCGATTGATCCAGCTGGTCCCCTCGGGGGACCGCACCTTCTACCTCCGACTGTCCGGTCGCGAGAACTTGCTGTTCTTCGCCCGGTTGCAGGGGATGCGCAAGGCGGCGGCTCGGGAGCAGGTGGCCCGGTGCATCGAGTCCGTCGGCCTCACCGAGGCGGCCCGGAGGGCGGTCTCGACCTACAGCCACGGCATGCAGAAGCGGCTGTCGGTGGCTCGTGCTCTCTTGACCGAACCAGCCGTGCTGCTGGTCGACGAGGCGACGCACGACCTCGACCCCGCGGCCGCCGAGCAGGTGCGCAGTCTCATCCGCAGCGTCACCGGACGCGGCGCAGCGGTGATCTGGGCCACCCAGCGCCTCGACGAGATCCGCGGCTTCGCCGATGAGGTCACGCTGCTGAAGCAGGGTCGGGTGCGGTTCCACGGCACCGTGGAGCAGCTTCAGCACGCCGCAGTCTCCCGTCGCCTCATCATGCGGATGCAGGCGCGAAGCATCCCCTCGATGCCAGTCGACCAGGCCCTGTCGGCGACCGGCGACGTGGTGCAGCTCGACGTGATGGACGACCACCAGATCCTGACGTTCGACCTGCATCCGGACGTGGTGCTGAGCGCGGCCGTCGTCGCGCTTCACGTGGCCGGCTGGGACGTGCTCGCGTGCCGCCTGGAGCGCTCTGAGCTGGAGTCGGCCTTCCTCGAACTGACCGAGGAGGCCGGATGACAGCCGTCGCGATCGCCGTGCGCCAGGTGGTGTCCGACCTCCCGAAGGTCGGCGCGTTCATCCGTCGAGATCTCCTGATCACGCTCAGCTATCGGCTCGCGATCGTCGCCGACTGGATCAACCTCCTGGTGCAGATGGTGACGTTCTACTACGTGGGCAAGATCGTCGATGGCGCAACCATGCCGGTCTACGGCGGAGCGAGGGCGAGCTACGTCGAGTTCGTGAGCATCGGGATCGCGCTCACAACGTTCATGGCGGTCGCCCTGACCACGGTGGTCCAGGCGTTGCGGACCGAACAGCTGGCCGGAACGCTCGAGGTGCTGCTGACCACGCCGACTTCGGTAGCCGTCATCCAACTCGGGTCAGCTGTCTACCAAGCCGTCTACATCCCGCTGCGGACGGCGGTGTTCCTCGGGTTCGTCGCGCTCATCTTCGGCGCCCGGTTCGACCCCGCCGGCGTCCCGCTGACGTTGCTCATCGTGGCGTTGTTCGTGCCTGTCGTCTGGGGGCTCGGACTCGTCAGCGCCGCGAGCACCATGACGTTCCGCGCAGGCGGTGCGCTTGTCGGTCTGGGCACCACCGCGTTGACGGTCACGTCTGGCGCCTACTTCCCGGTCGACGTGATGCCGGGCTGGCTCACGCCACTGCTTGCCTACAACCCGATCGGTCTCACCCTCGAGGGCGTACGAAGGTCGCTCTTGGGCGACGGGATGACCGGCGGCGAGGCGTTCTCCCTGATCGCGCTTCTTGTACCGATGGCCGCGGTTACGCTGGCCCTCGGTGGCCTGGCGTTCCGGCAGGCCCTTCGCCGGGAGACCCGGCGTGGAACCCTGGGGGTGTACTGAGCGTGACCTCGAGCGGAGTGCTCTCCACGAACAGCCAGGTCCGGCGACGAGAGGACGTTGCCAGCCGGGTGCTGTCCGGTGAGACCGAGACCGTGCTTCTCGACATCAGGACGGGGGCCTACTTCGGTATCAACCAGGTGGGAACGTTCGTGTGGGACCAGCTGGAGGCCGGTCCTGTACGCGTCGAGGAGCTGACCTCCCGCGTCCACGCGGCGTTTCCTGACGCTCCCGACCGTGTGCTCGACGATGTCATGGAGTTTCTCGGAGCGTTGACTGAGCGAGGGCTCGTCGTCGTCGAGAACGACCCGCGGTGACGCTGGAGCGCGTGCCGGCGATCGTGGAGATGTGGACCGACTACCGACTGGTTCGCTCGCTCCTCTCCTCGACGCCGCTCCCCGAAGTGGTGAAGGCGCTGGACGTGGGCCAGGGTCGCAAACCGGACACCACCTCCGACGTCGTGCCGCTCGGCAGGTTGCTCAACCGGCGCCTGCGGCTGCCGTGGTGGCAGCCGTTGTGCCTACCACGGGCCCTGGTGCTGTACCGGATGGCGAGACGGCGCGGGTTCACCCCTCAGCTCGTGATCG
>JACCYJ010000108.1 GCA_013696555.1 Nocardioidaceae bacterium | reverse complement strand
CAGCACCTTGGTCGGATAGCGGTGCGTGAGACCTTCGGCCACCCACATGTCGTGCTCGTGCAGCGAGTCACGGGTGGCGTGCGGGTGGCTCGGCCAGTCGGTACGCCGATCGGAGAACACCGGCATCATGTAGCGGCGCACCGGGTCGGCGTACAGCGCCTCGGTAAAGCCCCGCTCATGAGGCGCCAGGTGCGACACGATCGTGTTCAGCATCTGCGGCGGCAACAGCATCGACATCGTCGCCCGCTCGGCCTGGTCCCGCTCGAGGTCAGCGTAGAAGCGCTCGTCGACACCCGCACCCAACAGCTCCCGCAGCTGGCGGACGTTCTTGACACAGTGGGCGCGCTGCCACTGAGCCGACTCCCATTCCGCCACACCGACCTCGCGCCAGCCGGCGAAGCGGGTCCAGTCGGGCTCCACGAGCTCCCTCTGGGAGTACGCGTACGGCTGGCTGAGCTGGGTCCCAGTGCTGGCACTGGTCGTGCCACTGGTCACATCTGTGCTCACGGGCCGTCCTCAAAGCGGGTCGAGTAAAGTGGACGATACGTCGTCCACATGCCAGAGTACGAAAGACTTTGTCGCGAGTCCAATGATTCACGACGAATCTTCCTGCAGATTGAGCCCTCCGCCACGAAAGGGACTTGGGTGAGCGAGGACCCGCGGCCCGACTCGTCCCCGGTCGGGCTGCACCGAGTGGTCCGGCCGCTCGGGGTACTGCCCCAAGCGGCCGAGGTGCTCGATACGCGGCCATGCCTGTGGCCGGACGAGGTACGCCTCCGCGTGCAGCGGTTGAACCTCGACGCCGCCAGCTTTCGCCAGCTCTACGAAGCCTGCTCTGGGGACGGTGCGGCGGTGCGGTCGAGAGTGCTGGACATCGTGACGTCCCGCGGCAAGATGCACAATCCGGTCACCGGCTCGGGCGGCATGCTGGTCGGGGTCGTCGATGAGGTCGGACCGCAGTCACCGCTCGGACTCAACGCCGGAGACCCGGTCGCCACCCTTGTCTCGCTCACATTGACACCGCTGGTCGTCGAGGATGATCTGGTCCGCTGGGACGGCACCAGCGAGCAAGTGCCGTGCGACGGGTACGCCATCTTGTTCGGCCGCAGCATCGCCGCGCGCCTCCCTCCGGACCTGTCGCCCGAGTTGGCCCTAGCGGTCATGGACGTGTGCGGCGCACCAGCACTGACCGCCCGAGTCGTACGACAGCACTGCGCGCGCGGGGGTGCACCCACGGTGTGCGTGATCGGTGCTGCTGGCAAGAGCGGGTCGATGTCGCTGGCTGCGGCTGCGCAGGCCGGAGCGGGACGGCGGATCGGAGTCGTTCCGCTGCCTGGTGAAGCCGACTCGCTGCACGCAGCTGGCCTTGCCGACGCGGTCGTGCTGGCCGACGCGCGGGACCCGGTGGCCCTGTCCGCCGCCGTCACCTCGGGTGGGGGCCCGGCCGACGTCACGGTCGTCTGCGTCGATGTACCCGGCTGCGAAGGTGGCGCGTTGCTATCGACCGCTGATGGCGGAACCGTCATCTTCTTCTCGATGGCGACGTCGTTCAGCGCCGCGGCACTCGGCGCTGAGGGGCTGGCCGCCGACGTCACCATGCTCGTCGGTAATGGATACGTCCCCGGCCACGCCGACTACGCTCTGCAAGTGCTGCGCGACAACGCTGGCGTGCGTCGGCTGTTCGAGTCGCGCCTGGGCACGTGATGAGACTGCTATTGCGCAAGGGGACCATCCATACGCCGAAGGTCGCCAGGTCCACGGCTATGGCGGTCGACGACGACACCGTGACCTGGGTCGGTGACGAGGCCGGCGCCGATCACTTCGTCGACAATGCCGACGCTGTCGTCGACCTGTGCGGTTCGCTCGTGACGCCCGCCTTCGTCGACGCCCACGTTCACCTTGCCCAGACGGGGTTGGCGGCACGCGGGGTCGACCTGCGCGGCGCAGCCTCCCGAGAAGAGGCGCTCGACCGGATCGCCGGGCACGCCACCCGATCGAGCGATCCGGTGGTCCTCGGGTACGGCTGGGACGAGACGCAGTGGTCGCCGCCCGAACCGTTCACCGGCGCGGACGTCGACCGTGCCGTCCACGACCGACCCGCCTACCTGGCGCGGATCGACGTGCACTCCGCCATCGTCTCCACCGCCCTGCTCGACCGAGCACCCCAGCTGACCACGCAGCAGGGGTGGGCCGGCCGCGGTCGGGTCGAGCGGGACGCCCACCATGCCGCCCGCGCCGCAGCCGACGCGCTGGTGACGTCGGCGATGCGACAGGCGGCAATCCGGCACGGCCTACGGGCAGCCGCGACCGCAGGCATCGGGCTGGTCCACGAGCTGGGCGCCCCTCACCTGTCACAACCCGCCGACTTTGCCCGCATCGACGAGATCAGCCGTGCGGAGCCCGTCCCCCAGGTTTTCCGCTACTGGGGTGAGCTGGGCGGCTACGACCTGGCCGCCGCGTACGGGTGCCTCGGACTGGCCGGGGACCTCTGCGTGGACGGAGCTCTCGGCTCCCGGACGGCAGCGCTCGAGCAGCCCTACACCGACGCGCTCACCAGCGGCCACCTCTACCTGGACGCGGTGCGGATCCGCGACCACCTGATCGGCTGCACCCGGCGCGGGTTGCAAGCTGGCTTCCATGTCATCGGGGACCGGGCGGTGGCGACCGTACTGAGCGGGTTGCGAGCCGCCGCAGAACAGCTGGGACCTGCGGCGGTGACCGCTGCGCGGCACCGACTGGAGCACGTGGAGATGATCGGGTCCGACGAGCTTTCGGTGCTGGCCGACCTCGGCGTTGTCGCCAGCGTCCAGCCGGCGTTCGACGCCACGTGGGGTGGCTCCGACGGACTGTATGCCCGCCGGCTGGGCGTGGAGCGGTCATCGGCGATGAACCCCCTCGCTGCCATGAGTCGCGCTGGAGTCACCCTCGCATTCGGGGCCGACAGCCCGGTGACGCCCATGGATCCGTGGGCGGGGGTCCGGGCCGCTGTCTGGCATCGCAGCCCGTCACAGCGCATCGATGTCCGCGCCGCGATCAGCGCGCACACTCGCGGCGGATGGCGGGCTGGCAAGCGCGACGATGCCGGTTGGCTGGCGGCCGGCTTGCCTGCAAGCTACGCGGTGTGGCGGTTCAGCCCGGACCAGGAACACACCGACGTACCGGACCTGCGTCCCGAAGTGCCGTTGCCGAGCTGCCTGGCGACCGTCGTCGACGGAGTGACGATCTATTCCGACCAAGGAGCACATCCGTGAGCCCCGCCCGAAGCCGCCCGCGGCCCGCGCAGCCGAGTGCCGCTCTGCCACTCGATGCGGTCACCGTTCGCAAAGCCCGCTCCCTGGCCCGCCAGGCGGGGCGGCCGATAGTCCGGCTCGCGCAACAGCACACCACGGTCAGCGTCGAGCGGGCGACGCTGCGGCTCGCCGGGCTCGGTGGCGCCGACCCCGACGGCACCCCGTGGGTCAATCACCTCGTCGACGCAGTCCGCGCCGACACCGGCATCGAGGACGGGGTTGCGCTGCCGGTCTGGGACTCCCTCACCCGCGGCGACGCGGCCGATCTGGAGGAGCTGGCGCGGAAGGCCGCAGTCGGTTCGGTTCGCTTCCGGATACCGAGCGGCCGGGAGACGACGCGCGTGCGGTCGGCGGCACGCAAGGCGGTCGGGGTCGGGGTCCGTCGCATCGACGCTCGCCGCCGTGAGCGCGAGCGGTTGATCCGGCGCTGGGGGGACGCACCCCGCACCCCTTGGATCTATCTCATCGTCGCCACCGGCGACATCTACGAAGACATGCCGCAGGCCCAGGCGGCTGCCCGCGAAGGTGCCGACGTGATCGCGGTGATCCGCTCGACCGGGCAATCGCTGCTCGACTACGTGCCGGAGGGCGCCACCCGGGAGGGCTTCGCCGGGACGTACGCGACACAGGAGAACTTCCGGTTGATGCGGGCTGCACTGGACGAGACCAGCGCGGAGCTCGGCCGGTACGTGCGGTTGACCAACTACGCCTCCGGGCTCTGCATGCCCGAGATCGCCTCGCTCGCCGGTCTCGAACGGCTCGACATGATGCTCAACGACTCGATGTACGGAATCTTGTTCCGCGACATCAACCCGGTGCGCACGTTCGTCGACCAGCGCTTCAGCCGCCAGGTGCACGCCCGCGCCGGCATCATCATCAACACCGGTGAGGACAACTACCTCACCACCGCCGACGCGGTCGAGGCCGCCCACACGGTGACCGTCAGCCAGCTGCTCAACGAGTACTTCGCCAAGGAGGCCGGGCTCGCCGACTGGCAGCTCGGCCTGGGTCACGCGTTCGAAATCAATCCCGACGTGCCGGACAGCTTCCGGCTCGAGTTGGCGCACGCTTTGCTGGCCCGCCAGCTCTTCCCGCACGCGCCGCTGAAGTGGATGCCGCCGACCCGGCACATGACCGGCGATGTGTTCCGGGGGTACTTGCTGGACGGGTTCTTCAACCTCGTCGGCGCGATGACCGGGCAGGGGATCCTGCTCGTGGGCATGATGACCGAGGCCGTCGTCACCCCCTGGCTCTCGGACCGGGATCTCGCACTGCAGAACGTGCGCTACGTCATGAACGCCTGCGGCAACCTGCACGAGGATTTCCGCCCGACCCCCGACGGCTTCATTGCCACCCGAGCGAACCAGGTCCTGTCCGAAGGCATCGAGTTGCTCCAGCAGATCATCGACCACGATCGGGGCCTGCTGGACGCCATCGCCGACGGCACCTTCGGCCTGATGAAGCGACCCGCCGACGGGGGCCGCGGTCTTGACGGGGTCGCCCGCAAGGCCGATGGCTACTACAACCCGGCCAGCGAGCTGTTGGAGGCGACGACATGAGCGGGGACACATGAGCGGGGATCCAGCGATTCTGCGTCCGTACGGCGACACCACCGGCGATGGGATGGTGCAGCTGTCGTTCACCTTGCCGATGCCCCACAGTAAGATCGCGGAGGGCGCGGCTGCACAACTGGCGGCCAAGATGGGGATGGACCCCGCGATGGTGGTGCACGCGAAGGCGATGGGTCCGCAGCACACGTTCTTCGTCGTCTACGGCGCGGTCAGCCACCTCGTCGATGTCTCGAGCGTCCGTGTCGTCGAACACGACTATCCGCTGCTGTCACCCAAGGAGATCAACCTGGCTGTGCGCAAGGGACTCCGGCGCCGGCTGACGGTAATCGGCGGCTGCATCGGGACCGATGCCCACACCGTCGGCATCGACGCAATCCTCAACATCAAAGGATTCGCCGGTGAGAAGGGCCTGGAGTACTACCGGGAGTTGCGGGTGGTGAACCTCGGCGCCCAGATCTCGGTTCCGCACCTGGTGGCGAGGGCGCAGGCGGAGAAGGCCGACGCGGTGTTGGTCTCGCAGGTCGTGACGCAGCGCGACACGCATCTGCTCAACATCAAGGAGATGTCAGCGGCGTTCCGCGAGGCCTACCCGGCCGACCGGCGGCCGCTCCTCATCGTCGGGGGCCCTCGCTTCGACGAGGCGATGGCCGACTCGCTGGGCGTGGATCGAGTGTTCGCCCGCGGTACGACACCTGGGCTGGTCGCCAGCTACCTGGTCGACGAGCTGGTCACCCGCCGCCTTGCCGGCAACGACCCCGATCGGCGCAGCGCATGAGCGAGTCCACCGCCGATCCACGGCTGGGCCTGAGCGTCACCCACCGGCGGTACGTGCCGTACGCGCACGCGCACTACGCCGGGCAGCTGGTCGACGGCGCGTACGTCCTAGGTCTGTTCGGTGACGTCGCAACCGAAGTCTGCATCCGCACCGACGGGGACGAGGGCCTGTTCGCGTCGTACTCCGACGTGCAGTTTCGGCAACCGGTACGCGCCGGCGATGTCGTCGAGGTGGTGGCGACGGTGACCCGCGTGGGACGGCGAAGTCGTGAGCTGCACATGGAGGCGCGGGTCACCTGCCGGGGCGACGCGACGCAGTCGGCGGCCCGGGTGCTCGATGAGCCGTTGCTTGCTGTCACCGCCACCGGCACCGTCGTCGTGCCCACCTAGCCAGGCGAAGGGCGAGACACGCTAGAGGGCGAAACGCCAGCGAATTGGCGGTGCCTCACGCCCCGCGTGACCTGGGTCGTTGCATTATCCCCGCAGGTCAGAGCGCTGTTGACAGGGTGCAGAAGTCTCGACAGTCTCGCCTGGTCCGCCGGGTGAACCGACGGTCCGAGCCGGCAACTGGGTGGCCGCGAGACTGGGGTCCGGAATCCAGACTCCACCTCACGCGGTACGCCCGGGTCGAGCGAGGGCCTCGGGGTGCGACACGTGCAGAGCCCGCCGCCTGTTAGACAACAGCCGGTGGCCCGCCGCCAACGGGTCTCCGACTGGTCCGAGGGGCGCCGGGCTCTGCGCGACTTGCCTGTGAAAGGTAGCGTTTGCATCCTCAGCCCATCGCCCGAGGACGCTCAATGTCGCTGCTCATCCGCACTGCCGTCGCGGCGGTGAGCGGTGTTGCAGTGACGTGGGGGTTCCCACCACACGATCTGCTGGTCCTGCTCATCGCCGGCCTTGTCGGCCTGATCGCAGCCTTGCGGGGGGCTTCCGCGAGAGTGGCAACACTGGTCGGTTTCGTCTTCGGCACGGTCTTCATGGCGTCGTTGATGCCGTGGCTGCGAGTTATCGGGACCGACGCCTGGCTGGGTGTGGCGGTCACCGAGGGGTTGTTCTACGCGCTCTTCGGCTGGGCATTCGCCCGGACCGCGGCTCGTCCCTGGTGGCCGGTCAGCGCCACGTTCTGCTGGGTGGCCATGGAGTATCTGCGCAGCGTGGTGCCCTTCCACGGCTTTCCCTGGGGACGGCTCGCGTTCGCCATGACCGATACCCCGCTGGCGGCGTACGCCCGCTGGCTCGGCGTCCCGGCGCTGAGCGGGGTGGTCTTTGCTCTCGCGTGCCTGCTCGTCTTGGCATGGACGTCTCGAGCGAAGCTGAGATCTGCGGTCCTGGCGATCGGCGGCGTGGTCGCGGTCGTGGGCGGCGCTCTGGTGCTGCCGGTCGGGCTTGCCTCCGCAGCCGGCAGCGTGGACATCGCCACCATCCAAGGGGATGTCCCCGGCACCGGTGCCGACGGACTGGGGCAGCAGCAAGAGGTGCTGCGCAACCACGCTGCGCTGACCGCCGAGTATGCCGCCCAGGTGCGCGCCGGTACAGCTCCGGCGGCCGACATCGTCCTGTGGCCGGAGAACGCCTCCGACATCGACCCCTTCACATCCCCGGGTGTCGAGGACCTTATCGACTCAGCGGTTCGCGATGTCGGGGTCCCGACGCTGGTCGGCTCGATCGTCGACGGCCCCCGACCCGGTACGGCACGCAACGTCGGGATCGTCTGGGACCCGCAGAACGGAGCCGGTGACACGTACGTCAAACGGCACCTGGTCCCGTTCGGGGAGTACATCCCGTTCCGCTCGCTCCTAGCGCCTTACGTCAGCCGACTGGACCAGATCCCGCGTGACATGCTGCCCGGCGACGACCCAGGAGTGCTGCAGATCGGTCCGGCTCTCATCGGCGACATGATGTGCTTCGACGTCGCCTACGACGACATCGTCCGCGACGTCGCCCGGAACGGCGCGCAGCTGCTGGTCGTCCAGACCAACAACGCAACCTACCTCGGGACCGACCAGCCTGAGCAGCAATGGGCGATCTCCCGGATGCGGGCGATCGAGACCGGCAAGGACGTGGTGGTCGCATCCACGAACGGCATTAGCGGGGTAGCAAACGCGACGGGAGAGGTAGTCAGCAGATCGGCATCCGGCCAACCCCAGATCCTGGTCGACACGGTCCGGCTCGGCAGCGGGGTCACCTGGGGGGTGAGAGTCGGCGGTTGGCTGGAGTACGGCTTGTCGCTGACCGCCGCGGCGTTGTTGTTGTTGTCGGTGCTGCGCGGGCGACGTGAGCGGCGCTCGACCGGGCTCGGCGACGATGCGTCCGCAGTTTCCGCGAGCGAACCGGGGCAGACCGACGCCCTTCTGGTCGGCAAGGGAGCTTCGTGACCGCAGCGTGCCTCCTCGTCCTGATCCCCACGTACGACGAGGTGGCCAACATCGAGTCGCTCATCGGGCGGCTACGCGCGGCGGTACCCGACGCGGACATCCTGGTGGTGGACGACGCCTCCCCTGACGGCACCGGGGCGGTGGTCGAGCAGATGGCGGCCGGTGATTCGCAACTGCACCTGTTGTCACGAGGCCGCAAGCAGGGGCTCGGCGCCGCGTACGTCGCCGGATATGCCTGGGGCCTCGAGCGGCACTACCAGGTGTTCGTCCAGATGGATGCTGACGGCTCGCACAGCCCGGAGCAGCTGCCGGGTCTGCTGAAGGCCCTGACGAACGCCGACTTGGTACTGGGATCGCGCTGGATATCGGGCGGGTCTGTGGTCAACTGGCCGCGCCGCCGGATGCTGCTTTCCCGTGCCGGCAATGGCTACACCCGTGCCCTGTTGGCGTTACCCGTTCACGATGCGACTGGTGGCTTCCGGGTGCTGCGGCGAGCGACCGTGGAGCGACTTGACCTGCAGTCGGTAGCTTCGGCGGGTTACTCGTTCCAGGTCGATGTCGTCCATCGGGCGGTGCGTGCCGGCTGCCGGGTGGTCGAGGTTCCGATCAGTTTCGTGGAGCGCGAACGAGGTGTGTCGAAGATGAGCAAGTCCGTCGTCTGCGAGGCCTTGTGGCGGGTCACCGGCTGGGGCCTGGTGCGACGGGGGAGCGACGTGCGTGACGTACTCTCGACGGCAAGGCGTCGCATGGTGTGACGCTTCCCAGAAGGGTGGGGTCGATCGATGGCGTGGCGCTTGTTGCCGCTCGCTCTGCTGGTGGTGCCGATCGTGGAGATCGCGGTCATCATCCAGGTTGGCCAGCTGATCGGCTTCTGGCCCACCGTCGTACTGCTCCTGCTCGAGAGCGCGCTCGGTGCCTGGTTGGTAAAGCGGGAAGGGCTGCGGGCGTGGCGGGTCCTGAGCGGCGCCATGCGCGGCGGATCCTTGCCGGGGCGCGAACTTACCGACGCGGCGCTGGTGCTCATCGGTGGCACCCTGTTGCTGACACCGGGCTTCGTCACCGATGTATTGGGCTTCTTCTTCGTCTTGCCGATGACCCGACCGGTTGCCCGCCGCATCGTGCATGGCTACCTTGCCCGCCGCACCACGTCGTACGTGACCGGGCGCAGCTAGTCCGGTCGTGGGTCAGGCGCTCTTCTTGCGGCCGGGCTTGGTCGGCCGGTGGAGATGGGCTGGCCCGATCTCTCCGCCGCGCAACAGCTCGAGACGCTCGGAGAGGATCTGCTCCAGCTCCGGGATGGAGCGGCGCTCCAGCAGCATGTCCCAGTGGGTACGCACCGGCTTTTCCCGCTTCGCCTCCGGTTCGGCGCCGTCGATCTGGTTGCTTAGCGCGCCGCAGCGGGGGCACTCCCACTGCGCCGGGATCTGAGCGTCGTCGGCGAGGGGGATGGTGAACATGTGGCCGCGCGGGCAGGCGTAACCAACATCATGACGCGGCGCCATCTCGACGCCTCGCTCATCCTCGAAGCTCTGCCCGCCGAGGCGCGCTCCGCGCAAGGCGCGCTCTGCCATTGCTCCTCCTCGGTGTACGTCATACGTCTCTTACAGCGGTTCGCAGCGGGCGCCGATTGGGATGGTTCAGCGGGGCTGCGTCTTTCGGGTTTACAACGTACGGGAGGCTGATGAGATTCCCCTGAGAGCGCCGGCCGCGGTTGCGCCCTTGCCGTCGGTTGGCGGGATACGGCTGGCGACGCCGGGGAAGTGAGCCGGAACGCACCGAACGACGGGCAGTCCCGAGCCCCGATGTCGCTCCGCGTGACCTTCCTGCGCGAGCGCTGACGGCACCAGCCTCTCGTCATGCGGACGCGCCGTACCACTGGCCGCGCTGGGTGAGAACATCCCGGAGCACGTCGAGGCGATCGGTGATGATCCCGTCGACGCCGCGACCTAGCAGGGTCCGCATCTCGTCCGCATCGTTGACGGTCCACACGTGGACCGGCAACCCGTTGCGGTGAGCGTTGACGACGAAACGCTCGGTGACGACCCGGATCGGCCCGGCACGGTGAGGTACTTGGGCACAGGTCCCACCGTGGCCCACAACAGCTCCCTGGCGACCCGAGACGGGTGACAGGCGCATCGCCGCCACCTCGGTTGATCCGAGCGAGGTGGCGACGCGAGGGCCGAGCTGCGACCTCAGCCGCCGGAGTCGGGCGGTTGAGAACGAGGCGATGCACACCCGATCATGAGCCGCGGCGTCCTGGATCAGCGACACCAGCGGCTGGATGGCTTCGTCTTCCTTGACGTCGATGTTGAACCGCGCGTGGGGAAACGCCTCGAATAGTTCGCGCAGGTACGGGATCGGCTCACGTCCGCCGATGCGTGCCCGACGGACCACGGCGGCGTCCAACGACCTGATCTGCCCATCCGCCCCGGTCATCCGATCAAGCGTGGCGTCGTGGAACGCGAACAGCCCGCCGTCACGGGAGGCGTGCACGTCGGTCTCCAGGTAGCGGTAACCGGCGGCCACGGCGTTGCCGAATGCGGTCAATGAGTTTTCCATGCCGATGTTGGGTGCGTAGTGAGCGCCGCCGCGATGCGCCATCGGCACCGGCCCGGGATGGTCGAAGAACGGGTAGTCCGCCGCGAGCTGCCCAGCCACCGGGTCAGTATTGCCGTGACGTCCGGCGACATCAGCGTGGGATCGGCAAGTTCAGCGCGGTGACGTACTGGTCAGCAATCTCGCAGAGGCGCGCGTGCAAGGTCTTGGCCCACGTCGGCCAATCGCCGTCAACGGCTTCGGTGACGGCGGGGTGCAGCCGCGCCACCGCCACCACGGCCTGAGCCCGGGCCAACAGTGGCCACCAGCTCACTTCGTGGTCGGTCAGTGCCCGCACCTCACGGTAGCCGCGCAGGAACGCGGTGACCACCGGATGCTGCCGGTCAGGGACAGCGGTGCGCGGTGCGAGGTCACGAAGCGCGAAGCACACATCCGACATGAACCATGACCGTGCTGCGTCATCGAGGTCGATCATGAGCGGTGCGGCGCCTTGCCATCGGAGATTGTCCGTTTCGGGATCGCCGTGGACCAGTCCGTAGACGTCGCCGCTCCGCGGGAGCGAGGCGACAGCTTCGACCGTCTTGGCCGCGACCTGGGCGAGGATCGTCGAGCTGAGGACTGTGGCCGCCGGTATGAGCTCGGAGGTGAGCCATTCGGGCGGCATGCTTGCTGCAGAAAGGCCGTAGCCGGCAAGGTGGAGATGAGCCACGGCGCCGGCCCACGAGGCCACCTCGGTCTCGCTCAGCTCGGATATCTCTGGTGATGGGCCGGGCGCGAAGGTGAACGCCGTTGCCGTGTAGCTGCCGATGCCATCGTCGATGTCGACGGTGTCTTCGCCATATCGAGTAGGAATACTCTCGGCGACGGGCGCACCGAGAACGGCCAGCTGCCGCGACAGGCGGGCAACCTGAGGGGCCGTCGATGCGGCGACGGTCCCCTTTGGGACCAACCGCACGACGGCCTCCGGCGGTGCTCCCGCAGGCCCAGCCGCAAACACGTGGGCCGCGCTGGAACGCAGGAATGTCGTCTCTCGCCAACCCCAGCGAGCCGCTGCCGAATCGGCCAAGGGACTGGCGCCGTCTTCGTCGACGGTTCGCGCGAGGCGTACGAGCTCAGAGGTGGGCAGCACGTCCCGCAGGCTGCCCGTGATGAGGTTGTTCGAGCAACAGGTTTGGTCCAAACCCGCGGGAACCGATCAAATGTCGCGGAAGGTCTCGATCCGGGCACCGAGGGAGTTCAGCCGCTCCGCCAGGTCCTCGTACCCGCGACTGATCACGTACACGCTGCGCAGCACCGACGTGTCCTTGGCAGCCAGCATGGCGAGCAGGATCACCACCGCAGGCCGCAGAGCAGGGGGGCAGATGACCTCGGCGGCCCGCCAGCGGGTCGGACCCTCGATCAGCACCCGGTGCGGGTCGAGGAGCTTGACCGAGGCGCCGAGCTTGTTGAGCTCCGTCAGGTAGATCGCGCGGTTCTCGTACACCCAGTCGTGCAGCAGCGTCGAGCCGGTAGCGGTGGCGGCGATGACCGCGAAGAACGGCAAGTTGTCGATGTTGAGGCCGGGGAACGGCATCGGATGGATCTTGTCGATGGGGGAGTGCAGCGTCGAGGGGTAGGTGGTCAGGTCGACCAGCCGGGTGTGGCCGTTGGCGGCGAGGTACTCCTCGGTGCGGTCGTACTGGAAACCCATCTCCTCCAACAGCGCTAGCTCGATCTCGAGGAACTCGATCGGCGCGCGACAGACCGTGATCTGGGACTCGGTGACGATGGCAGCGGCGACCAGGCTCATCGCTTCGATCGGGTCCTCCGACGGCGCGTACGTGACGTCGCGGTCGATGTCCGGCTGACCCCTCACGACCAGCGTCGTGGTCCCGATGCCCTCGATCTGCACCCCCAGCTCGGTGAGGAAGAAGCACAGGTCCTGCACCATGTAGTTTGAGCTGGCGTTGCGGATCACCGTGGTGCCGTCGTGACGGGCCGCCGCGAGCAACGCGTTCTCCGTCACCGTGTCACCGCGCTCAGTCAACACGATGGGGCGAGCCGGATGCAGCCGCCGGTGGACGGTGGCGTGGTAGCTGCCCTCTGTGGCCTTCACCTCCAGACCGAAGGGCCGAAGCGCGGCCATGTGCGGCTCGACGGTACGCGTACCAAGATCGCAGCCTCCGGCGTACGGGAGCGAGAACTCGCGCTCTTGGTGCATCAGCGGGCCCAGGAACATGATGATGCTACGCGTGCGCCTCGCCGCGTCGGTATCGATGGCGTCGAGCTGCAGCCGCGCCGGCGGGATGATCTCGAGGTCGTTGTCCTCGTTGAGCCAGCGGACTCGGACGCCGATCGAGCTGAGCACCTCGAGGAGACGGTTGACCTCCTCGATGCGCGCCACCTTGAGCAAGGTCGTCCGGCCGCGGTTGAGCAGCGACGCGGCAAGCAGTGCGACGCCGGCGTTCTTCGACGACTTCACGGTGATGCTCCCCGACAGCCGGGTGCCGCCACCGACTCGCAGGTGCATCGGGCCGGGGACCCCGAGGGACACGAACTCCGAGTCCAGCGCCTCGCCGATACGTGCCAGCATCTCGATGCTGAGATTCTGGTGACCGCGCTCGATTCGATTGACGGCACTCTGGCTGGTGGCCAGTGAGTCGGCCAGGTCGGACTGAGTCCAGCCGCGGTGCTTGCGGGCGACTCGAATGAGGATGCCGATGCGGCGCAGGTAGTCCTCGGCCATCCCAAGAGGCTATCTCATATCTGAGATAATCAGGCGATACGTGCCTCGGCGAGTCGCCTGTCCGGCGGGGGTGCGTACGGTGAGCACCGTGAGCGCGATGACCTACTGCCAGCTCGGGAACTCGGGTTTGACCGTCAGCACGGTCGGACTCGGGTGCAACGCGTTCGGGTCGCGCAGCGACGAGGCGCAGAGCAGCGCCGTCGTGCAAGCTGCCCTCGATGCGGGAATCACGCTGTTCGACACGGCCGACGTCTACGGCGGTGAACCAGGCCAGTCGGAGACGCTGCTGGGCCGGGCGCTGGGACGCCGCCGTGACCGGGTTGTTGTGGCGACAAAGTTCGGGATGGACATGCGCGGCGCCAACGGACCGGACTGGGGGGTCCGAGGCTCGCGGCGCTACATCCGGACCGCCGTCGAGGCGAGTCTGCGACGGCTCGGCACCGACCACATCGATCTCTACCAGATGCACACTCCGGATGAGCTGACGCCGATCGAGGAGACGCTGGCCGCACTGCACGAGCTCGTCGGCGAGGGCAAGGTGCGCTATCTCGGCTGCTCCAACTTCGCTGCCTGGCAAGTCATCGACGCCGACTGGGTTGCTCGTGGGGGAGGCCTGACCCGATTCGTGAGCGCGCAGAACAAGTACTCGCTGTACGACCGCAGCGTGGAGGACGCGTTGGTCCCCGCGTGCGAACACGTCGGCGTCGGCATCTTGCCGTTCTTCCCGCTCGAGTACGGACTGCTGACCGGCAAGTACCGTCGCGGCGAAGCAGCTCCGGAGGGCAGCCGACTGGCGAGCCAGGGGCAGCGGCTGGAGGGTGCGGACTTCGACCGGATCGACGCGCTGCAGCGCTTCGCCGAGGAGCGTGGGCTGAGCATCCTGCAGGTCGCAATCGGGGGACTGGCGGCCCAGCCGGCGGTCGCATCGGTCATCGCCGGGGCCACCAAACCCGAGCAGGTACGGTCCAATGCCGAAGCCGGCCTGTGGGAGCCGAGCCCGGCCGACCTCGCCGCACTCGACGAGCTCACCGAGTGAGCTGGTGCCGGCGCAGCAGCCCGGTCGAGCTGGCTACGGCGGCACCCGCCAGGGCCAGGGACGCGCCGACGACACTGAGGACCCCAACATGCGCCTCGTCGGCGAGGGCGTCGATGCCCACGGCGCAGATCACCTGCCCAGCGACCGTGCACAGTCCGAGGACCAGGACGCCGTGCACCTGAACCAGGACGGCGGCTGCGCTGATGAAGACCACGCCCATCAGCCCACCCGTGTAAAGCCACCAGGAGCCCGGGAGCGTGCGAAGGTCACCTGGTAGCCCCAGTGACGCGAGCATGAGGACGACGAGCAGCGTGGTCCCCACGAGGAAGTTGTTCCAGGTCGCCGCCCACGGGCCACCCACCTGGTTCACCATGCCGTTGACCGCTTGTTGGTACGCGGCGCCCCCGCCGGCCGCCATGGGCAGCAGGCCAAGCGCCAGGGCGGCCGGTCCCAAGGCGTCGGAGCCGCCGAGCCGCTCCGCACCCGTCAGCAGCACCGCGGCGACCATCAACGCGGCACCTCCGACCCGGACCGGTGAGATGGCCTGCCGCCCGGTAGGCCCCAGTCCGACATGGTCGACGAGCAGGGAGCTGGAGCTGAGACCGGCGACGAGCGCAATGGTGAACAACGCCACGCCGATGGTTCCGACGGTGAGGCCTTGGGACACGACGATGCACGCACCGGCGACGCCTCCCACGACCTGCCACCAGCGCAGATCACCACTGCGCACTGCAGTGCCGATCCGTTGCAGCCCTCGACGAGTCCGTGGCTCGAAAGCCACCAGCAGACTGAGAAACAGCAAGCCGGTCCCAAAGCTGATCAGGCCGGCCGCCGTACCAGCGCGCAGTCCAGATCCGAGCCGAGTGGCGAGCTCCCCGTTGATCTCGGTCTGCACGGCCAACAGCGCGCCGATACCCAGCATGGCCGTGACGGACAGCAGCCTCCTCGCTCTCTTCGCTGCGAAAGCCGGCCCAGCCACGCGGCAATCATGCCCGCAGTCCGTCGAATGGCGCCTTGCGGCTGGCGACACGACGACGGACTGCATCCCAACGCGCCACTCGATGGTCGGAACGCCCTTTTCGGCCCGGATGTCTGAGTGCCGATAAGGCACATTATGTCAATCTGGATCCATCCTGGCGCAAACCGGTGACTGCACCATTCCCCCAAGAAGCTCATCGTGCGCTTGGCTGCGTGACTGGCTGCGCGTGATTGGGCAGCGCACCGACATCCAGCGCCCGGTTCGGGCGCAACACGTCAGCAGGTCGGGCCGCATTCGGACGGTGCAACGACTGGCACAACCAAGAAGCATCTCTGCGCGTGTCGAACCAACGCGAGACGCCAATCGGCGTATGTACTAGATGAGGCCCCGCGAAGTATGAGTTCGCGGGGCCTCGCTCTGGCCAGGTGTGACGTTCCCAGCCTCACGGATCGTGGGCCACACCCGCCAAGCCGCGTACCGGCTGGCTCCAGCGGGTTGCCCCACCGGCTGTGGATGTGGGTCTCGATCCGATCCCGAGCTCCGCGTGGGAGCCCGTGGCGTCAGTTCTATCGGGGCAGCGCCCACAGCACAAGGGGCAGGCAGAAGTTCACAACAGTTTTGTCTCATTGTTCGCAAAGGGTTACTGGCTGTGCGAACGTACCGCCGCTAATAAAAGGGTGAGGCCCCGCAAAGTATGAGTTTGCGGGGCCTCATTTGGCGAAGGTGATGCAAACGCCTCACGAACGTCCGTCCGAGTCCACCGACTGCATCACCAGCCGGCCCGAGCGAGTCGCCCCGCTCGGAAAAGGACCCGAACTTCGGTTCGATCCCGAACCCCCGAAGGAGTTCGTGAGATAAGTTCTATCCGGCAATCGGCCAACCGCACAAGACCTTTCGCGGACTTTTCCGGAAGTTACCTCCGCCAGTCGGCGTGTTCGGGCAACACGCCGGTGTGCCACAGCCAAGCCAAGCCCAGCAGCGGCAGCACCGCTGGGACGAACCCGTAGCCGATACCGAAGTCCGACCACACAGTGGCGTCGGGAAATGTACCGGGGCGCACGACACTGAGCGTTCCGACGCTGACGACACCGACGAGCTCGATGCTGCAGGCGGCCCAGGCGACGGCTCGAGCGCGAGGTATCCCCTCCCCCAGGGCAACCGCCGCTACCAGATAGACGACCCCGGCGAACGCGGACAGCAGGTACGCCAGCGGGGCCATCTCGAAGCGGGTTGTGATCTGAACGACAGAACGCGACACCGCCGCCAACGCAAACACGCCGTACGCGGCCACCAGCACGCGTCCTGGCCCAGCGCCGGTGCTGCCTGGCTCAGACACCGCCAAGGGTCCAGACGTCGAACAGCCGGACCGCGACCACGGCCTCGACCAGGCCGGTGAGGGCAATGACGCCCGTACCCCACCGGGTCCGGTCGGACGCCCCCCAGAGCGCCGCGATCGGCGGGAGCAGCACTGCGGTCACCAGGTACGAGACGAAGGTGGCCGCGTCGACTTCCCGAGCCGTCCGAGACAACGCCACGATCCCGATGACCGCCGAGATGATGAGCACCAGCTCCAGAACCGCCACGGCGTAGAACAGCGGGTCGTCGAACGGCTTGTTGCGCAGCAGCGACACCAGCGCCCACACCGTGACCATTGCCGAAGCACCGAGCAGCACCCAGAGCCCGATCGCGGTCACGCGCCGGCCCAACTCTCGGCTGTCCGTCGCCGCAGGTCGGTGACGACGGTGAGCAGGTCTCCTCCCGATGCCTCGGCAACCGCCCGCTGCCGGGTTGCGCCGGTACCCCGGGCGAACAGCGCCGCTGTCCGATCCGAGACCAGCTGAGCGTCCCCGGCGGCCGCCAACGCCGCAGCCACGTGCTCCATCAGCCCGTTGACGACGCTTCGGGCAGGGGCGAGGGCGCCGGTGCTCGGGTCCACGAGCTGGTCGGTGATGCCGTACCTGGAGGCCCGCCAGGTGGCCGCCCGCAGCAGGTCGGTCCGCGCTTCAGGGATCGGTTCGCCGTCCATCCAAGCCTGTGCGCAGGTCTCCACCAGGGCCCGACCGAGTCCGGCCAGGAGCACCGCGTCCGCGACGTCGGTGCACATGTCGAAGACGCGCAGCTCGAGCGTCGGATACCGCCGAGACGGGCGGGCGTCGAAGTACAACATCCCCTCGTCCAAGGCCGCCCCCGTCTCCATCAACGCCGCCGAAGCTCGCTGATATCCGGCTGCATCGTGGAACGGCTCGGTCGGGCCAGCCGTTGGCCAACGTTGCCACACCTGCGTACGCCAGCTGGCGTACCCGGTGTCTTCTCCTTGCCAGAACGGCGAGTTCGCACTGAGTGCCAGCAACACCGGCAGCCACGGGCGCATCAGGTCGAACGCTCCGATCGCCTCCTCGTCGCTGCCGACGTCAACGTGCAGGTGCATCCCGCATACCAGCTGTGCCCGCCCGACGGCACCGAAGCGGTCCATCATGCGCCGGTAGCGGTCCTTGGGCGTCAGCACACTCCGCCGCTGCGGTTCCACGACCGCGGTGGAGACGGCGACCACTGCGGCGCCGGCGGCGAGCGCCGCCTCGCCCGCAACCCGGCGGGCGCTGCGGATGTCCTGCTCCAGATCGGGCAGGTCCCAATGAACACCGGTCCCCGTCTCGAGCTGCTGCAGGAACAGCTCCTGCTCCAACACCGCGTCGTTGTCAGGCGTCGCTCGCAGCGCCCGGTCGGACACCGCCGCGACTTCGCCGGTGGCCGGGTCGATCAGCAGCAGCTCTTCCTCGATGCCGACCTGGCGGACGCTCACTGATTCGTCCGCTGGAGTCCCAGCATGGCAAGGCTGGACTCACGCACGACGCGGTTCCAAGTACGGAACTGTCCCAGCATCGCATGGCCGGCCCCGGTGACCTCGACGTACGAGGCAGCCCCGCTACGCGCAGCGCGTTCGACGAATTCGCGACTCGCCTGCGGCGATGTCCGCTTGTCGGCGCTGCCGTGCGCAACTACCAAGTCCTTGCCAGCAACAGCAGCCACCGAGGTGCCGGGTGGCAGCCACGGTGCGAGGGCACAGACACCAACCACCGCGTCTTCGGCGGCGATCGCGCACGCGACGCGTCCACCCATGGAATGACCGACGAGCACTACCTGGACGCCGGCGAACGCCCTGCTGGCTTCGGCAACAGCCCGGCGTGCGTCGGTTACCGGGGTCGGCTCCCGACCGGGCTGCTCGTTCCAGCCCCGCACCCGGTTCCGCAGCAACCAGATGGCGACATTGTGACGTCGCATCGAGGCCGCTAACCCACGCTGCATGAGCGCCATCCGACACCACGCCGGGTACGCGCGGTTCACCCGGTCGAAGCCGGACTCCGCTCCTCCATGGAGGAGGAGGAGCAGCCCGCGAGCGGATCCAGCGGGGTCGAACCGGGTAAGCCCGCCGCCAACCGCTGCCACCCCGGTGAGCAGTCGGCTAGCTCTTCCCGGCCTGTCCCTTGACGCTGTCCTTCGACTGCTGAGCCTGCGAGGTCACGTCCTCGCGCGCCGTCTGAGCTTCACTCTTGACCTCCGACGCAGCATCTTGGGCAGTCGACTTGACGGATTCCATCGCATCCATGGTGGGCTCCCGCAGGTCCTGCGCAACACCCTGCGCCACGTCCTTGGCCTCCTGCATCACCGTCTGCGCGAGGTCGCTGGAGCGCTCCTTGAGCTCTGATCCGGCCCGCTGCTCCACCTGGCTGGACGGAAGCAGAGAGGACGCCAGCCAGCCGGCGCCGAATGCGATCAGCCCCGCCGCCAAGGGGTTGCCCTCGGTGCGCTGGCGCATGGCGTCGGGAGCCGAGGCAGCGGTGTCGCTCACAGTGGACGCCATGGAAGCTGCCTTGTCCTGGGCACTCCCGACGGCACCCGACACGTGCTCGCCCCCCTGGGAGGCGGTCCCCATCACCTTCGCCTTGACGCCGGTGACCTTCCCCGCGACGCGGCCCTTGGTGCGCTGCGCCACTCGTACCGGGTTGACTTTGTCGTTGAGCGTGTCGACGTCGGCACTCAACGACGCGCGGGTTTCTTCGATTGACTGGCGGATCTGGTCCGGGTCGTCACTGGTGGTCATCGTCGTCTCCTCAGTTGGGCTTGAGCGCGGACGGGATCTCGCTGACGGTTTCCACCGTCTGCTCTAGCTTGGGGTTGACCTGCTGCAGGCGTTGGCGGCCGAGGACGAACAGCACCGCGGCCACGAGGCCCCACAGTGCGGCCACGATGAGCGCGGCCCAGCCGGCGCCGACCGGAGCCGCCAGGGCGGCCCACAAGGCGATCGACAAGAACAACACGGTCAGGTAGCCGGCGAAACCGGCACCACCGAGCATTCCGGCGCCCTTGGCGGCCTTGCTCGCTTCCTGCTTCAACTCGGCCTTCGCGAGCGCCACCTCCTGGCGCATGAGCGTGGACAAGTCGGTGCTGATGTTGTTTATCAGCTGGCCGATGGAGACATCGGCGCTGTCACGGGTGCCACTCGTAGCGGCACTGGTGCTGCCACTAGTGCCGTACGCAGAACCGTCGGTCACCGGCGCCGCGTGCGCACCCCCTCCCGAGGCGTCCGACATGGCGTCGGTCATCGCTGCGGCTCCCCGGGGTCGGCCCAGACAGGCTCGTTCGGGCTGGTGCCAGCCACGTGCGTCCCGCCCGTGTATGGCTCCTCGGGGTATGTCTCAGCGGGGTACGTCTCACCGGCGTACGTGTCGCCGCTGTACGTATCGCCCGCGTATGTCCCGGTTCCGTACGTACCGGCCGCGTACGTTCCAGGTGTACCTCCGACGTCGGATGTGTCGTACGGGTACGCCGGCGGGACCGACGTGGGGTCGTAGTCGGCGTTGCTCCCGGAATCGCTGCGCTTCAGGTCAACGCCCGCCCGGGTGAGGCGGCCAGCCACTAGGCCGGCGCCGGCAGCACCGAGCAAGAAGGCGCCCGGCTTGCGGCGCGCAAAGCTTCGCACGTCGTCGAGCAGACCGTTCGGGTCGCGGTTCTCCAGCCACCCGGCCACCTGCTTCACCTGGTCCGACGCCTGCTGAACAAGCTGGGCGGCCAGCCCGTCTTCACTGTTGGCAACCATGTTGTCGAGCTGATCACCGATCGAGCGCAGACTGCCCGCGGCACGCTCTTGCTGGGCGTTGGCCTGCTGACCGATCTGGGACCGGGTCTCACCAACGAGATTGCGGGCCTGGCTGGTTGCCTCGGACAAGACCTGCTGACCTTGCTCCTTGGCGGTACCGGCCACCTGGCTGGCGCTTTCCTTCGAAGTCTGGGCAATGTTGCCCGCTTCGGCCTTTGCCGTATCCGTGGTGGAGGACGTCTCCGACGGCTCCTGCCACGTCGAGGGCTCCTGACTACTCCACTGATCGCTCACGGGGACCTCCATGATCTTCGGTTAGCTACGCGCGTTGGCGCGGGCCGGCTCTCGCCGAGACGAGCGTGGGGTACCCCGACCGGACCCGGTGAAACGTCGCTCCTACCGCCGCTCTTCGTTTCCCGGTATCCGGTTCGGGGTACCCGCCCCAACCATGACGAAGCCACCCGAAATCACCCGTGCCTGATGCGGAGCCTGACGGTCGAAGAAGCGCGCCTGCGGGCGGAGAGCCTGCGTGTGGACCGGTACACGATTGACCTGGACCTCGATCGCGGTCCGGACCTCTTCGCAAGCCGGGCCGAGATCACCTTTGCGGCGGCTTCCGCGGTCGACACCTTCGTCGACGTCAAGCCGACCGTGCTGACGTCCGCCTACCTCGACGGTGCGGAAGTGGCCGTCGCGGATCTCGAAGACGGACGACTGCCCCTGCGGCTGGATGCCGGCCAGCACGTACTGATCGTGCAAGCGGACATGCCCCTTCGCAACGACGGCGAAGGCATCCATCGCGCTGTTGATCCGGCCGATGGCAACACCTACCTGTACGGGATGTCGTTCCTCGACGCGGCACCGAGCGTGTTCGCATGCTTCGACCAGCCTGACCTCAAGGCGCGTTTCCGTATCAGTGTCACCGCCCCGACGGGATGGACCGTGCTCGGCAACACCCGGGCTACTCAGGTCTCCCCTGGTCGTTGGGAACTGTCGGAGTCCGTGCCCCTGTCGACGTACCACCTGACCGTGGTTGCCGGTCCTTACCACTCGGTCACCCGCGAGCACGATGGCATCCTGCTGGGAATCCATGCTGCGCAGTCATTGGCCGAGCACCTGGACAAGGACGCCGACGAGATCTTCGACGTGACAGCCAGGGCCTTCGACGAGTACCACCGATTGTTCGGGATCCGCTATCCGTTCGGCGACTACCACCAGGCGTTCGTTCCGGAGTTCAACGCGGGGGCGATGGAGAATCCTGGCTGCGTGACGTTCCGCGACTCGATGGTGTTCCGTTCCCAGGTCCCAGACAGCGAACGAAGTGACCGGGCCCGGGTGATCGTCCACGAGATGGCGCACATGTGGTTCGGCGACCTGGTGACGATGCGGTGGTGGGATGACCTGTGGCTCAACGAGTCGTTCGCGGAGTACATGGCGTACCGGCTCACGGGTGCGGTCAGCCCCTTTCAGGATTCCTGGGTCGATTTCGCGTACTTCCGCAAGCGGTGGGGACTGGTGGCCGACCAGCGACCCTCGACGCATCCGGTCGCGGGGAACGGTGCACCGGACGCCGAGACGGCGCTGTCGGACTTCGATGGGATCTCCTACGCCAAGGGCGCAGCGGCGCTCAAACAGCTCAAGGCCTTCCTCGGTGATGACATCTTTCTCGAGGGGGTCCGCCGACACCTGCGAGCCCACTCGTACGGGAACGCAACTCTCGATGATCTGTTCGGAGCCTGGCAGGACGCAGGCGCGAAAGACCTGGACCGGTGGGTGGAGGGCTGGTTGCGCACGCCAGGCGCGGACACCCTTCGCGTCCAGGGGGGTCGGCTCACCCGGACGGCGCCGGCCGAATATCCGGCGCACCGCCCGCACGGCCTGACCGTGCGGCACCTGCCGAGGGGTACCGAGCACCAGGACCAGCACATCGAGATGGCGGGTGACAGTGCGCGACTGACCTGGCAGCCGACAGCAGGAACACTGATCATCCCCGACGCCGGCGACGACACCTGGGCAAAGGTCCGCTACGACGAATACACCCTGGCCGCGCTGCCGGGCCGGATCGGCTCCATCGCCGATCCGGTCACTCGGGGCGCGATCTGGCTCGCGGTGCGGGATGCGACTGCGGATGCCGAGCTGTCCTGTGAGTTCGTGCTCACGCTGCTCGAGGCTGCCCTCCCGGTCGAGACCGAAGACATCGCCATCCAGTCCCTGTCCGGATGGGCGGACAACCTGCTGCTCAGCCAGTATCTCGGTGGTGACCGGCAGTCCCGCGACCGGGTCGCGGCGGTTGTCGAGAAGCGGCTCGCAACCGCGTCCCCCGGTTCAGGACTTCAACTGGCCGCCGCTTTGGGCTTTGCCACGGTGCAGTCCGGTTCGTCGATACTGCCCGGGTGGTTGGCCGGCGGTGCCCCGCCGGGCCTGGTCATGGACGCCGAGATGCGGTGGGCGACGCTGACTTCGCTGGCGCGCTCGGGTGCGGCATCCCTCGACGACATCGAGACCGAGCTACGCCGGGACACCTCCGCACAGGGCGTCATTCACGCCGCGCGCTGTCGAGCGTCCCTACCCGAGAGCGAGGCCAAACAGGCCGCGTGGCAGGGCATCATGACCAATGCCGGTCTGTCCAACTACGAGGTCTTCGCTCTCTGCGAGGGATTCTGGCGAGCCGAGCACTCCGACCTGCTGGAGCCGTACGTCGAGCGCTACTTCGACGAGATCGCGACCACGTCCGCCATCCGTACCGGCTGGCTGGTGGCCGAGACCGGGCGACTGGCGTTCCCGGCGTACGCCGCGACGGAGGCCACCGTGGACCGCGCCGAGCGGCTGTTGGCCGACGCGTCGCTGCCGTCGGGGCTGCGCCGGTCGGTCGCGGACGCGACCGACGACCTCCGC
>JACCYJ010000069.1 GCA_013696555.1 Nocardioidaceae bacterium | reverse complement strand
GGCCGCCGGCGTCTCCGAGCTAATCCTCCGGCTACGCCTCAACGGCCTGATCGAACGACGACCCGGCACCAACACCTACCAACTCACCCCCGACGGGCAACGCGTGGCGATCTTCTACACCAGGGTCCACGACCATCTCCTCCGGCCGCTGATCAGCGCCGACGCTCCACCGGCTCCGGTCGAACTCCGCAACGCAATGCGCGTGGTCGACCGACACGTCCGCGGCTACAGCGACCACACCCGCCTGGGAAACGCTGCCTGAAAACTCAAGACAAACGCACGAGTTCTAGCGACCAAGGATCACTAGCCATATCAGCAAACAGCCATATTTGAGGTCCAACTGTTGTCAGTCAGGGTGCCGCCGGGCCCGTTGGGCGCAGGATCCATAGTCCGCTATTCATGTCGCTTGCATAGACGAGTCCGCCTCGCACTGCGACGCCCCACACCCGCGGGTCTCCTGGAGGGATGAATTGGCCTACCTTCTCGGGATCGCTGGGATCGGCGGCCTGTAGCGGGCTCAGGTCGAGGGCGACGATGCCGTTGCTATACCAGGAGACGTAGCTGTGGTCGCCGACGACTTCGTTGTTGTGGATTGACCAGGCACCGTCAGGTGACGGCAGGGTGTGTACGTTCGGCACAGCGTCGAACTTGGCCACCTGCCGGCCCGTGGCGGCGTCGAAGATGCGCATGAAGCCCCAGGAGGGACGGCCAGCTCGCAGGGTGCCCTGCCCCGCCTTGGCCAGCGCAGCAGCGTCGCGCGGCTCTGCGAACACCACTGGGATGCTCACCTGGTCGACACTGAACCACTGCGGGCTCGTGTCAGGGGATCGGAAGTCGTGCAGAACGGCAAGGGCACCAGCCCTCTTCGCCGCCCGCTCCTGCGTCCCTTGGGAACATCTCGGCTCGAAGCTCGGGTCTCCCAGGAACGAGAACAGCGTCTTGACCACAACGATGCTGCCCTCGGTGCCGGCCGGGTAGGCGCCGCTGAAACATCCCTGCCACGCTGCCCTGATCACCCGCCCCGAGACCTTGTGTTCTGGCTGCGACCACAATGCCGGCGCGAACGGTGACTCACTGCCGAACCCGACCTGCCGCCCACCGGAGCGCAACTCCACGGGAGAGCGGGGGTCGAAGTCCTCGTCATTTTGCAGCAGGAACTTTCGGTCGCCGCTGCGGTAGATCGAGACCGAGTGAGCGTCGCCGTCAGCACTGGGAGGGAACCGGGTGCGGCTCACCAGACGAGGCTGTGTGACGTCGCTGATGTCGAGCGTCAGAACACCGAGGTCCCAGTACGAGACGTAGGCCCTCATGCCATCCGCGCTGGCACGCACGCTGTGATCAAAGTACGAGCCGAAACTGCCCTGGCCGAAGAGCGGGCCGGGTGAGAAGCCATGCTCGGCCGCACCCCACTGGCCGACCTGCCGCGGCCTGCCCGGGTTGGTCACGTCGATGATGCGGAATTCGCCATCCTGCTGCGGGTCGAACCATTCGGAAAACGGTGTGGCCAGCAAGGCGTAGACGTTGCCGCCTCGCTGCACAAGGTCGAGCTCGTGCACGCCACCGCCCCCGTCGGTCATATTGATCACACCGAGCTTCACCGGGTGACGTGGCTGTGTGACATCCCAGAACTGCGCACCGAAGAGTTGCTCATCCAGGCCAGGACTGCCGCCACATCGCTGAATCCCCACCGCGAGCAGGTCACCGGTGAACGCGTCGGTCGACACACTCCGGACTACCACATCCTCCGCGCTCGTCCCGGTCCGGTGAGCCAGCGTGCCGATGAAGCGGGGTTTGCGGGGATCGCTGACGTCAGTGATCTTGACGCCGCGAGCACTGCAGGGGGACCCCCAAGTGCCGACATAGGCAAAACCGTCGTGGACGAACACGTCGGCGTTCGTGTCCCGCCGGCCGAAGTCGACATGCCCGAGCACGTCGAAGTTCCTGGCCACCCTCTGCGCTCCGGAGACGTTTCGGGCTGCCTCTTCCCCAAAGTGAACTTTGCTTTCCAACACCTCGCGCGCGGTCTCCACATTTCCAGCCCGCGTCTGGCGGTCGGGATCAGCCTGCGCTGTCACGACCAACGCCGTCATCCCGGTCACGAAACTGACCAGGGTGAAGAGCAGTAGAACAACGATGGAAGGGCGAAGAGGAATGGCCATGGCTTGCCTCGAATCTGAGC
>JACCYJ010000252.1 GCA_013696555.1 Nocardioidaceae bacterium | reverse complement strand
GCGGAACAGCGATCCAGTCTGATCTGAGTGTCCAGAGTGACGGGTGTAAACGTCCACGTCATTCCTATTGGACGTTGCGGGTCAGACAGGTCCCTGTCCGACACGCCGGGCCGCGTGCTCGACGCTGGCCGAGCAGACTGTTTTCGACGGCGCGTGAAACGGGCCACAGGGGTTCGTCGTGCTGTCGGGGCGTCCAAGGAGGGCGTACGCAACGTGCCGAGGAAGCCTGTTCGGAATAGCGGCAAGCGGCACGTTCGCGGCTCGCCACAGTGCCGTCGCCCGACCTCCGTGGCCCGACGTGGACCGGGCCGATTCCAACAGCGCCGTAACAGAGCGGGCCGATCGAGCGCGCCGAGCGCCCGAGCCATGTCGTGCCCCAAGGAGTCCCAGCCGGGTGCAGCATGTCGAAGCCCGGCCCAGATGAGGCATTGCCACGCCGATTCGAGGCAGCGATCGTGGGTATGGCCCGCTCGGCTGCGGTGCTCAACGTACGAGCCCGCTGACTGCGGACGACCCGGTACGGCACGCTGTTTGCCCGAGGACCGCGGCGACTGCTGCGAGAGCCGACGACGAGTTGGGCGATTTGTCCGATGTGCTGGCCGGCCGACCGGCGGTGACCCCCTTGCCTTCTGGTGCCGGGCAAGGGGGTCGCCGCAATGCGACTGTTACCGACGGACAGTTGTCAGGTAGTTGTCCTGTTGAGGTATGGGAAGCCCCTGTCCCAAGAGCGGAACGTGTCGGTAGTTGGCGTTGTAGGCCACGTAGGCCCTGTCACCTGCCAGATGCACGTCGATGTAGTCACCGATGAAGAAGCCGCCGAGAATCGGGTCGGCCTCACTCTCGTTCGACACCGACGTGACCCGTTGGCGCTTGGTGATGGATCCGCTTACCGGGTTTATCGTGACCATCTCCACGTCTTGACGGTTGTGGAAAATCCGGTCGTTTCTGTTGGTGAAGTAGGCAACCACGAACCTGGGATTGCCTGTCTCGTCTGATATTGCGGGGAAGTAATTGTCTCCCCCCTGTGAGATTATTCGCGGTTGTGACCAGGTTCGTCCGTTGTCCCGGGAGGAGCTGATCACGATCTGAGGCTCCTCGCAAATGGTGTCCAGCAGCCGGAAGCGGCAACGCTCCCACACAACGGTCGGGCGGGGCTCGCCGTTCACGGTCGGCATGATGGACTTCGGAATCGTGGCGATGCGGAAATCGTTCGCGTGAAGAGCGCCGCCGAACGGTACCGGGTTGGTTTCCCGCGAGACGATCCGGGTCGGACCGAAGTTGGTGCTCCCGGGCGGAGCGATCCGGGCCTTGATGGTGAAGGTTTGCGCGGTCTGCTCAAGCTCGCCCTCGACCTGAGCCCAGGTGATCAGAGTCGCCCCGCGATCGCTGATCGTGACATCCGCGAACTGGGTGTCGGCGTCGCTCCCACTGATGAGGATGGGTTGTGTGCAGGTGACCAGGTCCGCGCTACAGCGGACCGCCTTAATCTGTGCACCGGTGAAGCCGAGCGGGGCACTGGGGTCCAACGCGAAGTCGGCGTAGGCAACCCACACCACCTTGCCGGCGCTGCCGCTGCGGCCGACGTCGAACCATTCCTTGTCGAGGAAGTGACCCACTCCACCTGCTACCTCAGCCGTCGCCACCAGCCGTCGCGTCGGCCAGCAGGATGGGTGCGTCAGGTTGGCGGGGTCCTCGCCCTGTGGGCAGTTACGCAGCCTCTCCGGCGTCGTCTTGTACAAGCCGACGCCGTTGACGCCTTCGTTGAACGGGTCCGGACCATAGTTCAGCGACGCCATGTAGATGTTGCAAGCGCCGTCAGACTGACTCACCGGGTCTCCGCCGGACGGGAGGGTCGTGCCGGCGACGGTCAGTGGTGGCAGGAGTCCCTCGTTGGCGACGGTTTTTCCGCCGTCGGTGGACAGGTGCCACCCGGTGAAGTTGCCCTGGGGATCGAGAAGACCGCGGTAGTCGTTGATGCCGCCCTCGACTATGTTGCGCCGGTTCTTGCAGGAGGTTACGGACTCCTCATTCTGCGGCAGACCTGTGTCGTCCCTGTTGAACAAGTCCGCGACCAGACCCGCGGCTGTCCCGCTAGTCCGCTGCGAGGCGCCGGCCAGTTGGCCTGCCCTGATCTGCCTGGCCCTGAGCAC
>JACCYJ010000063.1 GCA_013696555.1 Nocardioidaceae bacterium | reverse complement strand
ACGATCCCGACGTCGTGGCACACCTCGTCGATCCAGCCCGGTTTGTGTGCCACGTAACATCCGTTCGGCAGACCGGCGGGGAGCCCGTCATTGTCCTCGCACCGGGCCAGCACCGCCTCGATCTGCTCGCAGGCCGCCGGTGACGCAGCCGTACGGTCGGCCACCGCGCGCAGAATGGCGGCCAAGTCTGCCGCGGTCGCGGTGTTGTCGAGGCCGGCGTCACCAGCCGGCGCGTCCTGAATGCCGCGTGCCAGTTGCGATGCGGGTGTGCCAAAGGTGGCGAAGACGGTGTTGACCGCGTCGACACCAAGCCGGTCGATCAGCAGGTTCGTGGCCAGGTTGCTGGATCGGATGATGGCCCGTTCACCGAGCCACCGCAGTGATGCGGTCGATCCCAGTCGGTCCCAGACCTCGTCGTCCTGGTCGTAGTCCTGGGTGGTCTGGTATGTCTGGCCGGGCACCACCGACAGAAGCGTGTCTCGTACCGGGATCTGCTCGTCGAGGTCCAACTGGCCCGAGTCGGCAGCGCGGTAGAGCGCCACCAGAAGCGGCAGCTTCACCGTGCTCGCCGGGTGGTGGACGGCGTCGGCGTCACGGGACAACCACACCGCTCCGTCCAGCCCGCCCATCCACACCGAGATGGTCGCCCGCTGAGCAGCCGCGAGCTCGTCCAGAGCAGATATCACGACAGGTCGGACGGGTCGTGCACGGAGGTACGGCGGGCACCAAGAGCCCGGTTGGTGAACCAGGTGATCATCCACAGCACGATCCCGATGGCAAGCAGGAGTCCGGCGACCTGATAGACCTTGCTCTCCCGTCCCGACAGCGGTGTGACGAGGTAGGCGCAGACGAAGGCGCCGAGCACGGGCAGCGCTGTCGGAGCGTGGAAGTGGTCATGGTCGACGGAGTCGCGACGCAGGACCAGTACGGCAATGTTGACAACGGTGAAGACGGACAACAGCAGCAGCGAGGTCGTACCGCCCAGCGTCGTTATCGACTCCTCGCTCGTCGTGCTGACATACGAGATGAGCCCGAACGCGAGTGCGGTGGTGAACAGGATCGACACCCAGGGGGTACGGCGTTCCCGGTGCACCGTGCTGAACACCGGCGGCAGCACCGCCTGCTTGCCCATGCCGTAGAGCAGTCGGCTGGCCATCAGCATGTTGATCAGCGCGGAGTTGGCGACCGCGAACATCGCGATGAACGGGTACAGCCGGTCGATCGGGAAGTCCGGCGAACCGGCTTCGACCGCGAGCAGCAGTGGGGTGTCGCTGTCCGCGAGCTCACCGATGGGGACGAGCGACACCACTGTGATCGACACCAGCACATACACGAGGCCGGTGATGGTCAGGCCGGTCAGCATCACCTTGGGGAAGATGCGGCTGGGGTCGCGCGTCTCCTCGGCCATGTTCACGGAGTCCTCGAAGCCCACCATGGCGAAGAACGCTAATGATGTGGCCGTGGTAATGGCGACGAAGACGTTCTTGTCCTCGGCGGTCTCGAAGGCGGTGACCTGCGAGAAGTCCGCGTCACCACCGGTGAAGGCGTAGAAGCCGATGAAGATGATGATGAGAAGCCCCGACAGCTCGATCAGTGTGAGCACCACATTTGCCTTGACGCTCTCGCCGACACCGCGGAAGTTGATCGCCGCGACCAACACCATAAACGCCAGCGCGATGAGCAGGATGCCGCTGGTCCCCCAGTCAAGCTTAAAGCCCTCGATGAGGTTGGCCGCAAAGGCCTGGGACGCCGTGGACGCCGACGTGATGCCCGACGACATCACCGTGAAGGCCACCAGGAACGTCACGAAGTGGATGCCGAACGCCTTGTGAGTGTAGAGCGCTGCCCCGGCGGCCTGGGGATATTTCGTCACCAGCTCCAGGTACGAGCACGCGGTCAGCAGCGCCACCCCGAACGCCACCAGGAACGGTAACCAGGCGGCACCGCCGACCTCTGCAGCAACCTGGCCCGTCAACGCGTACACGCCGGTGCCGAGGATGTCGCCGATAATGAAGAGCAGCAGCAGTCGGGGCCCCATCACCCGCCGCAGCTCCGGTTGGTCCGTGGGAGATCCCTGCTCGGCGCTGACCTGGTGTGACATCGCGGCTGCCTCCTGGCTCGAGCTGATGCTCACACCCTCGACCATCACGGCCTCATGGGCAAGGGCCGCCCACCGCCACACGCGCGCATTCTGAGGGTTTGTCCACCTCTGTGCACAACCATCGGGCGATCCGCGCCGGGTGACGGTGCGGTGCGGCTAGGAGGTTAGGAGGCGCCGAGTCGCTGGAGTGCGGGCCGGATCGGCGCGCGCGTCCGAAGCCAAGGCAACACGTCGTCGGCGGGCATGGGCCGGGCGATCAGATACCCCTGCGCCTCGTCACAGCCAGCCGCCGTAAGGGTGGCCATCGCCTCTGCGTTCTCGACGCCCTCGGCTACCACCCGCAGACCGAGACTGTGTCCCATCTCGATAGTGGATCGCACGATGACAAGGCCGTAGTCGGCAGCGGATCGTTGCTGGACCGGGCTTGGTTCCTGCGCCGCGAGACCTCCGACAATGCTGCGGTCGATCTTCAGCTCGTCCGCCGCCAGTCGTTGCAGGTATGACATCGAGGCATAGCCGCTTCCGTAGTCGTCGATGGCGATCAGAACTCCGCGCTGTTGCATTTCGCGCAGCAGGAACAGGGCGCCGTCGTCGTCGACGAGGAGGACCTCCTCGGTGATCTCCAGGCACAGCCACCGCGGCTCGAGGTCGTACCGGTGAAGCAAGCGGTCGACGGTGTGCACCAGTTGCCGGTTTGTCAAGGAGTGCGGCGAGACGTTGACCGAGACACCGAGAAGGACGTCTGCGTCATGCCATTGGCGCACCGCAGCCAGCGCCTTGTCGAGGACAACCTCGGTCAGCGAGTCGATGAGCGAGGTCCTCTCCGCGGTGGGGATGAAGTCGCCAGGCCCGATCAAGCCGCGTTCAGGGTGTTGCCACCGGACCAGTGCCTCGAGACCGGAGGGCGAGCCGCTGACAAGACTGATCTTCGGCTGGAAGTACACGACCAGTTCCTCGGAGTCGATGGCGCGGCGCAACTCGCTGATGAACGTGAGGCGGCGACGCGCCTCGTGATCCTGGACCGGCTCATAGCGTGCGGTGCCGCTGCGGGCCTGCTTGGCGACGTACATCGCCACATCAGCCTGCCGCAGCAGCTCGGTCATGATTTCAACCGCTGCCGCGTTCTCCGGATCCGGCGAGCTGGGTGACCAGCTGGAGATGCCGACACTGCCGTTGATATCCATCCGCAGGTCGTGGATCGCGAAGTTCTCGGTCAGAGAATCCCGCAGCCGGTCGGCGATCGCGCGGGCTCCTTCGGGTCCACAACGCGGCAGCAACACGACATACTCATCGCCGCCCAGTCGGCCGAGTACGTCGCGGACGTCGAGAACCGTCCGGAGCCGAGTGGCGACCTGTGCCAGCAGGAGGTCGCCGCCGGCGTGCCCGAGGGTGTCATTGACATCCTTGAAACCATCGAGGTCGATGAGCAGAACGCTGATGGGGTCACCGCGCCCGATGGCCTCCTGACCGAGCCGTTTGAGCCCAGTGCGGTTGGGCAGCGAGGTGAGGGCGTCCTGTTCGATGGCTTGCTTCAGTTGCTCTCTCACCTGGCGGGCGTGCTCGTGCAAGGTCCAGTGGGCGAGCGCACCGAGGCAGGCAAAGGCGAAGAGGCCAGCGTGAATGCCGGCCCATGTCCATGGTGACGATTGGGCGCTGTCGTGGTTGTAGACCGACGAGCTGTCCAGGGTCCCGACGATTCCGTGCTGGAACAGCACGTACCCGACGGCGAGGCCGAACGGGATCCAGCTTTCGTACAGGGCAACGATCGGCACCATGACGAAAAAGTGGAAGTGCGCCTCGATGACACCGCCAGAGAGATGCACGATGATTCCCGACTCGACCATGAGACCGACCGCTGCGACCGAGGCGCGGGTCACGTTGGACAACCAACTCACCGATGCCCATGCGGCCATGGCAAGCGGCAACGCGGCCTGGAGCAGCGAGTCGGTCAGCGAGTAGTTGCGGACGAGTCCGTACGGCAGCAGCCCCACCGCCTGTACGACGAGGAGCGCCATCACCCAGTGATGGCGCGTCGCCCAGACCTCGTCCGGCAGCGTGCTGCCCTGCGGTACCCACGTGGGCAGCCGGCGCCGAGCCGTGGTCGGCTGACTCGTGACCACGCCTAACTTCCGCTTCATTACCCAAAGTATGCAATCCATGACGGAAGGTGGTCCGGAGAAGTCTTAAATTGGCCCGAACCGCAGGAGCGGTCAGGCATCCCCGGGTGGCGAGATGACGCACTGTGAGAGCATGCGTACCGTGCGTCAATTTGTCGCGTTTTGCCGGATTTTGGCTGACGGTCACCCGTAGACTCCGTCTGCCGGCGCAGCTCGCGCACTTTGGCTTCTCGGGGGTTTTTCATCATGTCTGTGCTACATCGTCTGGCCGTCGCTGTGCTGTCCGCTGTCGCGGTCGCGGCAACCATGTTCGTCTCACCGAGTGCGGTCGCCAGTACTGGAACAGTGCCGGAGAACACGGCTGAGGTAGACGGGGTGGTCTATGCCACGGCGCAGGTCGGTGACAGGACCATCATCGGTGGCCAGTTCACCACCGCCGGCGGGTTACCGCGGTCGAACGTCGCGGCGATCCGCGCGGACGGCACCGTCGACCCAGCGTGGGACCCGTCGGTCGACGGCATCGTCTATGCGGTGGCGGCCTCCGATGACGGTTCGAAGATCTTCCTCGGTGGTGGCTTCACCAATGTCGGCGGAACCGCGCACGCACGCCTCGCAGCGGTCGACCCGGTCAGCGGTGCTCTCCTCACCAGCTGGAAGACCAAGGCGGGTAACAACCTGGTGCGGGGACTGGCGACATCGTCTGGACGCTTGTACGTCGCGGGAAGCTTCTCGCGGATCGGTGGACAGGACATCAACCGGCTTGCATTGCTGGACCAGGCGACGGGCGTCGTCGACGGGTCCTTCGCTCCTCGCCCCAACGCCACCGTCCGAGCGGTCGGTGTCTCCCCGGACGGTTCGAAGGTGTATGCAGGAGGTCCCTTCAGCAATATCGCCGGCGCTGCCCGTCCGGGCATCGCCGAGCTCAACGCTGCCACCGGAACCGCCACTGCTTTCGCACCGACCGACGGCGGTGTTGTGATCGCGCTCGACCCGACTCCGGACGGCAGCCGGGTGTTCTTCAGCTCGACCAACAATCGGACGTACGCCTACGACCCCGCCCTGAGCAACTCGCCGGCGTACCGCGTGCGTACCGGTGGCGATGTGCAAGCGATCGCGACCACCTCGGACGAGGTGTATATCGGCGGCCACTTCAACACCCTGCCTGAAGCCAAGGTGGACCGGGTCGCCCTGGCATCGTTCGACCCGAGCAATGGCGTCGTGACCAGCTGGAACCCCGGCGCGAACGGTCCCTTCGGTGTCTGGACCATCACAGCCACCCCGGACTCACTCGACATCGGCGGTGACTTCACCCGAGTGGGTGGCAGCGGGCAGCGAGGGTTCGCCCGATTCCCCGGCACCCCCTGAGCAGTCACCATCCGCGGGCGCGCCACTCCGCCAGCTGTGGACGTTCCGCGCCGAGGGTGGTGTCGGCGCCGTGGCCGGGGTAGATCCACGTCTCGTCGGGCAACCGGTCGAACACTTTCGTCTCGAGGTCGTCGATAAGCGACCTGAAGTCTTCCGAACGTGTTGTCCGGCCCGGACCCCCAGGGAAGAGGCTGTCACCGGTGAACAGGTGCGGCGCACCCTCCGGGTCGTCGTAGAGGAGCGCGATCGACCCCGGCGTGTGACCGACCAGATGGATCACTTCGAGCGGGCACCGACCGACGGGTACGCGGTTGCCGTCGACGACGCGTTCCGCAACGGCCACGGGCAGGTGGTCGGCGTCGTCCTCGCCGGCCGCCGTGATGGCGCCCGTCGCATCGAGGACCGCGGGCAGCGCCTGCCAGTGGTCGCCGTGCCGGTGCGTCGTGACGATCCGACGCAGACCGTCGCGACCGATCACCCCCAGGAGCGTCTCCGGCTCGTCCGCGGCGTCGATGAGCAACTGCTCGTCGGTGTCGCGACACCGCAGCAGGTAGGCGTTGTTGTCCATCGGCCCCACGGCGATCTTCGTGATGATGAGGTCGGTCAGCTCCCGCACGTCCGGCGTCCCGCCCACCGTCACCTTGCCCGAGTAAGTCATGTGCGTCACCGTACGCGAGCCGCCTGGAAGCCACACCGCCGACTTGTCACTACCAGACCAGGTCAGCGCCTGATCTAGCAGTGACAGCTCGGCGGGTTGTGTGGGTCGGCGGGTGTCGGAGCGGCTCGTTAGCATGACTGCAGCGACCGTTCCGCCTTCGACCGACCGGGAGAACCCACCTCGTGGCCGACCGTCTCATTGTCCGTGGCGCCCGCGAGCACAACCTCAAGGACATCTCGCTGGACCTTCCCCGCGACGCCTTGATCGTGTTCACGGGGCTGTCCGGCTCGGGCAAGTCGAGCCTCGCGTTCGACACCATCTTCGCCGAGGGCCAGCGTCGCTACGTCGAGTCGCTGTCGGCGTACGCGCGGCAGTTCCTCGGCCAGATGGACAAGCCCGATGTCGACTTCATCGAAGGCCTTTCGCCAGCAGTCTCCATCGATCAGAAGTCGACGTCACGCAACCCGCGGTCAACGGTGGGCACGATCACCGAGGTGTACGACTACCTGCGGCTGCTTTATGCCCGCGCGGGCCGCCCGCACTGCCCGGTGTGCGGCGAGCGAATCTCGCGCCAGACCCCGCAGCAGATCGTGGATCGGGTGCTGGAGCTGCCAGAAGGCAATCGGTTCCAGGTGCTGGCCCCGATCATCCGGGGTCGCAAGGGTGAGTACGCCGACCTGTTCCGCCAGTTGCAGACCCAGGGCTTCAGCAGGGTCCGGGTCGACGCGGAGGCGTTCAACCTGTCCGAGCCACCGCAGCTGGACAAGCAGCGCAAACACACTATCGAGGTGGTGGTCGACCGGCTGGCGGTCAAGGCGAGCGCAAAGCGCCGACTTACGGACTCGATCGAGACTGCGCTGGGTCTCGCGGGGGGGATCGTCGTGCTCGACCTGGTCGACCTGCCGGCTGACGCTCCCGGCCGGGAGTTGCGGTTCTCCGAGCAGCTGGCTTGTCCCAACGACCACGATCTCGACTCCGACGAGCTCGAGCCGCGTTCGTTCTCGTTCAACTCCCCCTTCGGTGCCTGCGCAGAGTGTCATGGCCTGGGCACGCGGATGGAGGTCGATCCCGAGCTGGTCGTCCCCGACCCCGGCATGTCGTTGGCCGACGGTGCTATCGCGCCGTGGGCCGCGGCTCACGTCTCCGAATACTTCGCCCGACTGCTCGGTGCGCTGGGCGACGAGCTGGGTTTCTCGATCCGCAAGCCGTTCGAGAAGCTGCCCACAGAGGTCCGAGCCGCCTTGCTCCACGGGCACGAGCAGCAGGTGCACGTGCGCTACCGCAACCGGTACGGGCGCGAGCGTTCCTACTACACGTCGTTCGAGGGCGTGGTGCCCTACATCGAGCGCCGGCACCGAGAGGCCGAGTCCGACACCAGTCGGGAGCGCTTCGAGGGCTTCATGCGAGAGGTCCCCTGTCCCGTGTGCGGTGGTGCCCGGCTCAAGCCGATTTCGCTCGCGGTTACCACCGAGTCAGCCGACGGGAGCGTGAAGAACATCGCCGAGGTCTGCGCTCTCCCCATCGCCGAGGCGGCGCTCTATCTGTCCGACCTCGACCTGACCCCCCGGGAGCGCCAGATCGGTGAGCGGGTCCTGAAGGAGATCCACGAGCGACTGCGCTTCCTGCTCGATGTCGGGCTCGACTACCTCACGCTGGACAGACCATCGGGGTCGCTGTCCGGTGGCGAGGCGCAGCGGATCCGCCTCGCGACGCAGATCGGGGCCGGACTGGTCGGGGTGCTCTACGTACTGGACGAACCCTCCATCGGTCTTCATCAGCGCGACAACAGGCGCCTGATCGAGACGCTGGTACGGCTGCGTGACCTCGGCAACACGCTGATCGTCGTCGAGCACGACGAGGAAACGATCCGGACCGCCGACTGGGTCGTCGACATCGGCCCCGGCGCCGGGGAGCACGGCGGCCAGGTCGTGCATTCGGGCACAGTCGAGGCGCTCTATGAGCATGCCGACTCCCTGACCGGTGCGTACTTGTCCCGGCGCCGCGTGATCCCGCTGCCCAGCAGGAGGCGACGACGATCACGAGACCGCCAGCTCATCGTCCACGGCGCCCGCGAGCACAACTTGCGCGAGCTAGACGTCACATTCCCGCTAGGCGTCTTCATCGCCGTCACTGGGGTCTCTGGATCGGGCAAGTCGACGCTGGTCAACGACATCCTCTACACCTCGCTCGCGAAGCGGATCTACAACGCCCGCGAGATCCCGGGGCGGCACCGCACCATCACCGGTGCCGACCAGGTCGACAAGGTCATCCACGTCGATCAGTCGCCGATCGGGCGTACGCCCCGGTCCAACCCCGCGACGTACACCGGTGTCTTCGATCACGTCCGGCGACTCTTTGCGCAAACGCCGGAGGCCAAGGTCCGCGGTTACCTGCCGGGGCGGTTCTCGTTCAACGTCAAGGGCGGGCGGTGCGAGGCGTGCTCCGGCGACGGCACCATCAAGATCGAGATGAACTTCCTGCCCGACGTGTACGTCCCCTGCGAGGTGTGTCACGGTGCTCGCTACAACCGCGAGACGCTCGAGGTGCACTTCAAGGGCAAGTCGATCTCCGAGGTGCTCGACATGCCGATCGAGGAGGCCGTCGGCTTCTTCGAAGCCATCCCGGCAATCGCGCGGCACCTGCGCACGCTGGTCGACGTCGGCCTCGGGTACGTCCGCCTCGGACAGCCGGCGCCCACCCTTTCCGGCGGCGAGGCTCAGCGGGTGAAGTTGTCGGCGGAGCTGCAGAAACGCTCGACCGGGCGGACACTTTACGTCCTCGACGAGCCCACCACCGGGCTGCACTTCGAAGACATCCGCAAACTGCTCGGTGTCCTCGGGCGGCTGGTCGACGCGGGGAACACGGTGATCGTCATCGAGCACAACCTCGACGTGATCAAGACCGCCGACTGGATCATCGACATGGGCCCAGAAGGCGGCACCCGGGGCGGGCTCGTCATCGCTGAAGGCACTCCGGAGCAGGTTGCCGCCAACGAGGAGAGTTACACCGGAGCGTTCTTGAAGCCGGTCCTCTCCGGTCGGCGGGGCCGGCGGGTATCTCCCCGCCCCCCGGCTGAGAAAGTGCTGTGACTGTCGCTCACGGGGAGGGAGTTTTTCCCTTCCGCGGGCAGACTGTCGGCATGCCCGACACCCCACGTTCGCACCGTCTCGAGGATCCCCGTTCCGCTCTCGATCGCCGCACGGTCCTACGCAGCGCGGCCGTGCTCGGCGGTGCCGCGTTCGTCGTCGGCTGTGGCGGCGACTCCGACACCCCAGCTGCCACCGGTGGGACCTCCGCACCCAGCTCGAGCAGTAGCACCGGCGGCGGAGGTGGCGGCGGGGACGTTCTCGGCGCGGTCGCCGACGTCCCGGTTGGTGGCGGGGCGATCTTCGCGGATGCAGAGGTCGTTGTCACCCAGCCGAACGACGGCGAGTTCATGGCGTTCTCGGCGGTCTGCACTCATGCGGGCTGCATCGTCGCGACCGTGACGGACACGATCAACTGCGACTGCCACGGGAGCATGTACTCGATCGAGGACGGCTCCGTCGTCGGCGGTCCAGCGCCGGACCCGCTGGCGCCGAAGACCGTCGAGGTCGACGGCTCCGACATCGTCCTGTCCTGACGCCGCTTCCGTCGCGCACCTCAGCCGCATCGGTTGGCGCCTTGCGACTTGAGGCATCGGCGTGTCGGCAGCCGCATGGCGCCAAACGACGCGTTCTGCGGCTCCGTAGGCTGGACCTCGTGGCCGACCCTGCGACCTACCGGCCGGCGCCGGGCTCCATTCCGGACTCCCCGGGGGTGTACCGCTTCCGGGATGCGCACGGTCAAGTCGTCTACGTCGGCAAGGCAAAGTCGCTGCGCTCGCGACTGTCTTCGTACTTCCAGGACGTGACGAACCTCCATTCCCGAACGCAGACCATGGTCAATGCCGCCGCAACGGTGGACTGGACCGTTGTCGCCAACGAAGTCGAGGCGCTGCAGCTGGAGTACACCTGGATCAAGCAGTTCGACCCACGGTTCAACGTCAAGTACCGCGACGACAAGTCCTACCCCTGGCTGGCAGTGACGCTCAACGAAGAGTTCCCTCGCGTCACCGTGGGCCGCGGCCCGAAGCGTAAAGGGGTCCGTTACTTCGGCCCCTACAGTCACGCCTGGGCAATCCGGGAGACCGTAGATCTGCTGCTGCGGGTCTTCCCGATGCGATCCTGCTCCGCGGGCGTCTTCAAGCGCTCAGCGCAGATCGGGCGACCCTGCTTGCTGGGGTACATCGGCAAGTGCAGTGCCCCGTGTGTCGGCCGCGTCAGCGCCGACGAGCACCGAGCCATCGTCGAGGACTTCTGCAACTTCTTGGCCGGGCAGACGACGACGTACGTCAAACGTCTCGAGCGTGAGATGCAGGCGGCCTCTCACGACCTGGAGTACGAACGAGCGGCGCGGATCCGCGATGACCTGGGTGCCCTGGAACGGGCGATGGCGAAGAACGCGGTCGTGCTGGCGGACGGCACCGACGCCGATGTGCTGGCCGTCGCCGAGGATCCCCTCGAGGTGGCGGTGCAGATCTTCTCGGTACGCGGCGGGCGCATTCGCGGTCAGCGCGGCTGGGTGGCCGACAAGGTGGATGACGCCGGCACCGGAGATCTCGTCGAGCGCGCTCTGCTCAAGCTCTACGACGGCGAGAGCAGCGACGCCCTCCCACGCGAGGTGTTGGTCCCCGCGTTGCCCGAGGATGCCGACGCATTGGCCGCGTGGCTCCGCTTCCGGCGAGGCGCTCAGGTCTCCCTCCGCATCCCGCAGCGGGGCGACAAGCGATCGCTGATGGAGACGGTGGCGCGCAACGCCAAGCAGTCGCTGGCGACGCACAAGACCCGTCGCGCCAGCGACCTCACCACCCGCAGCCGGGCACTCGAGGAAATCCAGGAAGCCCTGGGGTTGCTCGAGGCACCCCTGCGCATCGAGTGTTTCGACATCTCAAACCTGCAGGGAACCGAGGTCGTGGCCTCCATGGTCGTGTTCGAGGACGGACTCCCGCGGAAGGCGGAGTACCGCCGCTTCGTGATCCGCGGAGTCGACGGCCAGAACGACGTGGCAGCCATGAACGAAACCATCACCCGACGGTTCCGGCGGATGCTCGACGAGCGTGCCCGCAGCGTCGAGGTGGCCGATGACGCCAGCTCGGACGAGCGACCGTTGCTCGTCGACCCCGACACCGGACGGCCACGCAAATTCGCGTACGCCCCCGGGCTCGTGCTGGTCGACGGGGGAGCGCCGCAAGTGGCAGCAGCTGCCGCGGCTTTGGCAGCGCTGGGTATCGACGACGTACCGGTGTGCGGATTGGCGAAGCGGTTGGAGGAGGTGTGGCTGCCCCGCGAGCCGGACCCGGTCATCCTGCCGCGTACCAGCGAGGGGCTCTACCTGTTGCAGCGCGTCCGTGACGAAGCGCACCGCTTCGCCATCACCCACCACCGAAGTCGCCGGTCGAAGTCGATGGTCGAGAGCATCCTCGACGAGGTGCCGGGGCTCGGTGAGGTGCGGCGCAAGACGTTGCTGAAGCACTTCGGGTCGCTGAAACGGTTGCGGGCGGCCACCGTCGACGACATCGCTACTCTGCCTGGGGTCGGCGCCCGAACGGCCGAGGCCATCGTCACTGCCCTGGCCGGCTCGGTGCCGATGCCCGCCGCGCCGGCCGCCGTCAACACGGCCACCGGCGAGATCATGTCGGAACCGACTGAGCACAGGGCGGGGGCCCCCCAGTGAGCGCTGGTACTCCGGTGCGCGACCTTGTGCTGGTCACCGGGATGACCGGGGCGGGGCGCAGCACCGCCGCGAAGGCGCTGGAGGATCTTGGCTGGTTCGTCGTCGACAACCTGCCGCCGCAGCTGTTGAGCTCGGTGGTGGACCTCATGGGCCGAGCAGATACCGAGGAGACTCGACTCGCGGTCGTCGTCGATGCCCGCTCTCGGTGGTTCTTCGCCGAGCTCACCGGCGCCTTGCGCCGCATGTCCGAGTCCGGCTTGCGGCCGTCGGTGCTGTTCCTCGAGGCATCAGACGACGTCTTGGTCCGGCGGCAGGAGGCAGCCCGGCGGCCACATCCGTTGCAGGAGGGTGGCCGGCTGCTGGACGGGATCCACAAGGAGCGCACGGTGCTGGCTGCGCTTCGCGGGGACGCTGATGTGCTGATCGACACGACGAGCATCAACGTCCATCAGCTCGGTGCAAAGATCGCCACCGCCTTCGGTGATCCGAGCAGCCGTACGCTGCGCGCGACGATCGTGTCGTTCGGGTTCAAGTACGGCATCCCGGTCGACGCGGACCTGGTGGCCGACATGCGCTTCCTTCCCAACCCGTTCTGGGTGCCCGAGCTTCGGCCGCTGACCGGGCTCGACGAGGCGGTGCGCGCGTATGTGTACGGGCATCCGGACGCGGTGGCGTTCCTGGACAGCTACGACCAACTGCTACAGACCCTGACCGGTGGGTTTGTCCGCGAGGGGAAGCGCTTCGTGACGATCGCCATCGGCTGCACCGGTGGCAAGCACCGCAGTGTCGCGATGGCGGAGGCGCTCGGTGAGCGGCTGCGATCGCACGACGTGACGACCCTGGTGATGCACCGCGACCTGGGGCGCGAGTGACCGCGGAGTCAGGTGTCGACGGCGCCAGCGGACGAGGCGTTCGTACTGTGGCCTTGGGTGGCGGTCACGGACTCGCCGCCTCGCTGTCGGCGCTCCGCCAGGTCACGTCCGAGCTCACAGCCGTGGTGACAGTGGCCGACAATGGTGGCTCATCGGGCCGGCTTCGCGACGAGCTGGGCGTGTTGCCACCCGGCGATCTGCGCGAGGCCCTTGCCGCGCTGTGCGGGGATGACGACTGGGGCCGCACCTGGGCCCGCGTGCTGCAGCATCGGTTCCGCAGCGCCGGCGAGCTGCACGACCACGCCGTCGGCAACCTGCTGATCGTGGCCTTGTGGGAGCTGCTAGGCGAAGCGGTCGACGGGCTCGACTGGGTGGCCCGGCTGCTCGGTGCCCAGGGCCGGGTGCTACCCATGAGCTCTTTGCCGCTCGACATCACCGCTTCGGTACGTGGGCTGGATCCTGATGGCAAGAGCCTGCGTGAGGTACGAGGTCAAGTGCAGGTAGCAAGCACCCAGGGTGAGGTTGTCGCGGTGTCGCTGGATCCGGCGGATCCGCCGGCGTGTCCGGAAGCTCTGGCGGCGATCGAGCGAGCGGACTGGGTGGTGCTCGGCCCCGGCTCCTGGTTCACGAGCGTCATCCCTCATCTGTTGGTTCCGGAGCTGTTCGCTGCGCTGCACCAGACACCGGCACAACGTCTGGTCGTGCTCAACTTGGCGCCGCAGCCGGGCGAGACCGACGGGTTCGCTCCCGCCACTCATCTGCAAGTCCTGGCCGCGCACGCGCCTCAGCTGCGGATCGACGTGGTCCTCGCGGACGCGGAACAGGTCGACGACATCGCCGCCCTCGAGCAAATGGCGGCGTCACTTGGCGCCCGGGTGGTGGTCGCGGACGTGGCGGCGCGAGACGGTTCTCCACGGCACGACCCGGCCAGGCTGGCCGACGCGTACTTGCGTATCCTCGGCGGTTGAGCCGGCGGTTGAGACGGACGTAAAGCAGAGTCCGGTAGCAGGCATAGAGTGTTCGCCGGCACGGTTTCCGGCAGGGTCCGCCGCGGCGGGGCGAGTCACCGGCCGGCCCGGAGGGTTCCCGACGACACGTGGCAAGGATCGAACGCATGGCCATGACGGCACAGGTCAAAGCTGAGCTCGCAAACATCCCGGTCACGAAGTCTTGCTGCCGGAAGGCAGAGGTGTCGACGATGCTGCGGTTCGCCGGCGGGCTGCACATCGTCGGCGGGCGAATCGTCGTGGAAGCCGAGCTTGACACCGGCGCCGCGGCTCGCCGGCTGCGCCGCGACTTGGTAGAGGTGTACGGCCAGGTGAGTGAGTTTGTCGTAGTCTCCGGCGGCGGCCTCAAGAACGGCACCCGCTACGTCGTCCGGGTCGTCAAGGACGGTGAGGGCCTTGCCCGCCAGACCGGTCTCATCGACGGTCGTGGACGACCGGTTCGTGGGCTGCCACCACAGGTCGTGTCCGGTGCGGCGTGCGACTCGGTCGCCGCGTGGCGAGGTGCGTTCCTGGCCCACGGTTCGCTGACCGAACCGGGCCGGTCGTCGGCTTTGGAGGTGACCTGCCCGGGGCCGGAGGCGGCATTGGCCCTGGTGGGCGCCGCGCGCCGGCTCTCGATCCACTCCAAGGCTCGCGAAGTACGTGGCATCGATCGGGTGGTGATTCGCGACGGGGAGGCCATCGGGGCGCTGCTGACTCGGCTCGGTGCGCACGAGTCATTGATGGCATGGGAGGAGCGCCGGATGCGGCGTGAGGTGCGGGCCACCGCCAACCGGCTCGCCAACTTCGATGACGCCAACCTGCGGCGGTCCGCGCGGGCGGCGGTGGCCGCCGGTGCGCGGGTCGAGAGGGCACTGGAGATACTCGGCGACGATGTGCCCGACCACCTCAAGATGGCCGGTGGGCTTCGGGTCGAACACAAACAGGCCAGCCTCGAGGAGCTCGGGCACCTGCACGATCCGCCACTGACCAAGGACGCGATCGCCGGGCGCATCCGCCGGCTGCTCGCGATGGCCGACAAACGAGCTGCGGATCTCGGAATCGCGGACACCGAGGCGAGCCTCACGCCGGAGATGCTCGCCGAGAGCGGCTGAGGATGGGTCGAGCGCAGTGGGCCGCCGTTGACGCGTACCTGACCGACACCGTGCTGCCACCTGATCCGGTGCTGGACGCCGCGCTGGCCGCGAGTGCTGCGGCGGGGCTTCCGGACATCCAGGTGAGCGCTCCGCAGGGCGCTTTGCTGCAGCTCCTCGCTCGGGTGCAAGGAGCTCGTTCGATCTTGGAAGTCGGGACGCTCGGCGGCTACAGCACGATCTGGCTGGCGCGGGCCCTGCCAGCGGGCGGACGAGTGGTCACGCTCGAATCCGAGCCACACCACGCCGAGGTAGCGCAGGCCAATCTCGGCCGAGCAGGGCTCGGCGACATCGTCGACGTCCGAGTCGGACAGGCCCTTGACCTGCTGCCGGGACTCGCAGCGGATCCGGTCACGCCGTTCGACCTGGTATTCATCGACGCGGACAAGCCGAACAATCCCCACTACTTCGCCTGGGCGCAGCGACTCACCCGCCCGGGGAGTCTGATCATCGTCGACAACGTCGTACGCGACGGCTCCGTGGCCGATGCCGACAGCGACGATGCCAGAGTCCAGGGGTCGCGCCAGCTGCTGGCGTCGATCGGGACCGATCCGGCCGTGACCGGTACCGCCATCCAGACGGTGGGGGCCAAGGGGTACGACGGTTTCGCGATTGCCATCGTCGAAGGCAGCCGCAACGGGAGCCGATAGGCTCATTGCCCGTCCGCCCTGTCACCCGTGAGGAGCGTCGCTCGTGACCGTCCGCGTTGGCATCAACGGCTTCGGCCGTATCGGCCGCAACTTCTACCGCGCCGCCCTCGCCTCCGGCGCCGACGTCGAGGTCGTCGGCGTCAACGACCTCACCGACAATGCCACCCTGGCGCACCTGCTCAAGTACGACTCGATCCTGGGTCGACTCGGGGAGGAGGTGGACGTCAGCGGCGACGCCATCACCGTCGGAGGCCGCCGGATCGCCGCCCTCGAGGAGCGCAACCCGGGCGACCTGCCGTGGAAAGAGCTCGGCGCGGACGTAGTGGTGGAATCGACGGGGCTGTTCACCGACGCCACGAAAGCACGGGCGCACCTCGAGGCTGGTGCTTCGAAGGTGATCATTTCGGCACCCGCCAGCAACGAGGACGTCACCGTCGTCATGGGGGTCAACGACGGCAGCTACGACTCCGCGTCCCACGCGATCATCTCCAACGCCTCATGCACGACCAACTGCCTGGCGCCGATGGCGAAGGCACTCAACGACGGGCTCGGCATCGAGCAAGGCCTGATGACGACGATTCACGCGTACACCGCGGACCAGAACCTGCAGGACGGTCCGCACAAGGACCTGCGCCGGGCGAGGGCGGCGGCCATCAACCTGGTGCCCACCTCCACGGGGGCCGCCAAGGCGATCGGCCTGGTGATGCCGGAGCTCAAGGGGAAGCTGGACGGATACGCACTCCGCGTGCCCGTCCCGACGGGGTCCGCGACGGACCTGACCTTCACCGCGTCGCGTGAGACCAGCGTCGACGAGGTCAACGCGATCGTGCGCGCCGCCGCCGAGGGGGCGCTCGCCGGCATCCTGCGCTACACCGAGGACCCCATCGTGTCCTCAGACATCGTGACCGACCCGGCGTCGTGCGTGTTCGACGCCGGACTCACCAAGGTCATCGGCGCCCAGGTGAAGGTCGTCGGCTGGTACGACAACGAGTGGGGGTACTCCAACCGCCTCGTCGACCTGGTCAACCTCGTCGGCCGCTCCCTGTGACCCCCGCGGCTGAGGCTGTCCCTATCCCACGTTCACGTGGGATAGGAGCACTTCCAATGGGTTCGAGCCCATTGGAAGTGCTCGTCAGCCATTGGAAGTAGCCGTGCCCACAGGGGCATTGGTGCGATCGAGCTCACCGACGAGGACGAGGCGTACGTGAAGACGATCGACGACCTGGGTGAGCTGCACGGCAGGCGCGTCCTCGTACGCAGCGATCTCAACGTGCCGCTGGATGGGCAGCGGATCACTGACGACGGTCGCGTCCGGGCCAGCGTGCCCACCATCTCGAGGCTGCGGGCCCGAGGTGCCCGAGTAGTAGTCACCGCTCACCTCGGGCGGCCGAAAGGGTCACCGGAGCCGGCCCTCAGCCTGGCGCCGGTGGCAGCGCGCCTCGCGAGCCTCCTCGAGACGGCGGTGCCGCTCGCTGCCGATACCGCGGGTCAATCGGCCCGCCAGACGGTGGCAGCCCTCACCGACGGCGACGTCGCCATGCTCGAGAACGTCCGCTTCAACGTGGGCGAGACCAGCAAGGACGATCATGAGCGCGGCGAGTTCGCCGATGCCTTGGCCACCTTGGCGGACGCCTTCGTGTCCGACGGCTTCGGGGTCTTGCACCGCAAGCAGGCCAGCGTCTACGACGTGGCCCAACGGCTGCCACACGCGGCCGGTGATCTGGTGCTAGCCGAGGTCGAGGTGCTCCGCCAGCTGACCCGAGAGCCCATGCGGCCGTACGTCGTCGTGCTCGGTGGATCCAAGGTCTCGGACAAGCTCGGCGTCATCGAAAGCCTGATGGACAAGGCCGACACGCTGTTGATCGGCGGCGGCATGATGTTCACGTTCCTCGCGGCACAGGGTCACGACGTCGGAAGCAGTCAGCTCGAAACCGAGCAGGTGCCAGCCGTCAGGAACTATCTGAGCACGGCAGCCGATCATGATGTCCGCATCGTGCTCCCCAGCGATGTCGTGGTGGCGCCATCGATGACCGCGGATGCGCGAGCCAACGTGGTGCCGGTCACGGCGATGCCTGCCGATCAGATGGGGCTCGACATCGGTCCACACTCCGCGAAGCATTTCGCTGATGTCATCGCCGGCGCTGCGACCGTCTTCTGGAACGGGCCGATGGGGGTGTTCGAGCTGCCTCCCTTCGCCGCCGGGACAAAGGCGGTGGCGCAGGCGCTCGCGAACATGTCCGGCCTCTCCGTCGTCGGTGGTGGCGATTCCGCCGCCGCCGTGCGCACCCTCGGCTTCGACGACGACTCGTTCGCCCATATCTCCACCGGCGGTGGAGCCAGTCTCGAGTACCTGGAGGGCAAGACCTTGCCGGGTCTTGCCGTTCTGGACGACTGACGCCGCCGCACTCGGACCCTGGAGCACCGACATGACCTCGCCACGCCGTACGCCGCTGATGGCCGGCAACTGGAAGAGCAACCTCAATCACCACGAGGCCGTCGTCCTCGTGCAAAAACTGGACTGGGCACTGTCGGACAAACGGCACGACTATGCCCGGGTCGAGGTCGTCGTCCTGCCACCGTTTACTGACCTGCGCAGCATTCAGACCCTCGTCGACGGCGATCGACTCGAGTTGCGGTACGGCGCCCAGGATGTCTCGGAGCACGACGGCGGTGCGTACACCGGCGACATCTCCGCCGCCATGCTGGCCAAGCTCGGCTGTTCGTACGTCGTGGTCGGTCATTCTGAACGTCGCGACCACCATGGCGAGGACGACCCGACGGTCAACGCCAAGGCTCACCGCGTTGCCGATGCCGGGATGGTCCCGCTGGTGTGCGTCGGCGAGGGCCTGGCCGTACGACAGGCTGGCCTGCACTGTCCGCACGTGCTCTCCCAGGTCAGCGGCTCGCTGGCCGGTTTCACCGCGGAGCAGGTCGCTGGCAGCGTGATCGCGTATGAGCCCGTCTGGGCCATCGGTACCGGCGAGGTGGCCACACCCGAGGATGCGCAAGAGGTGTGCGGCGTTATCCGTACCCAGGTCGAGGACATGTGGTCCGCCGCTGCCGCCGAAGCAGTGCGTATCCTGTACGGGGGTTCGGTCAAGGCGGCCAACGTTGCCGGCATCATGGCGCAAGCCGATGTCGACGGCGCTCTGGTCGGCGGGGCCAGCCTCCTGGCGGATGAGTTCGGTGCCATCTGCCGGTTCTACGACATGCCGGTCCTGTGACCGGCCACGACAGCAAAGGTCTGGCGTTCTTGTGCTTCTGGCGTTTTCGATCCTGCTGATC
>JACCYJ010000299.1 GCA_013696555.1 Nocardioidaceae bacterium | reverse complement strand
GGTCCCAACCAGACCTTCGACCCGTACGCCAACGAGAACAACTTCTTGCTGGCCGCGTACATCTTCGAAGACGTCGGCGTCACCGCCTACAAGGGTGCTGCTCCGCTGATCCAGAACAAGACCTTCCTCGAGGCAGCGGCCGGCATCCTGGCCGTCGAGGCCTATCACGCGGCGACGATTCGTACCAGCCTGTACGAGAAGGACCTGCAGGGGCCGGCACGCAAGATCTCGAACGCTCGGGACAGCCTCGACGGTAGTAGCGAGCGTGACCAGGGCATCGGGTCGATGAAGCGCGCGAACATCGTGCCGACCAACGCCAACGGCATCGCGCGTAGTCGCAGTGCCGAGTGGGTGCTCAACGTCGTCTACCTGACCGACAAGAAGGCCCGGCGGGGTGGGTTCTTCCCGCAGGGTGTCAACGGCCCGATCAACACCAGCCACGGCTGACCAAGGCCACATCCGCAAGCGGTCCGATCCCTCTCGCTGAAGGGTCGGGCCGCTTCGTCTTTATGGTCAGGCCTTGTCCCTCGCGAGCAGGAGGGCGAGCCGGTCGAGGAGGTTCTCCAACGACTCCTCGAACTCGGCCGCTGGGTGATCCTCGGAAAGTGCGGCACCGAGCCGGCGTACGTTCGGGTAGTCCCGAAGGCTCGATGAGTCGTCACCGGGGTCGACGATGTCCAGCGGTCCGATGTCGGCGCCGAGGCTCGACACTTCGAGCAACAGGTGGCCGAGCAGGAAGCTCGTGAACGCCCGGTAGGCGGCGACCGCAGAGTCGTCCGCGAAACCTTCGCTGATCATGCCGTCGAGGAACGACTCCACCCACTGCAGGCTGCGCAGCGGCGGTCGCAACCAGGGAGCCTCCGTGGGCCGTGAGGCGATCAACGGAAACGCGGCCGGATGGGCCAGCGCGATGCGCCGCACACCATGAGCCAGCCGCTGAAGGAAGTCCTGCCAGCCGTCCTGCGGGGACATCTCGACATCGGGATCAGCATCCATCTCGAGCAGGATGGTCTCGACGATGCCGTCGAGCAGCTCCTCGCGACCGGGGACGTAGCGATACAGCGACATCGCCTCGACACCAAGCTCGGCTCCCAGCCGGCGCATCGTGAGATCCCGAAGGCCCCTGTCGTCGATGAACCGGATCGCCGTCCGCAGGATGCGGTCGCGGTCAAGTCGAACGCGCTCGGAGGGTGCTTTCCAGCCCTTGACGACGGCCTTGTCTGCATCGACAGTCGGGTCGCTCTTGGCTGACATGAGCTCCCTCCCATTGGTTCCGGCATGCCCGAGCGGCGGGCAGCGTTCGGTAGCCGTCACGTTACCGTCAGCCGAGAGACTGTGTGACCCTAGTCAGGAGGTCAGTGGCAGCCGCTGCTGATCGGAGCGCAGCAGGCATCGCCTCGCCAGGCTTGGATCCCCTCACGCGCGGCGAATGCCGCGATGAAGAGCGCCGCGACCGGGTCGGCCCAACTCCACCCCAACGACGCGTTGAGCGCCAGGCCGATCAGCAAGACGGCTGACATGTAGCTGCACAGCAGACTCTGGGTGGCATCGGCCACAACCGAGGCCGACCCCAGCTCGCGACCCGTTCGGCGCTTGGCCCACACCAGAGCGGGCATGAAGGTCATGGACAGCGCGGCGAGGGCGATACCAACGGGGCTCACGTCGGGGTCCTGGCCGCCCAAGAGGGTGCGAAGCGCGTCGTACGTGACGTACGCCGCAAGTGCCACGAACGCTCCGGCAATGAACCGCATGGTGACGTGTTCCCGCTCGCGTGGGTCGCGGCGCCCGCTGAACTGCCAGGTCAGGGCCAGAGCGGACATCACTTCCACCGCGGAGTCGAGGCCGAAGGACACCAGCGCGGCTGACGAGGCGACGACGCCGGCCGTGAGAGCCACCACACCCTCCACCGCGTTGTAGCCGATCGTGATCCAAGCCAGCCGACGCGCTCGCCGGTTGAGTTGGTGGCGTCGGCCATCGGTCACGGTGATCGTGCTCATCGCGACCACCTCCCGCGCGTCGCCTGCGGTGGCTCGATGGCCAGCACGCGTTGAAGAATACAGTCTGCTGGGGTATCTGGTCGTTGGGACAGCAGCCGGGAACCGCGATACTTCCATCGCCAATGAGCGTCTTTCCCCGCTGGCGAGCGTTGCGACTGGAGGTGGCTGCCGTTGAGCCTTCAACAGGGCCTTGACACGCTCCTGGTGGTGGCGGTCGTCGCGGCAGTGGCGCCACTCGTGTCCGGGCTGACACCGTGGGTGCGCTTGCCCCAGGTTGTTGTCCTCATCGTTGGCGGCGTCCTCGTCGGTCCGCAGCTGCTCGGCTGGGCGGAGCCAGCCAGCATCGAGCTGCTCTCGAACTTGGGGCTGGGATTCTTGTTCCTGCTCGCAGGCTACGAGCTCGAGCTTCATCTCTTCCGCGAACGCCCCGGTCAGCTCGCCTTCGTTGGATGGGCGACAACCGTCGCCGTTGCCATCTTGGTCACCGGGCTGCTGGAGGCCGTCGGGTTCGTGCGCGACTTCGTCCCCATCGCGCTCGGGTTGACCACCACGGCCCTCGGAACACTCCTTCCGATCCTTCGCGACGCCGGGGTGCTGACCGGACGCTTGGCCCCCTACATCTTGTCGGCCGGCGCGGTCGGTGAGTTCCTTCCTGTGCTGGGGATCGCGATTCTCCTCAGCGCCCACGGCCGCCTGCTCGGCCTGCTGTCATTGGCAGCCGTTGGTGTGGCCGCCGTAGTTCTCACGGTCGCGCCCAAGCTCTTTCGTGCCGAGCGTCTCCGTCGGGTGTTTTGGGAGGGCGAGCATGCGACCTCGCAAACGACTCTGCGCTGCACCGTCCTTCTCCTGCTCATTCTGCTCGTCATCGCCAGTGACTTCGGCCTCGACGTTGTGCTGGGCGCGTTCCTCGCCGGTGTTGTGCTGCGACGTTGGGCGCCCGGTAACGTTCAGCTTCTCGAAAACAAGCTGGACGCACTCGGCTACGGGTTCTTCATCCCCATCTTCTTCGTGTCCTCCGGCATGACCCTCGATCTGGATTCCATCATCGAGGCACCCACTCGGTTGGTCGTCTTCTTCCTGCTGCTACTCGCTGTCCGCGGAATGCCCGCGCTGGTCGTGTATCGAGGTGAGCTTGACGTGACGCAGCGGGTCCAGATGACACTGCTGACAGCGACCGCGCTCCCGCTGCTCGTTGCCCTCAGCCAGATCGGCCTGAGCACGCAAACAATGCTGCCCGAGAACGCCGCCGCCCTCGTCGGAGCGGGGGTGCTTTCCGTGATGGTCTTCCCGGGAGTGGCGCTCGCTCTGAACCGGCGCGCCGCCGTGAGTGAGCCAGATCAGTCAGTAAGCCATATTCCTTGATCGAGGCCCCCGGGTGAGCGAGCACCGCGGGTGTCTCCTCAGCCGGTCGACCGGGCCGCGAGCTGGCCGACCTCCGAGGCTGTCAGCGCGTGGTCGTAGATGCGTACTTCGTCGAGGCGACCGTCCCAGAACGCCTCGAGCAATCCCTTGGACGGGTTGTTCTTGGCACCCACCGCCAGCGGCTCCCCGCTGACGCAGGTGCGGCCGGTCACTGCCTTCGACCCGGCGAGCAGCCCATCCACGTAGACCCGAAGAGTCGCGCCGTTGTATGTCGCGGCCAGGTGAGTCCAGCGACCAACAACGACGGTGGCGGTGCTGTCCAGGTACTGCCAGACGCCGGGTCCGGAGCAGCCACCGAAGAAACCACCCACGCGCACGTGCCCGTCGGTACGCACATTCATCCAGTACGACGCCGCCTTCTCCAGCACCTCCCACCGCCCACGGGTGAGGTCGTTCTCCACGCCGGTGTATCGCACCCACGCCGCCAACGTGTACCTGTCGACGTCGAGCACCGGCGATCGGGGTACGTCGACGAACTGATGATTTTGCCCGCGCAGCTTCAGCGCGTACCCGTAGCCGGGCAGGCTCGCCGCGCGCACCCGCAAACCATCAGCGTTCACCACCTGTCCGTCGAGGGAACCGGCCAGGTCAGTGACGACGCCGTCGGGGATCCGCTCGAACGCGTACCGCAGGATCAGACCGTCCGGCGTTGCGGCAGCGTCGGCCGGCGCGGCGGCACCGGTCGCGGAGCCGATGAACGACCCGGCGGCGAGAACGACAGCTGTGGTGAAGGAGACGGCGATTCCGCGCATGACGACCTACCCGATCCGGACGCCCCCGCACAGGCACCGTAGCAACGCGCTCGCGCGTGCGGAAGACTCGCCGCTGCCCCTGCTTACGGTGCTGCCGGCTCCATCGCTACGTGCATGCGGCCTCCCAACACGAAGGTCACCGCATGACGAAGATGTCTTTCCAGGTGGGTTCCCCGTTGACGTCGTCAACGTTCATGCCCCCGATCCTGGCTCCGTGCGGTATCGCCGCCCCGTTGTAGTAGGTGGTGATTGCCGGGTAGTAGTCGGTCATGATCGACTTGTCCAGGGTGCTCCACTCTGCGGGTTGTTCCTCGATCGGCAGCTGGCCGATCCGTTCGATCTCCGCGTCAACGGTGGGCTCGTCGAAGTAGCCGAGGTTTTCTTCACCCTCGGAGTGCAGCAGATGCGGGAACCAGGAACCGCCCGACGGCCAGTCCGAGCACCACCCGATACCAATGCGGACGTTGAACGGGCCATCCGGGTCGTTGTTCGCCTGCTCGAAGTCGTCGTCCGAGGCGAACCCCAGCGGCCTGGCCTTGAAACCTGCAGCCTCCAGAGCCTTGGTGATAACGCGCGTCTCGTCCACAGCGAAGGGGTCGCTCTCGTCATAGGGCCATGTCAGTTCGTACTCACCGGGTGCCCAGCCGGCTTCCCGCAGGAGTTCCTTCGCCTTGTCCGGGTCGGTATCACCCGGCGTTGTTTCCTGGACGGTGTAGTCCTGGCGCCCGGGGATACCCGGCGGCAAGATCGACGTACCGTACACGACGGTGGTTCCCGGGATGTCTCCGTAGAGGTTCTCGTTGAGTCGGTACGGGTAGGCGTACCCGATTGCCTGGCGCATCCTGATGTCGGTGAGCTTGCGGTAGTCGGGCCACCACGTGTGCGTGCACGGGCTCGACCCGACTGTGAGCCGGTCAAGCTGCTCTGCCTTGCGGTAGTCAACCCCATACACGGACTGGATCGACAACGTGGTCTGCGCTTGTTCGGAGTCGCCGAGGATCGTCGCGGGGATCCGCTTCTCCGGCACGGAGAAGCGAAACTTGTACCGGTCCGGGTAGGCATGCCGGCCTGGGTCGGTGTCCGGGTCCCAGTGCTCGTTCCGGACCAACGTCAACAACGAGCCCTCGGGCGCCGAGGCGGCGTACCGGTACGGACCCGTCGCCAGCGGGTGCCGCCAATAGGTAGCGGGATTGCTGCCCTGCTCCGGAACGGGACCCATCTGGGGGAACGCCGCGTAGTACGGCATGTCCGGGAACGAACGGGTCATCTTCAAGATCAACTTGTCACCCTCGACGACGATCCCGGAGTAGTGCGTGCCCGTCGAGTACGGACCGTTGTAGTCCTCGCCATCGAGGAAGTAGTCGTTGCTGTACCTCGGGCCAAGGGGAAACGCGGCCCGGTCGAACGAACGTTTGATCCCGAACGCAACGTGGTCGGCGGTCACCTCGGTGCCGTCCTCGAACTTCACACCGTCGCGAATCGTGTGCGTCCACTCCGTGAAGTCCGCGTTGGGTGTGCCGAGGTCGGTGGCGATATCGGGAACCAGCACCATCGACCCGCTCGTCGGGTCGTAGACGTACTGGGTCAGCGAACGCGTCACCAAGCCGCTGAGGATCGCGTTCGGAGTCGCGAAATAGATCCCGCTGGGATACCACAGCGACAGCACGCTTGCTTCGAACGGGACCAGGACAGTCACGGTGCCACCAGCGGCGGCACCCTCGATCGGAGCAGCCGGCGCCTCCCGATCCGGGTCGATCGCCTCCGACCCCCGTGCACCTGCGGAAATCCCCACTGGGGGCACGTCAGCGCTCTCGCTGTCGCATGCCGCTAACGCGAGCGCGGCCACCACCGCGGCAGCAATCATGGGTCTCGACCGTGCATACGGCCTCATGCGGCCAGCGTCTACGCGTGTTCCCCAGCGGTCAACCGCATCTGCACAGAAGCGAGCCGCGCCTGACAACCAATCGACCTTCGAGGTCTAGACGGTATGGAGTGACCCGGTCACTGTGACGGGGTTGCGGGCCGGGGCCTCACTCACACATGTTCGTGGGTTACCGAGCAGGGGCCGCCTGCTCGGCCTATCCGACAGTTGTGGGAGGCCCCGGTGTTCACCGAGCGTACGAGTGTGGGGCGCGACGTGCACGCACGATCGGTCGCGGCAGCAGCGATCGATGGCGTCACAGGCGAGCTTGTCCAATCCAAGCTGACCCCGTCATATGAGCACATCCGGTCGTGGATCGCTGACCTACCAGGTCCGGTGGCGGTGACCTATGAGGCCGGCCCGACCGGGTTCGGGTTGCAGCGCGTGTTGAGGGCGGCGGGGA
>JACCYJ010000072.1 GCA_013696555.1 Nocardioidaceae bacterium | reverse complement strand
CTTCGGGCGGGGAGGTTGTCGCCGTCAGACCCAGCTGGGGAGCAGGATGCGTTCCTGCCAAGCTTCGCGCGGGATCAGCGAGTCGGCCCAGATCGGGTAGTAGTACACGAAGCAAGCGAGCTCGGCCGCGACAAACACCACGATGACCGCAGTACCGATCAACCGACGGGTTCCGCCGTCGCCAGCCGTGCCGAGTAGCTTGCCGAAGACCAGCGCCAGCCCGATCACGGTGAAGGGCACCAGCGACACCGCGTAGAAGAAGAAGATCGGCCGGTCGTCATAGCGGAACCACGGCAGCCACGTCGCCGCCACCCCGAGAACCGGGATCGCGAACCGCCAGTCCCGGCGCAGCAACCAGTAACCGAGGCACGCGATCAGCGCGATGGCGCCACCCCACCACAGCACGGGATTGCCCAGCGCCAACACCTGTCGCAGACAGGTCGAGTCGCGCGCAGCTTCACAACCCCCCTCGCCCGGTGGGAGGTCGAGCTGGGCGTCGATACCGACGGGGCGGTTCATCACCAGCCAACCCAGCGGGTTCGACTCGTACGGGTGCGACTGGTCCGCCAAGTAGTCACCGACGTGGAAGTCGTACACCATCACGTGGTAGTGCCACAGCGACCGCAGCCCCTGCAGTGCCTCGCCGACGAAGCCCCGCGCGGGTGAGTCGAGGTACGCCCCCCAGGGAGCGTTGTCGCCGTAACCGTGGCCGAACCGGGCCTCGTACACCTCGTGATGGACCAGCCAACCCGTCCACGTCAGCAGGTAGGCCACGAGGGCGACACCGACGATCATCACGAAGGCGGGGATGGCGTCGACGACCAGCGACTTCGCCCATGCGGCCCGGACCCCGATCGCACGTCGGGCGCCGGCATCCCAGACCCAGACAAGGAGGCCGAATACCGCCAGGACGTAGACAGCACTCCACTTCGTCCCGCAGGCAAGACCGAAACAGACACCGGCTCCCAGCCGCCATGGCCGCCACAGCAACGCCCGCACCGGGCCGAAGCCGCGGATGTCACCGCTGGTCGGGTACACGCGCGCCAGTCGAGCCCTGCCCCAGTCACGGTCGGCGACCAGACAGGCGGTGGCACACACCAGCCAGAACGCCATGAACCCATCGAGCAGCGCCAGCCGCGACATCACGAAGTGCAACCCGTCTACGGCGAGCATCAGCCCGGCCAGAGAGCCCAGCAGTGTGGACCCGGTGAGTCGGCGCACCAGGCGCGCCAGCACCAGCACAGTCAGCGCTCCGACCACCGCGGCAGCGATCCGCCAGCCGAAGGGATCCAGTCCGAAGGCCTTCTCCCCGGCGGCGATCAGCCATTTGCCGCCGTCGGGGTGAACGATCTGCGTCACCTCGGGCTCGAAGATCCCGGTCAGCCGACCGTTCAGGATCTTGCGGTTTGCCGAGTCGGTGAACTCGCGGACGTAGCCGAACTGCAGCAGGGAGTACGCGTCCTTGGCGTAGTACGTCTCATCGAACAGCACCACATGCGGGGTCCCGAGGTGCCACACCCGGATCGCGAGGGCGAGCAGGGCGACACCCAGCGGACCGAGCCAGCCCAGCAGCCGATCGGGCGGTTGGAGGACGAACCGCTCGCGCAGGCGGGGGTACGGGTGACCGTCGTCACTGGCACCGAGCGACGCCGTGCGCTCGGCCGTCGCGGTCACGCCTGACATGGTAGGCAGGCATGGGAGCTGATGCGCACGGTCCTGGCCGAGGAGTCGAACCGGGGACACTGCTGCTCGCTGCCACGCCGATCGGTCAGGTGGCCGATGCCTCCCGCCGGCTGACGCAGGTGCTGGAGAGCGCCCAGGTGGTAGCGGCCGAAGACACCCGCCGGTTGCGCCGCCTCTGCGACCGGCTCGGCATCTCCCTTGCCGGGCGGGTGGTGTCGTACTTCGAGGGCAACGAGAACCGCCGGACGCCGGAGCTGTTGCAGGCGCTGGCCGACGGCGCCACGGTGGTGCTCGTCGCCGACGCCGGCATGCCGAGCGTCTCAGATCCCGGCTACCGACTGGTCAGCGCAGCCGTTGCGGCGGGGTACCGGGTGAGCGTGGTGCCGGGGCCTTCGGCGGTGCTCGCTGCGCTGACTGTCTCCGGGTTGCCGGTCGATCGCTTCTGCTTCGAGGGCTTCCTGCCCCGGCGGGCCGGTGAGCGGTCTCGTCGGCTGATCGAGCTGGCCGTCGAGCCGCGCACGATGGTCTTCTTCGAGGCGCCACACCGGACCGCGGCCACCCTGGCAGCGATGGCTGCAGCCCTCGGAGCCGATCGCGTTGCTGCGGTGTGCCGCGAGCTGACCAAGACCCACGAGGAGATACGCCGCGGCAGCCTGGCGGAGCTGGCGGCGTGGGCGGCCGAGGGGATTCGCGGGGAGGTGACCCTCGTGGTCGGCGGCGCCGGGGCGCATTCGGAGGAGCATGACCTGACCGCTCTGGTCGCCGAAGCCGAGGCAGCCGGCGCCAGCCGCCGCGATGCGGTTGCCGACGTCGCCCGGCGGACCGGCGTGCGCCGGCGGGAGGTCTACCACGCAGTCCACCCGCTCGACCGGACCTGATCTGGCCCTTGTCGGTGTCTGGTGGCAGGCTCGGGTCACGACAACCGAGGAGGATCGCATGCCCACTCGAGACAGTGCCTGGCCGGACGGTACGCCCTGCTGGGTCGACTACAACGCACCGGACTTCGACGCCGTGAAGTCGTTCTACACCGACGTTTTCGGCTGGAGCTACGCCGGCGGAGACCCTGAGTACGGCGGCTATCTGACCTGTCTGAGCCGCGATCGTGAGGCAGCGGGGATCGGACCGCAACAGGACCCGTCAATCCCCCCACAGTGGACAACGTATTTCGCGACCGGCGACGTGGACGCCACCTGCGATCGGATCAACAAGGCCGGCGGCACAGTGGTGTTCCCGCCCATGACCGTGGGCCCGATGGGCCGGATGTCGATCGCGGTCGACCCCCAGGGGAACGCCTTCGGTCTCTGGCAGTCCGGTGAGCAGACTGGTGTCCGGATCTACAACGAGCCGGGTGCCCTGGTGTGGAACGACGCGGCCGTCGACGATCCACAGGCGGCTCGGGAGTTCTACACCGCCGTCTTCGGCTTCAGCTTCGACGAGGTCGACGGCATGGGCGGCTACACCACCTTCGCCACCGACGACCATCCGCTCGGCGGGCTCGGCGGTCACCGCCCCGGATCCCCCACGGGATGGACGACGTGCTTCTCGGTGGCCAACACGGACACCGTTGTCGCGACGGTCGAAAAGGGTGGCGGCAAGGTCATCATGGCGGCGCAGGACACGCCCTACGGACGGTTCGCCGTCCTCGAGGACCCGTGGGGGGCGGCCTTTGCCGTCATGCAGGACCAAGAGCAGAGCTAATTCTTTACCAGCTGCCCCGGCAGCCGAATTGCATCGGCCCGTGACGGCAGGGCGCCACTAGTGTGGCGCCATGCCGCAGCCGAGCCCGCCGGACAAGGCGTTCTACATCACCACCCCGATCTACTACGTCACCGCACCCCCGTCGATCGGTAACGCCTACACGACTGTTGCGGCGGACATGATTGCCCGCTGGCACCGGCAACGCCAACAGCCCACGTGGTTCCTCACCGGTACCGACGAGCATGGCGAGAAGGTGATGCGGGCGGCAGCCGAGCACCAACTCAGCCCGCAAGAGTGGACGGATCGGCTGGTCGAGGCGGAGTGGAAGCCGATGCTTTCCGTGGTCGATGCCAGCAACGACGACTTCATCCGCACCACCGAGCCCCGGCACATCGAGCGGGTCCGCGACTTCTGGCAGACGATCCGCAGCAACGGCAACGGTGACGTCTACTCCGGGCGGTACGAGGGCCCGTACTGCGTGGATTGTGAAGAGTTCAAGCTCCCCGGGGAGCTGCTCGACGCGCCGGACGGGCGACAGCTGTGCCCGATTCACTCCCGACCGGTCGAGTCGATCTCGGAGAAGAACTACTTCTTCAAGCTCTCCGCGTACGCCGAGCGACTGCTCCAGCTGTATGAGCGCGATCCGACGTTCGTGCAGCCGGAGAGCGCGCGCAACGAGGTGGTGGCGTTCGTTCAGGGAGGTTTGCAGGACCTCTCGATTTCCCGGTCGACGTTCGACTGGGGTATCTCGGTGCCGTGGAACGAGTCACACGTGTTGTACGTGTGGATCGACGCGCTGCTCAACTACGTCACCGCGATCGGCTACGGCACCGACGACGAGCGTTTCGCGAAGATGTGGCCCGCCGACGTGCACCTGGTGGGCAAGGACATCTTGCGCTTCCACGCCGTCATCTGGCCGGCGATGCTCATGGCGGCCGGGGTCGACGTACCGCACCGTGTGTTCGCGAACGGCTGGCTGACCGTCGGCGGTCAGAAGATGAGCAAGTCAACAGCGACCGCGATTCACCCGAGCGAGGTGGTCGACACGTTCGGCTCCGACGCCTACCGCTACTACTTCCTCAAGACGATCAGCTTCGGCTCCGACGGGTCATTCTCGTGGGAGCACTTCAGCGCCGTCTACACCGCCGAGCTGGCCAACGGGCTAGGCAACCTGGCCTCGCGGGTGGCAGCGATGGTGGGGCGCTACTTCGACGGGATCTTGCCCGACCCGGGTGAGCCCGGCCTCGACGAGCAGATGTTGGCGACCGAGTTGGTTCGAACAGTCGCGGTCGCGGACGCGGCACTCGATCGGCTGGCGCTGCATGAAGCGCTGGGGGCGATCGAGGCGTACGTCTCCGCGATCAACGGCTACCTGACCGAGCAGGAGCCCTGGCTGGTTTCCAAGGACGAGTCGGACACCGGCCGCAACCGGCTCGGGACGATCCTCTACACCGCTGCCGAGGCGCTGCGCGGGGTGGCGGTGCTGCACAACCCGACAATGCCCAAGACGTGTGCGGCCCTCTGGGAGCTGCTGGGCGCACAGGATTCGTTGGGCGACCTGGCTCGCCAAGACCTGCTAGCCGTCGGGCGATGGGGTCAGCTGCCGGCTGGTGCCCGGGTGACGAAGGGAGAGCCACTGTTCCCCCGGTTGCCCGACGAGGCATGAACCGGCCACCGTTGCCAGAGCCACTTCCGCATCCCGTTGCCGACAATCATTGCCACCTCGACGTCGAGTCCGATACGCAGCGCCTACCGGTGGCCGAGGCGGTGGCGAGCGCGGCCCGGGTCGGCGTGCCGCGGATCGTCCACATCGGCTGCGACCTGGCCGGTGCACACTGGGCCGTCGAGACGGCCGAGCAACACGACGGGATTGTCGCGGCCGTGTCGCTGCACCCCAACGAGGCACCGCGGCTCGCCGCTGCGAACCGACTCGATGCCGCCCTCACCGAGATCGAGGCGCTGGCCACCTCGAGCCCCAAGGTCCGGGCTGTAGGCGAGACCGGTCTCGACTACTTCCGCACCGCCCCGGAGGGGCGGCCGGCGCAGCAGGAGTCTTTCCGGGCCCACATCGCGATGGCTCACCGCCATGGGCTGACGCTGGTCATCCACGACCGCGATGCTCACGACGACATCGTGTCGATCTTGGATGAGGAGGGGGTCCCGAAGCGGACGGTCATGCACTGCTTTTCCGGCGACTCCAGCTTCGCCCGGGCCTGTCTCGACCGCGGTTGTTGGCTCTCGTATGCCGGCACGGTGACGTTCAAGAATGCCGCCTACCTGCGCGAGGCGCTGACGGTGACCCCGCTGGACCGGCTGCTGGTCGAGACCGATGCGCCCTTCCTGACTCCGGTCCCGTACCGCGGCCGGCCAAATGCGTCGTACCTCGTCCCGGTGACTGTCCGAGCGATGGCGGAGCTGTTAGGCACCGATCTGGCGGTGTTGTGTGCGGCGATCGACGGCAACACCGATGCTGCCTACGGCGGCCCCTGGTAGGTCCGGGGTGACCAGAGTCACGTCACTCCTGTCACATTCGTCACAGGGGGGTTGGCTGTTCGTTACCTTCTCGTTATCGTCGGGACCTTGCCCGCCCTGTACCGCACGGATCTCGGCCGTGGGAGTTGGGACCGCTCGACCCCCTGGAGCACCGTGCGCAAGCGCGCCATCCTCATTGCCCTGGCCATCGCCGTCATTCTCACCGTTGTGGGCGGTGTCATCACCTACGCCACCATGAGCAAGACGGTCACCGTGTCGATCGACGGTAAGGCTCAACAGGTGCACACCTTCGGCGGTACCGTCGGTGATGTCTTGGCCGCCGAAGGGATCGAGCTCGGCAGTCACGACGCGGTCGCCCCGGCCGTCGACGCCGACATCGACGACGGCACTGCGATCGCCGTCCGGTACGGGCGAGAGCTCACGGTCACCCTCGACGACGAGGTGTCGACCTACTGGGTGACCGCGACCGATGTGGATTCGGCCCTCCAACAGCTCGGCCTGCGGGTGGTCGACAACGCGGAGCTGTCAGCCAGCCGAAGCACGCTCATCAGTCGCGCAGGTCTCGACCTCACCATCACCACCCCGAAGAAGGTCACCGTCGTGGTTGCCGGGCGCACCAATACCCTGCGGACCACGACACCGACGGTGCGGGGGCTGCTCCGCGAGCTGAAAATCGGCGTGGACCGAAACGATGAGCTGGCTCCCGGCAGGGCCGTCGAGGTCAGCGACGGCATGCGCATCGTCGTGACGCGCATCGACGTCCGGAAGCGCTCTGAGCGAGTGCGGCTGCCGTTCGGGACGGTGGTGCGCTACAGCGCCGACATGTACGACGACCAGAGCAGAGTCCGGCGGGACGGGACCACGGGTGTCAGGCGCCTGACGTACCGGATCGTGCTCGCCAACGGCAAGGTTCGCGACCGAACCCTGGTCTCGAGGCAGGTCGTCCGGCGACCCGCACCTCGGATCCTGGTGCAAGGAACCGCCGAACGTCCGGCCCCGGCACCGGCACCGGCACCGGCACCGGCCCCGGTCCCGTCGGCGCCGAGTGTCGGCTCGAGTGTCTGGGACTCGCTGGCGCAATGTGAGTCCGGAGGCAATTGGGCGATCAACACTGGCAACGGCTACTACGGCGGCCTTCAGTTCAGCCTGGGGACCTGGCAGGGCTACGGGGGCGGCGCGTACGCCTCCTACCCCCACCTTGCGACCCGGGAGCAGCAAATCGCCGTCGCGACCCGGCTGCGGGACGCCAATGGTGGCAGCTACGGCTCCTGGCCGGCCTGCGCTGCCGCTCTCGGCCTCCCCACCTGAGCTCGCGGTGCCCGCGTCCCGATACCACGTTCACGTGGGATGGGGTCACTTCCAATGGGTTCGAACCCATTGGAAGTGACCCGCAGCCATTGGAAGTCCGGGCGGGAAGTGCCTGGTTGACGGCATGACAGCGGCCGAGGTCCGCCTGCTGGGTGCTGCCGAGGTCCGAGCCATCGCGACCGAGCTCGGGCTGCGCCCGAGCAAGCGGCGCGGGCAGAACTTCGTGATCGACCCGAACACGGTGCGTCGCATCGTGCGTACCGCCGCAGTCACCTCGGAGGACGTGGTGCTCGAGGTAGGCCCCGGACTGGGCTCGCTGACGCTAGGGCTGGCGGCAGCAGCAGCTCACGTCATCGCGATCGAGATCGACCCCCGGCTCGCTGGTGCGTTGCCGACCACGCTGGCCAAGTTCGCCCCAGCCGTGGCAAATCGGGTGAGCGTGGTCCGGGCAGACGCGCTGCGCGTCGCCGACGTGACCGGTCCGGCGGCTACCGCGTTGGTGGCGAACCTCCCGTACAACGTGGCCGTCCCCGTCCTGCTGCACCTGATGAGGCAGCTGCCGACTGTCGGCCGCGGCCTGGTGATGGTCCAGGCCGAGGTCGCCGACCGGCTGACGGCAAGACCCGGTTCGCGCAGGTACGGGATCCCGAGCGCCAAGACCGCCTGGTACGCCGAGCTGCGTCCTGCCGGTCGGGTGAGCCGCACCGTGTTCTGGCCGGTACCGAATGTCGACTCCGGCCTCGTTGCCTGGCACCGCCGTGAACCGCCGCCGTGCACCTCCTCGGCCGCGGATGTCTTCGCGGTCGTCGATGCCGCCTTCGCGCAACGCCGCAAGACACTGCGCGCGGCGCTGACGACGATGGGGAGGTCGGCAACCGCTGCGGAGCATGCGCTGACCCGGGCGGGGGTGTCGCCTGGCTCACGAGGGGAGTCGATCGACATCGCGGCCTTTGCGCGGATCACCGACGCCCTCGCCGAACCGTCGTAGGTTGGCTCGGTGAGCAGCGTCACCGTCCGCGCCCCGGCCAAGATCAATCTCGCCCTCGCGGTGGGCGGTATGCGTCGTGACGGCTACCACCCGGTGGCGACCATCTACCAGGCGGTAGATCTTTGCGACGAGGTACGAGCCACTCCGCAGGCGTCATCGGATATCACGGTCTCGGTGACGTACGACGGACGCAGCCCAGGCGAGACTGCTCAGGTGCCACTCGGGCCCGACAATCTCGCGGTACGCGCGGCCGAGCTACTACGGCGCCAGGCGGGGGTGACGTCTGGGATCAGCCTGGCGATCCGCAAGGCGATCCCGGTGAGCGGGGGTATGGCGGGCGGCTCGGCCGATGCGGCCGCAGCGCTCATCGCCTGCGACCTGGTGTGGGGTCTGGCCAGTCCACGCACCAAACTGTTGGAACTCGCCGGCGAGCTCGGCAGCGACGTGCCGTTCTGCCTGATGGGCGGGACTGCGATGGGTACTGGCCGGGGCGAGCTGATCAGCCCTGTCCTGGCAAGGGGCAAGTACTTCTGGGTGTTGGCGTTGGCGGCGACGGGCCTGTCCACTCCGGCCGTGTACGCGGAGTTCGACCGGTTGAGCAAGCACTTCGAACCCCCGGAGCCACAGATCGCACCGGCGCTGATGGCCGCGCTTCGTGCCGGTGACGCGGCCGCACTAGGAGCGGCCCTGAGCAATGACCTCCAGGACGCCGCGCTGGCCTTGCGACCTGAGTTGGCGCACACGCTCACCGTTGGTGAGGAGTGCGGGGCCCTGGGCACGGTGATATCGGGCTCCGGCCCGACGACGGTGTTCCTGGCGGCCGACGAAGAGCATGCACTCGACATTTCGCTGACACTGACCGGGGCCCGGGCCTGCGCCGACGTCGTCCAGGCTGTCGGCCCGGTCAGCGGGGCCCGTCCCATCGGTGGCTGAGACCCTGCCCGATCGCCCGCGGCATGACTCACGGATACATCCTGCCGTGCTGGATCACAGCGACGAAGAGTCGAACGGCGCGACGAGCGTCCGAAGCAGATGCGCAAGCTGCCCAGCGTCATGTTCGCCCAGTCCGGCCAGCAGTGCCCGCTCGCGCACCAGCAGCGCGTCGAGTGCGGCGTCGACGGCGTCGCGTCCCGCGGTGGTGAGACGCACCTGGACTCCCCGGCGGTCGTCGGGGTCTGGCCGACGCTCGACCAGCCCCCTTGCCGCCATCCGGTCCACGCGGTTGGTCATCGTGCCGCTGGTCACCAGCGTCTCGCGCAACAATCTTCCGGGTGAGAGCTGGTACGGCGGTCCGGAGCGACGGAGGGCCGACAACACGTCGAACTCCCAGCTCTCGAGGCCGTGGGCGGTGAATGCCTGGCGCCGGGCACGGTCCAGGTGGCCCGCCAGCCGGGTCACGCGGCTGAGCACTTGCATCGGCAGGACGTCAAGATCAGGGCGCTCGCGGTGCCACGCATCGACCAGGCGATCTACCTCGTCCTGCATTGCGTCAGCCTAACGTCAAGAGTCTTGACGTCGAGAATCCGCGGTCGAGATGGTCCACCGCTCCGACTTGGCACGTTCCAACCTGACCTGACAGGGAAGAGTGGCCTGGTCTAAGCGCCTGGATCATTGCGGCTAGCCCGACCCGCCGCCCCGAACGCTCGAACCTGAGAGCTCCTCAGGGCGGGTATGTGCTCGAGGCCGGACAACCCGTTCCAGGCCAGGTTGCACAGGTGCGCTGCGACCACATCCTTGGCCGGATCGCGGGCATCGAGCCACCACTGACCGGTCGTGGCGACCATGCCCACGAGCATCTGCGCGTACATCGGGGCGAACTTGGGGTCGAAGCCGCGTTCGGCGAAGACCTCGGCCAAGATGTGCTCCACCCGGCTGGCGACGTCGCCGATGATGCTCACGAACGACCCGGAGGCCGATCCCACGGGGGAGTCCCGTACCAGGATCCGGAAGCCATCGGAGCTCGCCTCGACGTAGTCCAACAGGGCGCACGCCGCCTGCTCCATCAGCTCGCGGGGATGCCCGGCGGTCAGGGACTCACGCATCATCTCCAGGAGGTGTCTCACCTCGCGGTCGACGACGACGGCATACAAGCCTTCTTTGCCACCGAAGTGCTCGTAGACGACGGGTTTCGAGACCTCGGCACGGGCGGCGATCTCCTCGACGGAGGTGCCCTCGACACCTCGTTCGGCGAACGCCGTACGGGCGATCTCGATCAGCTGCTCACGGCGTTCGGCGGCTGTCATCCGCGGACGGGAGGCCCGCTTCGTGCGATCCTCGCCGGCCTCGTCCACCCAGGTCATTGTGCCGTACGACAACTGCCGTGCCTCAGGCTGCGGGCACCGCACTGGCCCGCTTGGCCTCGAGACGCTCCTTGACCGGCCACCGGACATCGCTCGCCCAGCCGAGCTTCTCGAACGCCCAGATGATGCGAGCGGAGGAGTCCAGCTGACCGCGCAGCACTCCATGGCGGGCGGACGTGGGGTCGGCATGGTGCAGGTTGTGCCACGACTCGCCCATCGACGGGATCGCCAGCCACCAGACGTTGCCGGACCGGTCGCGGCTTCGGAACGGCTGCTCGCCGACGGCGTGGCAAATGGAGTTGATCGACCAGGTGACGTGGTGCAGCAGTGACACCCGCACCAGGGAGCCCCAGAAGAACGCGGTCAGCGCGCCGTGCCACGACATCGACCAGAGGCCACCGATGACCGGTGGCAGCAGCAGGGAGATCGCCGCCAGCACGGGAAATGCCTGTGAGATGCGAACGATGTCACGGTCCTTGAGCAGGTCCGGCGCGTACTGGCGCTGCGGGGTCTGCTCGGCGTCGAAGAGCCAACCCATGTGGGCGAATGCCAGTCCCTTGAGCAGCGCGGGGATGGACTCACCGTAGCGCCACGGCGAGTGCGGATCACCGTCGCGGTCGGAGAACTTGTGGTGCTTGCGGTGGTCGGCCACCCAACGCACCACCGGCCCCTGGATCGCCAGGCTCCCGGCGATCGCGAGCCCGACTCGGACCGGCCGGCTGGGTTTGAACGATTTGTGCGTGAACAGCCGGTGGAAGCCGACCGTGATGCCGTGTCCGCTGATCGCGTACATGGTGAGGGCGATGACCACATCGTGCCAGCCGAGCCAGCCACCCCACGCAAGCGGAGCGGCAACAACCAGCGCGAGAAAGGGAACGATGATCAGCAATGCCAGTGCGATCCGTTCGCCACGGCTCTGGATCAGACCCCCCAGGGTGCCGCCCTCGTCGTCGTATTCCTGCCCCGCAGGCGCACCTGTTTTCGGTGCGCTCGTGGGGATCATCGTTGGAGCGGTCATGTCGGTCCTTCGTCTGGGCGGCGGGACGGAGCCTCGCCGGTCAGGACAAGGGTCGTCCTTACACGGTAACCTACGGTGCCGTAGGTTACGCAAGACCTGACCACGCAGCAGACTGGCGTGATTCGGGCGCAGCGGCGGCGTGTCGTCGCCAAAACGTCGACGCCCGCGCTTGCGTACGCTGACGGGTGCGATCCCCGGTTGGTCTGTCGGTAGGGCCCGCCGCACTTTGAATGCGGACAAGCGACGTAGGTTCGACTCCTACCCGGGGAGCGGCGGTCGAAGCCCGATCCAGCCCTCTCGTCAGGAGCCTCCCAGTGACAGTCGGCCCAGCATCCAGCCCTGCGCAATCCAGTACGCCAGCAATGTCCGGGACGCCAGTGACCACGATCATCCTGGCCGCCGGGGAGGGCACCCGGATGCGGTCCCGCCAAGCCAAGGTGCTCCATGAGATCGGCGGTCGCAGCCTCCTCGCGCATGCCGTCGACGCGGTGGCGCAGCTGCGCCCGCAGCGACTGGTCGTCGTCATCGGGCATCAGGCCGAGCAGGTCGGGCCCCATGCTTTGACACTCGACCCTCATCTCGAGGTGGCGACCCAGCACGAGCGGGGCGGGACCGGGCACGCGGTACGGGTAGCCCTCGAGGCCGTCAAGGGGCACAGCCCGACGGTCATGGTCACCTACGGCGATGTGCCGTTGCTGCAGACCGACACCCTGCGGCAGCTGCTCGAACAGCATGCCATTGGCGGCCACGTCGCGACGCTCCTGACCGCGCAACTGCCTGACCCCTCTGGCTACGGCCGCATCGTCCGCGATGCCGAGGGAGCCATCACGGAGATCGTCGAACAACACGACGCGAACGCGGCCCAGCTGAGCATTTGCGAAGTCAACTCGGGAATCTTCGCTTTCGACGCGGATTTCTTACGTCAAGCGCTGGCCCAGCTCAGCACCGACAACGCGCAGGGGGAGCTGTACCTCACCGATGTGGTAGGCATCGCGCGTCGAGTCGGCGCCGGCGTCGGCGCCGTCCTGCTCGCCGACCGCTGGCAGACCGAGGGCGTCAATGACCGCGAGCAACTGGCTCGCCTGGGCGCCGAGTTCAACCGGCGCACGGTGATCGGCTGGATGCGTCGCGGTGTCACGATTGTCGACCCGCCGTCGACGTGGATCGACTGGGGCGTTGTGCTGGACGCTGACGTCACCCTGCTGCCAGGGGTACAACTGCACGGGGCGACGACGGTGGAGCATGGCGCCGTCGTAGGCCCGGACACCACGCTGACGGACGTGTCGGTCGGCTCTGGCGCGACCATCACCCGTACTCATGGCCGTGAAGCGGTCGTCGGCGACGACGCCGTTGTGGGTCCGTTCGCCTACCTGCGCCCGGGGACCCGGCTCGGCCGAACCGCCAAGATCGGCGCGTTCGTCGAGGCCAAGAACGCCGATCTCGGCCCCGGCGCCAAGGTGCCTCACCTCTCCTACGTCGGGGACGCCACGGTGGGGGAGGGCACCAACATCGGCGCCGGCACGATTTTCGCCAACTTCGACGGTGTCGCCAAGCATCACACCGTCGTGGGCCGGCACTGCCGAACCGGCTCGGACAACGTCTTCGTCGCTCCGGTCGAGATCGGGGACGGAGCCGTCACCGGTGCTGGCACCGTGGTACGCCGCGACGTGCCACCAGGCGCTCTCGCGGTGTCGAGCGGGCCGCAGCGCCATATCGAGCGTTGGGTCGCCCGCAAGAGACCCGGAAGCCCCGCCGCGAACGCGGCCGCCGCCGCCGCGCGCGAACCAGCCGATGGCGGCCAAAGCGGCTCCGTCGGGCAGACTGGAGAGACGGCGACCGAGGGGACGCATCCGTGACGGGTATGAAACGGACCACCGAGAAGAACCTCATGCTCTTCTCGGGTCGGGCCCATTGTGAGCTCGCCGCCGAAGTGGCCGAACTCCTCGGGACGGGGCTGGTAGCGACGAGCGCACGCGACTTCGCCAACGGCGAGATCTATGTCCGCTTCACCGAGTCGGTGCGCGGCTGCGACGCCTTCGTCATGCAGAGCCACAGCGAGCCGATCAACCAGTGGATCATGGAGCAGCTCATCATGGTGGACGCGCTCAAGCGGGCGTCCGCCAAGCGCATCACGGTCGTGACTCCTTTCTACGGCTACGCCCGTCAGGACAAAAAGCACAAGGGCCGCGAACCCATCTCCGC
>JACCYJ010000199.1 GCA_013696555.1 Nocardioidaceae bacterium | reverse complement strand
CGCTCGAGTTGGCGAGCGTCGCCGATCTTACGTTACTGATTGTGCGCCACGGCAAGAGCAAGTACCGCCAGACGGCGGCGGCCATCGACCGCATGGGCAGGGTAGGCGCTTCCGTTGACGGGATTGTCCTCAACGACGTCACCGGGCGTTAACCCACGGCCTTGGGTTCCGTCCTGCTAGCTCCAGCTCGTCGGGTCACGGGGAACTCTGCTCTTTTCCGGTGGCACGCTCGGAGGGGCTTACACTCGTGACCGCTCCCGACACGGGGAGCTAGAGGCTGACCCTGGTGTCGCGTTGAGCCGAGCTGCCTGCACGGAGCCGACGGGGTCAACCCCTGCCACGACTTATTACCGCGGGTGCCTAGACGGCCACTTTCCGTAAATAATCCGTAGCCCAAAAGCCTGCTCTTTGCCATTTAGCCACCCCGGACCCTCCTAGAATGTTTAGATGCGTCTGCCGTCCACGCCCGGAGCGGCCTATCGGGACGCATGGTGGGTAGGTGTAGATGCAAGGCATCACCGATAGTGATGAGGAAGGTACGCAGCCTTGGCCCGCACCGCGTACGGTCCGACGGGCGCGTGGGCAACTTCAGGAGGCCCGACGCTGCATCGCAGTCGAGTATCTCCTGACCGTGGCAGTCGGCTGGATAGTTTCGTTGGCCGTCGCCGCCCACAGCTTTGTCGGGTGGCTGGTAGCCGGTGGCGTAAGCCTCGCCTACCTGACGGAGCTGGTGAGCCTCCCTAGTTACTGTCGAATTCGATCGCTGCAGCCCCTTCGACGCATTGCGTCGGTCGCCGGGACGCTGATGCTCTTGGGAACGGCCGCCGGAGAGCTGGACGCTGCCGGCGTACGTGACGGTGTAGTCGTGTTATCCTCCGCGCTGACGGTTGCTCTTGTGACGCGGTTGTATCACCGCCGACAACGCTCGTCCCGTAGCACGCTGCTTGTCGGGAACCGTAAAGCCGTCTCGCACTTCATCGCTCAATGGGGCGACCTGCCCGAGATAACCATCGTCGGCATATGTTTGGCTGAACCCATCGATAACGGCGAACGACAGCTGACACAGTTGATGGCGCTTCCCGTCGTCGGGAACCTGCAAGATGTGCCGACCAGGGCGCGTGAGCTGAACGTAGAGCAAGTGGTGGTTGCACCAGGCCCCGCCCTCGATGCCTACGACGTTCGACGGCTCAACTGGGCGCTGGAGGATTCGACGACCGAACTCGTGGTGGCGACCGAGATACACGGAGCCGTTCCTAGCCGCATCGAGCCGCGATTACTGCGCCGGCGTCTTCTGCTCTTTGTTCGACCGACACGGAGACCGCGAATCATGGTGTGGTCGAAGTCCCTGATAGACCGTGTCGTAGCAAGCGTTCTGCTAGTGCTTCTCGCCCCATTGCTCATTGGACTAGTGGTGTTGATACGGCTTGATAGCGCCGGTCCCGGCTTCTACCGGCAGGTTCGTGTTGGACGAAACGGCGAGCTATTCACGATGGTGAAGCTGAGGACAATGCGTGCGGATGCGGATCAGCTGAGAGGCGAGCTCAACGAATTCAATGAAGGATCTGGACCTCTTTTCAAGCTGCGTCAGGATCCTCGCATCACCGGGCTGGGAAGGTTTTTGCGTCGGACCTCACTGGACGAGTTGCCGCAACTTTTCAACGTCGTCAAGGGCGACATGTCACTTGTCGGCCCACGTCCAGCCTTGCCCAATGAGATCCACGCGTACGACGGCTGGATCCGGCGGCGTCTTAGTGTCAAGCCTGGCATGACTGGTCTGTGGCAGGTGAGCGGTCGCTCACGCTTATCCTGGGCAGAAGCGGTAAGGCTCGATTTGGACTATGTGGACAATTGGACCCTGACCGGGGACCTTGCCATCTTTGCCCGAACCTTCAGCGCTGTTGCACGCCGCGACGGCGCCACCTAAGTAGCTGCCACGCTTTGTACTCACGGTGCTGTCGACCAGCCACGAGGAACGACCTGAGCTCCGCCGCAGCGCCGTAACCCGTAATGGAAATGGGGCTCTACGCAGCCAGGCGTGGTAGCCGCCTTCTGATCGGGGTGGTGGGTGGAGTCTGCCGGGCCACTCCACAGTGGAGTAGCAGTCGGAGTCGGTAGTTGGCGAAGTTGCGGAAGCCGTGGCCGACGCGTTTGACCTTTTTGATGAGGGCGTTGGTCGCTTCGGTGGGACCGTTGGACACTCCTGCGGTGTCGAAGTAGGCGAGCAGCTCGTCGCGCCAGGTGTCTAAGGTGCGGGCCAGCCGCATCAGTTCGGGGATCTCGTGGGCGGCGACGGCGGTGAACCAGGCCAGCAGCC
>JACCYJ010000165.1 GCA_013696555.1 Nocardioidaceae bacterium | reverse complement strand
ACGGGTCAGCGACGAAGGCCGGCGAGGTCAGGTCGAGGTCGCTGGTGGCCAACCGCACCGAGCTCACCGCTGGCTCAGATCATCCGGTCCGAACGCGTCCGGCAGCACCTCCATCATCGGCCGAACGCCGCTCACCGTGTCGAGGAGGAGCTGTGCGCCGCCCTGTTCGTACAGCAGCTGGCGGCACCGGCCGCATGGCATCAGCACGTCGCCGTTGCGGTCGACGCAAACCACCGCCAGCAATCGCCCCCCGCCTCCGGCGTGCAGCGCAGACACCAGTCCACACTCCGCGCACAGACCGACGCCGTATGAGGCGTTCTCCACGTTGCACCCGGTGATGATGCGCCCGTCATCGACCAGACCGGCCGCACCCACGAGGAAGCCGGAGTACGGCGCATAGGCATGGGTCATCGCCGCTCGGGCCGCCTCATGGAGCTTGACCCAGGGGACGCCGCTCATCCGGCCTCACCTCGCCGGTATCGCAACCCGTCGGCTGCCGGCATTCGGAGGCGTTGCGACGCCAGCGAGAGCACTAAAAGCGTCGTGACGTACGGCGTCATCTGAGTGAAGTCGCCGGGGATGGCATCGGTGAGGGCAAACCAGACCGCGACGACGACAGCGGCCACGATCGCGACGATCGCACTGGTCCGGTGGCCGCGACGAACCTGCCACACCGCGAGCAGCAGCAGCCCCACGGCAAGGATCAGCAGCAGGGCATGGACCGACTCCCCGCCGCTACGCAATCGGGCTGCGTCGGTGTAGCCGAACAGCAGCGAGCCGGCCAGCAACCCGCCTGGGCGCCAATTACCGAAGATCATCGCCGCCAGGCCGATGAAGCCGCGTCCGTTCGTCTGCCCGTTGGCGTAACCGGACGACGCAACGACGGCGAGGTAGCAACCCGCGAAGCCGGCCAGCATGCCCGAGACCGTCACGGCGAGGAACTTGTAGCGGTACACGTTCACACCCAGCGTCTCCGCAGAGCTCGGCGACTCTCCGCACGATCGCAGCCGCAACCCGAACGCGGTACGCCACAACAGCCATCCAGAGCCGGCCAGCGCCGCGAAGGCCAGCAGGGTGAAGACCGACATGTTGTTGGTCAACGCGGCCACGACCGAACCGGCGTCGGACAACAGGAACCAACCCTTCTCGGCCAGATCCGAGGACGCCTCGGCCAGCACCGGGACGTCGAAGCTGGGGGGCTCCGGTAGCGACGGTGACTGGGTGGGGCCACCACCCTCGAGGCCGGAGAAGAACACCTCGGCCAAAAAGGCCGCGGCGCCGGCGGCGATGATGTTGATGGCCACGCCGGAGACAATGTGGTCGACGCCAAACACGATGGTGGCGACGGCATGGAGCACCCCACCGATGGCGCCGAAGGCGATGGCGCCGAGCAGGCCGACCCACACCCCGAAGTGGTACGTGTAGTAGCCGGCGCCGAGTGTTCCGAGGATCATCATGCCCTCGAGTCCGATGTTGACGACACCCGCGCGCTCCGACCACAAGCCGCCGAGACCGGCTAGGGCGATGGGCATGGCGAGCACGAGCCCGGCACGCAGCGTGCCGGTGGAGTCGATGTCGTCGGCGTCCGCGACCACACGGGCGGTTGCCAGCGCGAGCAACCCGACCAGCAGCCACACCGACACCCACAGCCGTGTCCTGCGCCGCCCGGAAGCCGGGGGTGCGGTTGATTGCGGCGCCGCCACGACGGTGCTCATGAGAGCGCCCCTGCCTCGCGGGCACGGTCACGCTCAAGGGCGCGAGCTACGTCACGCTGCTCGATCCGTACCTGGTAGCGGCGTACCACCTCGTAGGCGATCACCACCGACAAGACGATGACACCCTGGGTCACCGCGACGATCTCCGGGGAGATCCCGGCCTCGATGCCGAGCGCGTTCGACTGCGCGGACAAGAACGCGAAGACCAGCGCACCCAGCGCGATGCCGACCGGGTTGTTGCGGCCGAGCAGCGCCACGGCGATGCCGGTGAAACCAACACCGACCTGGATGGTGGACCCGTAGGCGTGGGAGTTGCCGAAGAGGTCCAGCATCCCGATGAGTCCGGCGACAGCGCCGGACAGCAGCATCGCGGAGACCACCATGCGCTTGACGTTGACGCCGCTGGCGACAGCGGCTGTTTCGGACCGCCCGGTCGCCCGAAGGTCGAAACCGAAGCGGGTGCGGTTGAGTATCACGGCAAATGCGATCCCCGCCACCACCGCCAGGACGGCCAGCCCGTACACCCGGCTGGACTCACCCGGAATCAGCGGGATACCTCCTACCCAGGACGACTCCGGGATCGTCGTGGTGCGGCGGATCTGTCCCTGCTGATCGCCGAGCTCGCGGAGCAGGTACGCCACCAGGCCACCGGCGATGGCGTTGAGCATGATCGTCGAAATCACCTCGCTCACCCCTCGGGTGACCCGAAGGATCGCGGCGATGCCGGCCCACGCTGCCCCCACGACCATCGCCACGCAGATGGTGACGACCGTATTGAGATACCCGGGTAGCAGCGCCTGGCCCGCGAAGTACGCCGCGGCGAATGTCGCCACGCGGTACTGGCCCTCGACGCCGATGTTGAACAAGTTCATCCGGAAGGCGACGGCCGCCGCCAATCCGGACAGGTAGAGGATGCTGGCACCGTTGACGATGCCGACGGTCAGCCGCGCGCTCGGGACCGTGAACATCACGCCCCAAAACTCCGCCACCGAGTCCCCGACACCGATGAGCACCAGGCTGGTAACCAGCCCGGCCACGACGATCGCGAGCAACGGCGCCGCCAGTCCGACGCCGACGCGCGGCAGCAGGTTCATCGCCGCACCGTCGCTTCGTCGACGACCGCCTCGTCCCCCGCCCCGGTCTTGGCCGAGCCGAGCTCTTGGGGAGTGACGGTATGCGGGTCGAACGTGCCCACCAGGCGCCCGCGCAGGATCACCCGGATGGAGTCGGACAACCCGATCAGCTCGTCGAGGTCGGCGGACACGAGGAGCACCGCGAGGCCGCGGCGCCGGGCTTCGCGGATCTGATCCCAGATCGCTGCTTGGGCACCGACGTCGACACCCCGAGTGGGGTGTGATGCGACCAGCAAGACCGGGTCGCCACTCATCTCCCGGCCGACGATGAACTTCTGCTGATTTCCGCCAGACAACGCCCGAGCGGTGGTGTTCACCCCGGGGGTCCGTACGTCGTACTCGGCCACGATGCGCTTGGAGTCGGCGACCGCGCCATGGCGATCGATCCAGTAGCCATGCATGCTGGGTGCTCGGGTCTGGTGACCCAGGACACGGTTCTCCCACAGCGGTGCGTCCAGCAACAGGCCGTGCCGTTGCCGGTCCTCCGGGATGTAACCGACGCCAGCGGCCCGCCGCCGACGGGTGCCCCATGCTGTCACGTCCGCGTCGAGCATCTGGACGGTGCCGGTGCTCGGGCGGCGGATGCCGACGACGGCTTCCACCAGCTCGGTCTGCCCGTTGCCCTCCACTCCGGCAATCCCCACGACCTCTCCTGCCCTGATCCGCAGCGTGACGTCGCTGAGCAGCGCTCGACCGACCTTGTCCTCCACGCGCAGATCGCGGACCTCCAGCACGACTCGGTCGGTGACCGTGGACTCTTCGGTGCTCGGGCTCGGCAGCTCGGACCCGACCATCAGCTCGGCCAGATCGTGTGACGTCACGTCCGCCGGCCGTACCGTCGCCACCGTCGCGCCCCTTCGCAGCACCGTGATCTCGTCGGCGATTGCGAGGACCTCGTCGAGCTTGTGCGAGATGAAGATCAGGGTGTGGCCCTCCCGCTTGAGCTCGCGCAGATTAGCGAACAATGCCTCGACCTCTTGGGGGACCAGGACCGCCGTCGGCTCGTCGAGGATGATGATGCGGGCACCGCGGTAGAGCACCTTGAGGATCTCGACCCGCTGCCGCGCTCCGACCCCCAGCGTCTCGACCAGCTCGTCGGGGTCGAGGTCGAAACCGTACTCGGCCGAAATGCGGTGGATCTCGCGCCGGGCGGCGTCACCGATGCCGTGGCGCTTCTCCGCCCCGAGGACGACGTTCTCGAGCACGCTGAGGTTGTCGGCGAGCTGAAAGTGCTGAAACACCATGCCGATCCCGCGTGCGATCGCATCCGCCGGGGTAGCCAGCACCACGGTCTGCCCGTCGATCTCGATGCTGCCCTCGTCCGGCTTCTGCACGCCGTAGAGGATCTTCATCAGCGTGGATTTGCCGGCACCGTTCTCGCCCACAAGGGCGTGCACCGTGCCTGGGCGGACGGTGACTTCTACGTCGTGGTTGGCCACCACGCCAGGGAACCGCTTGACGATCCCCTGGAGGCGGACGGCGGCCGTCGCCGTGTCGCTCATGCAGCCTCCCGGGAGACGCGTACCGCGCGTCGGGATCAGAACGCTGTCGGCACCTTGATCTCGCCGTCGATGATCTGCTGCTTCAGGTCCTCGAGCTGGTCGATGATCTCCTGGGACAAGAAGTCGCCCGAGGTGGCGTAACCAACACCATCGCTCGACAGGTCATAGGTGACGAAGCCATTGGGCGCCTCGCCACCGGCCTCGACGGCGTCGGCAACGCCGGTGACGTACTCGATGACGCCGGTATCGACCCGCTTGAGCATCGAGGTGAGGATGTGCGGCTTCTGCTCCGCACTGGCGGTGAGGTACTGGTCCGAGTCGACCCCGATGGCCCACATTCCCTCGCCGGCCGCCACCGCCGCATCGAAGACGCCGAGGCCGGACTTGCCGGCGGCGTGAAAGACCACGTCGGCACCGTTGTCGAACATGCCAGTCGCCGCCGTCTCACCGTTGGTGGGGCTTTCGAAGCCCTCCGCGGCGTCGTCCTGAGACAGGTACTCGCTCTGGATCTCGATGTCGGGATTGATCTCCTTGACCCCGGCCTCGAACCCCATCTCGAAGTCCTGGATCAGCGGGATGTTGAGGCCGCCGACGAAGCCCACATTGTCGGACTGGGTGGTGAGTGCGGCGGCAGCACCGACGAGGAAGGACCCCTGGTTGGCGGCGAAACCGATGTTGGCGACGTTGGTGAGCAGGTCGACTCCCTCGGGGGGCGCACCGTCGATGATGCCGAAGTTGATATCTGGGTAGTCGGGAGCCACGTTGTAGACCGCAGCGCCGTAGATGAACCCGACGGCGATGATGATGGTGTGGTCGGCGTCGGCGAGCTGACGGAGTCGTTCTTCGCGGGCCGCGTCGTCCTCACCGTCCGCTGCCTCGACATCGGTGCAGCTACCGTCGAGGTCGGTGACGACCTGCTCCAGGCCGGCATACGCCGAATCGTTGAAGGACTGGTCGCCGATTCCGCCGACGTCGAAGGCGAGACCGATCTTGGGGCCATCTCCATCCGCAGATTCACAGATGTCGTCGGTGGAGCTGCTGCCTTCGTCGTTGCCGGCGCAACCGGCCAGAATCAGTGCCGCGACGGCGATCCCCGATGCGACTCGAGTCCTCTGGCGCACAACTCGTTGAAGCACAGTGCCTCCCTGCTACGGCGGCCAGCGGCGACGACGCGGCCGTGTGTCGCAGGGGATACTAGACCCTGCGCCCGACACATCGCCCGGTCGGGCGCTTCGCAACACCAGAGAGGGATCCATGAGCGACGAGCAGCTCGACACCGAGAATGTTCTATCGACGCTGCAGCATGCGCTGCAGCTCCAGGCCCAGTCGATCCTGACCATGACCCAGCTGGCGGGCTCGTTGCGCGGGCTGACCGGTACGGCCGTCAAGCAGGAGCTGCGTAGGTTCGTCCTCGATGAGCTGGAGGAGACCTATCAGCTGATCGAGAAACACTCCGCGCTCGGCGGCGAGCTGACGCTCAAGGTTCCGACGATCAGGATGAGCCGGGACCCGGAGAAGGCGCTCAACGACCTGCTCGAGCTGGAGTGCGCCGCCATGGCGGCACTGCACGCCGTGATCGAGTACTCCGGCCAGGAGCCGCGCAGCGAGGCGCTGGAGCACCTGCTCGAGCACGCGATCATGCGCAAGCAGCAACAGGTCGACTTCTTGTGGCACGCATCGGGGCGTACCGAGCCGCTGAGCTAGCGGCCGTCTCTGCTGGACGATTGACCGGGACCACCGGTGGCGACGTCCCCTTCGGCCTGCACCGTTGTCATCGCGACCCCGGGGTCACCGCTGTCGGCGTAGTAGTCCTCGGGGTTGGTCTGGTCAACACCGGCCGGCGTGTTCGCCGACCGCAGCAAGAGGGTCACGATGACCGCGACGGCGACGTTCAGCACGAACGCCGTCAGGGCGATGTAGACCTTGGTGGTGTCCGCGAACGGCAGCAGTGCCGTGGGGGATCCGAAGTGGAGCACGTCGGGCTTGGTCGGACTCGGCTGTTGGTAGGCCACGATGGTGCCGTAGGCCATTCCCACGGCCCAGCCGCTGAGCAGTGCCCAACGGTGGAACCAGCGGGTGTACAGCCCGAAGACGATGGCCGGCAGGGTCTGCAAGATCCAGATCCCGCCCAACAGCTGGAAGTTGATCGCGAACTCGTCCGGCAGCACCAGCACGAAGATCAGCGCGCCGAGCTTGACCACCAAGGAGACGACCTTGCTCTGCTGAGCCTCCTGCTGCGGTGTGGCGTCGCGGTTCAGGAACGACTTGTAGATGTTGCGCGTCCAGAGGTTTGCGGCGGCGATCGACATGATTGCGGCGGGCACAAGGGCCCCGATCGCGATCGCGGCGAAGGCGATGCCCGCGAACCAGCCCGGGAACTCGTTCTCGAACAGCTGGGGGATTGCCTGCTGGGCGTTGCTGACCTCGACGCCAGCAGCGATCGCGACGTATCCGAGCAGGGCGAGCAGGCCGAGTAGGAACGAGTACGCGGGCAGCAGCGCCGCGTTGCGGCGGATGACGTTCCGGCTCTTGGTTGAGAGCACAGCGGTGATCGAGTGCGGATACATGAACAGCGCCAGCGCGGAGCCGAGTGCGAGCGAGGCGTACGCCCAGTTCGCGGCGTCGCCGGGAACGAGTGCGGCGGCCGGCGGCTGCCCCGCATCGACGGCCGCGGCATTCGCGGTGTCGATCTTGGACTGGGCGGCACCGAAGATGTCGTCCCACCCACCGAGGTGAATCGGCAGGTAAATCACCGCGACGATGATCACCAGGTAGATCAGCGTGTCCTTGACGAAAGCGATGAGCGCCGGCGCCCGCAGCCCGGAGGAGTAGGTGTAGGCAGCGAGGAAGGCGAACGCGACGAACAACGGGAGATCCTTCTCGATCAGCGACGACTCCTCCGTGCCGCCGATCCCCATCACCTCTAGCACCACCTGGATGCCCACCAGCTGGAGGGCGATGTAGGGCATCGTCGCCAGGATGCCGGTGAAGGCGACCGCCAACGACAACCCGCGGGAGTCGTAGCGTCCCTGGACGAAATCTGCCGGCGTCACATAGCCGTGCCGGTGCGACACCGACCAAAGTCGCGGCAGGAAGACGAAGATGATGGGGTAGACGATGATCGTGTACGGGACCGCGAAGAACCCGACGGCGCTTCCGGCGTACAACAGCGCCGGAACGGCCACGAACGTGTACGCGGTGTAGAGGTCGCCGCCGATGAGGAACCACGCGACGAACGTGCCGAAGCCGCGACCGCCCAGCCCCCACTCGTCCAGGTTGTCCAGTGCCTCGGCGCGCCGCCAGCGAGATGCCAGGAAGCCCATCCCCGTGACGAGCACGAAGAAGAACAAGAAGATGACGAGCGCGACGGCATCCACGTCCTCCTTCATCTCACGTCACCCTCGTCCTGGCCGCGCTGCTCGCGGCGATCACGCCCGGAGGACGCCACCAGTCGATAGGCGATCAGCAGGAACACGACGGAGACCGGGATGAGCGCGAGCTGGTACCAGAAGAAGAAGGGAATGCCAGCGATAGTGGGATCGACCCGGGCGTAGGTTGATACCAGCAGCGGGAGGACGACCGGCACCGCGAGCAGGAGGACGACGAGCCCCCCACGGTTGCGGCTGTGCCTGGGGCGAATCGGTTCGGAGCGGGATGCCATCGGCCACCTCCAGGGCGAGATGACATGCCAGCCTAGGAGCAGCAGCGCTGGGGCGCCAGACCTTCGGCGCCCCGGTTGTCGGCCCGTCAGCTGCCGGCGAGTAGTGCCACCGACGCGAGCACCTTGGCGCCGATCAGGACAGCCCGCTCGTCGATGCGCAGGTTGCCCTGGTGCAGGTCGTAGGTCCACCCGTCCGGGGTGCGGGTGCCCAGCCGCGCCATGGCACCCGGCACCGACTCCAGGTACCAGGCGAAGTCCTCGCCACCGAGGCTCTGGCTGGTCGTGGTCACCGAGTCGGGTCCCAGCACCGAGACCACCGCCTCGTGCAGCGTTGCCGTCGACTCCCGCTCGTTAATGACTGGCGGCACTCCGCGGACGTACGAGACCTCCGCGGTGACTCCGTACGGCGCGATCAGGTCGGCGATCAGGGTACGGACGAGGCGCTCACAGTCGTTCCAGGCCGCGATATCGAGCATGCGTAGGGTGCCGGCCGCCCGGCCCGTGGAGGGGATCACGTTGTGCGCCTCGCCAGCCTGCACGAGTCCCCATACCAGGCTGGCGCCGCCACGTGGGTCCAGGCGGCGTGACAACGCCGATGGAAGCTGGGTCACCAGCGTTGCAAGGGCGTACGTGAGGTCCTCGGTGAGGTGCGGTCGCGACGTGTGGCCGCCCCGTCCGCTGAGCCGGACGGACAACGCGTCGGCGGCTCCGGTGATGGCGCCCGCCCGCAGTCCCACCATCCCGACGTCGAGCGTGGGATCACAGTGCACGGCGTAAATCTGCGTCACGTCCTTCAGCGCCCCGGCGGCGATGACCTCGTGGGCGCCTCCGGGCATGATCTCCTCGGCCGGCTGGAAGATCAGCCGGGCGCGCATCGGGAGCGTCTCGGCGAGCCGGGCGAGTGCGAGCCCAGCGCCCACCAGAGCTGCGGCGTGCACGTCGTGGCCGCAGGCGTGGGAGACCCCAGGCACTGTCGAGCGCCAAGGGTCACCGGTGGTATCGA
>JACCYJ010000163.1 GCA_013696555.1 Nocardioidaceae bacterium | reverse complement strand
GCGGGTCAGCGGAGAGTGGTGCCGGCGGACCGGAGGTTCTCGCAGGCGGTCTTCACCCGGGCGGCCATCGACGCTTCGGCAGCCTTGCCGTACGCGCGCGGGTCGTAGATCTTCTTGTCGCCGACCTCACCGTCGATCTTGAGCACCCCGTCGTAGTGGCCGAACATGTGCGCCGCGATCGCCCGGGTGAACGCGTACTGCGTGTCGGTGTCGACGTTCATCTTCACCACCCCGTAGTCCACGGCAGCCGAAATGTCTTCCGCGGACGACCCAGAGCCACCGTGGAAGACCAGATCGAACGGCCGCTCTGCGCCGACCTTCGCCGCGACCGCTTCCTGGGCCGCCTTGAGGATCTCCGGGCGCAGCTTGACATTGCCGGGCTTGTAGACGCCATGCACGTTGCCGAAGGTGAGCGCCGTCAAGTAGCGACCGTTCTCACCCGTGCCCAGCGCTTCGGCGACCGTGACTGCGTCGTCGGGCGTCGTGTACAGCTTGTCGTCCATCGCACCGACGATGCCGTCCTCCTCGCCGCCCACCACACCAACCTCGATCTCGAGCACCGCCCGAGCGTGTGTGCACTGCTCGAGCAGGTCTCGAGCGATCTGCATGTTCTCGTCTAGCGGAGTCGCCGACCCGTCCCACATGTGGGACTGGAAGTACGGCTCGTCGCCGGACTCCACTCGCTCCCGCGACAAGGCGAGTAGCGGGCGGACGAAGCCATCGAGCTTGTCCTGCGGACAGTGGTCAGTGTGCAGAGCCACATTGACGGGGTACTTCTTCGCGACCTCGTTGGCGTAGAGCGCGAACGCCACCGACCCGGTCACCATGTCCTTGATCGTGCTGCCAGACAGGTACTCCGCTCCACCGGTCGAGACCTGCACGATCCCGTCGCTCTCCGCCTCGGCGAACCCCCGCAGCGCGGCATGCAGGGTTTGCGACGAGGTGACGTTGATCGCCGGGTAGGCGAACGACCCGTGCTTGGCCTTGTCGAGCATCTGGGCGTAGACCTCGGGCGTAGCGATGGGCATGGACGTGCTCCTCAATGCGTCGATTCGTCTGGCGATCCAGTATCGCGATCCTCGGCCGTATCGTCACCCGAGCTCGGCCACCGCCGCCCGGGCGGCGACCTGGACCGGGTCCCAGACCGAGGAGAACGGTGGCGCGTACGCCAGGTCGCTCATCATCAGCTCGTCGACGGTCAGCTGCGACCACAGCGCCATGGCGCAGGTGTCGATGCGCTTGGCCGATCCCTCGCGTCCCACGATCTGGGCACCAAGCAGGCGCCGAGTCGCCCGGTCGGCCATCATCGTGACCGTCATCGGCTGGGTTCCCGGGAAGTACCCCGCCTTCGTGGTGGTCTCGATCGTCACCCCCACGACGTCGAACCCGAGCCGGCGCGCATCGGCCTCGCGCAGTCCCGTCCGACCGATCTCCAAGTCGCAGACCTTGGTCACGGCGGTTCGGACCACACCGGGGAAGGTGGCGTGCCGGCCGGCGATGTTCAGCCCCGCGACCCGACCCTGCTTGTTGGCATGCGTACCCAGCGGCACGTGCAGCCAGGACTCGGAGACGCGGTCCCACGACTCGACACAGTCGCCAGCGGCGAACACCTGGCTGGACCCGTCGACCCGCATGGTCGCGTCCGTGCGCAAGCCACCGGACAGTCCCGTCGGCAACCCTGCTGCGGAGGCCAGCTCGGTGAGGGGTTGCACGCCAAGGGCCAAGATGACGAGATCGGCTGACAGCACCCCATCATCGGTGGCCACGGCGCAGACATGCGCCCGGGCGTCGACCTCGAGGCCGGACACCGCAATCCCGGTCCGGACGTCGACACCGATGTCTTGCATCGCCTCTCGCACCAGTGCGCCGACCGGCGGGTCCAGTGTCGTCATGGGCTCATCGGCCATGTCGACCAGCGAGACGCTCAACCCACGACGCAGGCACGCCTCAGCCATCTCGAGGCCGATGTAACCGCCACCGACGACCACCGCGGTACGGGGCTGTTCGGACTCGATCCGGTGGAGCAGCCGCTCCCCGTCGTCGAGCGTCTGCACGCCGTGCACTCCCGCGGCGTCGATGCCCGGCAGGTCAGGGCGGCGTGGGACAGCACCGGTGGCGATCATCAGCGAGTCGTACCCGAGCTGCACCCGCGAGCCGCTGTCGACATCGCGTGCTTCCACGGTCGCCGCCGAGAGATCGATCGAAGTCGCTTCGGTACGCATCCGGACGTCGATGCCGTTGCGCCGATGCTCGGCCGCGGTGCGCGCGACCAGGCGGTCCGGTCCTTCGACGTCGCCGGACACCCAGTACGGGATGCCGCAGGCGGAGTACGAGACGTGGTGGCCGCGTTCGAGAACCACGACCTCGAGTGCATCGGCGGCTTGCCGTTTGACCACCGCGGCTGCGCTCATGCCGGCGGCGTCGCCGCCGATCACCACGAGACGCTCGGTCATGCGCCGACCCTACGGGCCGGTCGGTGGGTCGGCGTGTTGTCGTACCCAGGTGTGCATCGCAATCGCCGCCGCAGCTCCCGCGTTGATGGAACGCGTCGAGCCGAACTGCGCTATCGACAGCGTCACGGCGCACGCCTGCCGAGCCGCCGCGGACAGCCCTGGCCCCTCCTGCCCGAAGACCAACAGGCAAGCCCGTGGCAGCGTTGCGTCCTCGAGTCGGGTGGCACCGGGCAGGTTGTCGATGCCGATCAGCGGAAGCTCTTGCTGTGCCGCCCAGGCCACCAGGCGGTCGATGTCATCGTGGTGGCGTAGCTGCTGGTAGCGCTCGGTCACCATCGCGCCCCGACGGTTCCACCGCCGGCGACCGACGACGTGAACCTCGGCGGCGAGGAACGCGTTGGCCGTACGCACGATCGAGCCGATGTTGAAGTCGTGCTGCCAGTTCTCGATGGCGACATGGAACGGGTGCCGACGCCGGTCGAGGTCGGCCACGATCGCCTCCACCCGCCAGTAGCGATAGCGGTCGACGACGTTGCGCGTGTCGCCGTCGCGCAACAACACCGGGTCGAACCGGTCGGCGCCGGGCCAGGGACCGGGCCAGGGTCCGACCCCTACGTCTGCCGTTTCACTCATGGACATCGATCGTAAACAGGCCCTGAGTACGCTCGGGGAGTGATGATCAGCGCGGCGACGCAAGGATCGGTGCTGCCGAGCTGGCTGGACCCCGAGCAGTTGATCGAAGCGTTCGGCAGCTACGCCGTCATCGGCGTGGCAGTCATCATCTTCGCCGAGTGCGGGCTGCTGATCGGGTTCTTCCTGCCGGGCGACTCGCTGCTGTTCACGGCCGGGCTGTTCGTCGCCCGCGACTACATCGACCAACCGTTGTGGGTCGTGTGCATCATCATCTGCGCCGCCGCGATCGCCGGCAACGCCACCGGGTACTGGATCGGTGCTCGTGCCGGCCCTGCGTTGCTGCGCCGATCCGAGTCGCGACTGTTCAAGCAGGAGTACGTCGACAAGACATTCGCGTTCTTCGAGCGGTACGGCAATCGGGCGATCGTGCTCGGGCGGTTCGTGCCGATCGTACGTACGTTCATCACGGTGCTCGCCGGGGTGGGGGGGATGTCGTTCCGCCGGTTCATCACGTACAGCGCGATCGGCGGTGTGTTGTGGGGCGCCGGCGTGACGGTGCTCGGCTTCTACCTGGGGCAGATCGCATTCGTGCGCAACAACATCGAAGTCATGCTGATCGTTATCGTGCTGGTCTCGGTGGTGCCGATCGGGATCGAGCTGCTGCGTACGCGTTCCCATGGCCGCTCTCGTGATGAGCGGTACGACGAACCGCATGAGCGGCAGCGCCTTATCGCCGAGGACATCCGCGACGACTGAGGAGCCGCCGTTCGCACCGGCGGCCGGCGGTGGGACGCGTACTTCCAATGGCTGAGAGTCACTTCCAATGGGTTCGAACCCATTGGAAGTGACCCGATACCACGTGAACGTGGGATAGGGGCAGCGTCAGCCCAGGCCGAGGTCGGCAGCGGAGTAGGCGGTCCGGTAGTCGAGCCCCGCCGCCTCGATCCGCTCGCGGGCACCGGTGCCACGGTCGACGACCACCGCCACCGCGACCACCTCAGCACCCGCCTCGCGGAGCGCCTCTACCGCCATGAGCACCGAGGCCCCGGTCGTCGAGGTGTCCTCAAGTGCGATGACCCGGCGCCCGGACACGTCCGGCCCCTCGATGCGCCGTTGCAGCCCGTGCTGCTTTCCGGCCTTGCGGACCACGAACGCATCCAACCGTCGACCCTGAGCCGCGGCGGCGTGGAGCATGGCGGCCGCAACCGGGTCGGCCCCCAAGGTCAGTCCGCCAACAGCAGCCACCTCCAGGTCGGCTACCAGGTCGAGCATGACCCGCCCGACCAACGGCGCCGCGACACCATCCAGGCTGACGCGCCGCAGGTCGACGTATTGATCCGCCTCGCGACCCGACGACAGAGTCACCCGTTCGCGTATCACCGCCTGGTGGCGGATGTGCCCGAGCAGGTCTTCGCGATCACTCATCGCTCAGGATGACGGTGGCGGCGAGTCGACGTCGTACGACCGCGAGTCGAACCACGCACTGGCCCCACCCGTGAAGCACATGATGATGACGGCGATCGCCGCCGCGGACCACAACAACCCGACAGGGATGGTCAAGATCCCGATCAGGATGGTGATCGCGGAGAGCACCACCAACGCCAGCCTCATCCCGCTGGACCCCTTGAGCATCCGGATCGCTGCCAGGATCGCGAACACGGCCAGCACCAAGACGACGAGGAAGACCACAAACAAGAACGTCGCGACGTCGGCAGCGTCGACACCCACACCGGTGAACGCGTCGCTGTCGTCGATCTGGTTGGCAAAGCCTTCCTTGTCGATCAGATACGCCAGCGCCACCAAGGCGCCGGCAAGCCCCGCGACCGATGCCATCACGATCGTGATCACACCGGCTGCGGTCACACCGCCCGGCCGCTTCTGCGGCACGATGGGCCGGCCCCCATGCCCGCCGTAGCCGGGCTGCCCATACTGCGGCTGCCCGTAGCCGGGCTGTCCATACTGCGGTTGGCCGTACTGCGGTTGGCCGTACTGCGGTTGCCCGTACTGCGGCGGCTGCCCCGACGGGCCAGGGTAGGCGGGACCGGGGTACGCGGGGCCTGGGTACGGCGGTGGTCCGGGCTGGTCGGAGCCTGGATGGGCGGCGGGTCCCGGGTAAGGACCCGGCTGACCGGTGCCCTGCCCCTCGTGCTCAGGCGGCTGTGTCGACATCGCGGACGCACGCTCCTTCGGTGGGTGGTACGCGGACACTCGCGGTGGCGGCGGGAGTTTCGTTCCCGCCCCGCTCCCTGTCGGCACCGATGCTGTCATGAACCACGCCCGGGCGTCCTCACCCCACAGCAACACCGCGGACCCGATCGACACAGCAAGCAGCAACAGCCCGGGCAAGCCAACGCCCAGCGAAGTGAGGGCGGTAACCGGCAGCGCGACGGTGAGCCCGACGCGAGCGGCGGAATTGCGGCGCGCGGTGTGCAGGGCCAAGACCATGTTGGCGACGCAACCGGCCGCCGCCACCATCAGCACTACCCGCAAGATGCCCAGCACGGTGTCAACCGTCAGCCCGGTGCCAGCGAACCGCGGCTGGGACAACAAAGCCACCAGCTCCTCCCGCAACGCGGGAGGCACCCAGTTGGTCATGACCGAGAAGATGCTGGCCAGGGCCAAGGCGGAGGCAGAGCCGGCCAGGGCGCAGGCGAGCGTGACCCGAGACGGTCGCGGCGCCGGCGAGGTCATGGTTCCAATCCCACCACGGTCAGCGGCTGTCCGTGGTCAGCTCGGCGAGGTCAAGCGTCAGCGCGTCCCGATCAGGAGCCCGGTCGACGACCACGGTGTCACCGTCACGTACCTCCCCGGACAGCAGCTCCCTCGCCAGTGCGTCACCGATCGCG
>JACCYJ010000158.1 GCA_013696555.1 Nocardioidaceae bacterium | reverse complement strand
AACAGCTTCACGGCCGCCGCTCGCGCGGCAGGGCTGATCGGTCCGGGCCAGACGTTCGACCCCTACGCCAACGAGAACAACTTCTTGTTGGCGGCGTTCATCTTCGAGGACGTCGGCGTCACCGCGTTAAAGGGGGCGGCTCCCCTGATCAACAACAAGACCTACCTTGAGGCGGCAGCCGGAATCCTCGCGGTCGAGGCGTACCACGCCGCGACGATCCGGACGAGCCTGTACGAGAAGGGCCTGCGGGCGGCGGCAAACAAGATCTCCGCCGCGCGCGACAGCCTGGACGGGACCTCGGATCTCGACCAGGGCATCGGCAATGACGACGTCGCCAACATTACGCCGGCAGACAAGAACGCCATCGCCTTCTCGCGCAGCGCCGCCCAGGTGCTGAACGTGGTCTACCTGACCCCGCAGGAGCGGCGCCAGGGTGGCTTCTTCCCGGACGGGGTCAACGGCTCCATCAACACCAGCGGTTGACGCGACGCAGCACAGGCCTGCCGCGCCGGGGCTTAAGCCAAACCCACTCACGCCCGCCGCGGCACGGCCTGGACGCTGCGCCGATGCTGCTGGTCATGCGTGTGGGCAACCCCCGGCCACCGGCGGCTGCGAGACACGGTAGTCCTGGCTCCGAGCGAGCTGACAGGGCCGGACTGTACCGAGCTGCTGCAGGTACGGGGCGCGACGCCGAGCATGTCCGGGCGACCGCTGCAAGTTTTTGCCGGCGGGGCAGGGTGGCATCGGACACGACGCCATCGTCATCGGGTTTCCGACATTGACCGTGTGGTGACTATAGCGTCGAACACTGCAGAAGTGTCTGCCGAGAAGGTCGTGCAAACCGTGGGCCCCGCCTTGGTTGCAGGTGACGAACCGCCGGCCCTGGCGGCATCGATCACGCAGTGGTTCATGTGCTCGTCGGGCAGGCCGAGTGCGACCGACTGGAGCGCCTTCGTCGTCGCGGAGACTTGGGTGAGGATGTCGATGATGTACTGCTCTTCCTCGACCATCCGCTGCAGCCCGCGAACCTGACCCTCGATTCGGCGGAGCCGGGTGGTGGTCGTCCCTCCTGTGGATGCAGCCGTGCTGGTGTGTCTCGCGGCTTGTGTCCGCGCTCATCTGGGTGTCCCCGTTTGGTCGTGCGCCGACCTCGTCAGTACACCACCCCCCTCCCTTCAGGGCGACGGTCTGCGCGCCTCGTTGCTGTAGGACGCTGTCCTTCGCACAGCCTGCGTGGCTGACAAGATCGGCGTGCGCTCGTTACTCGTCCACGCGATCGATGACAAAGCCGCCAAGTTCTATCGGCGCGCCATGGGTTCATCCAGTCGCCCCTCGACGAGCAAACCTTGTTCTCGACGATGAAGGCCATCCGCGCCAGCATCGAGAGCGCAGGCTCGTCAAAGCCAATGTGATCGACTTGAGCGTGTAACGGATATTCAACGGAAACCCGCGCGGAAACCATCGATCTGGAGCAAGTCTCAGCAAGCGACGACTCAGCACCGAAGATCTGTACCTGCAAGTCAGCGCACAAATCAACAAGTGTCGCAGGTTCAAATCCTGTCAGCCCGACCGAGAAAACCTCCTTTGACCTGCGGAAATGCAAGGCAAAGGGGCTTCGGGATTTGATGCACTTCTGGGAGAGGTCGCAGACTCAAATCGCGGCGGTCAGGTCCAAACCTGCGGCAATACGCCCACGAAACGTCAGCGGGAGCGGGCTCCGACCTGATTTCACACTCATTCCACGGAAACGCCGGTGCGATCGCAATCCGATCGGGTCGGCGATCGCCCGCGCGACGTTCCCGGTCATCGTCGCCAGGTCCTTGAATCCGCGGCAGGTTCGTCGCGCCCCCACGGACCACTGCACACGCTCAGCGTTGGGCTTGGCTCGCGCACCTCGAGAGAGCGGGCCGCCCGGTCGAGATCAAATACCTCGATCCCACGGTCAGCCAGACGGAGTGCAACGTGCCTGTCCCGCAACCCAAGTCGAGCACACGGCGAGCACCGAGCCGCTCGACGCCAGCAAGCCCAGATGAGCTTCGCCCGCCGCGCCACATCACTACCGTGATCGGGCATGCTGAACCGCCCCGGCGTGTCCGGAGACTCAGGTTGTTGAGACTCCCGCCCGTTGCTGGGCTGGGTGTTGACCGTAGTAGATCTGTTCGTACTCGACCGGCGGCAGGTCGTAGCAGGCGCTGTGCAGCCGGCGGTGGTTGTGCCAGTCGACCCACTCGAGGGTGCCGAGCTCGACGTCCCCTCGGATAGCGGTCACATCCCGTGGCGCTACTACTTGTGGCGGATGCTTATCGACAGCCGCCACCAGGGGCGTGGGTACGGGCGGGCAGCCCTGGACCGGTTGACCGACTACCTTCGGGCGCGCCCCGGTGCGGACGCGTTGGTGACCAGCGTGGTGCCGGGCCGGGGTGGCCCGCTGGGCTTCTATCTGACGTACGGGTTCGAGTCGACCGGCGAGTGGTTCGACCACGAGCAGGTTCTCCGGCTACCTCTCGGCGCTCCGCCGGGCCGGTGACCTCGGGGCCCCGTGCTGCACATCTCGCAACAGGGATTCGAGCCGGTCACGGGTGTGCGCGTGCACGCAAGCCCAGACAGTGGTCCTCGGCGTCGATCGGGTGCGCCAGCTGGCGACCGAAGCCGTGGCCGCCGGCGTCTCCGAGCTAATCCTCCGGCTACGCCTCAACGGCCTGATCGAACGACGACCCGGCACCAACACCTACCAACTCACCCCCGACGGGCAACGCGTGGCGATCTTCTACACCAGGGTC
>JACCYJ010000070.1 GCA_013696555.1 Nocardioidaceae bacterium | reverse complement strand
GATCCGGGTGGCCGCATCGGTGACGGAGGTCAACGGACAGGTGGTCTGGGGGTCACCGAAGACCCACGCCTCCCGGGATGTGCCGGTGCCGAGATTCCTGCGCGACGAGTTGACCGTGCAGATGGCCGGGAAGGGACCAGACGACCTTGTGTTCTGCTCCCCCGACGGCTCCGTGCTCCGCAACGGGAACTTCCGCCGCCGGTACTGGGACCGGGCCGTCAGAGCAGCGGGGGCAGACGGGCTGACACCCCACGACCTGCGCCACACAGCCGCCTCACTGGCGATCGGCGCTGGCGCGAACGTCAAGGCCGTCCAACGGATGCTCGGGCACAAGTCAGCAGCCATGACACTCGACGTCTACGGAGGACTGTTCGACGACACTCTTGACCTGGTGGCAGACCGGCTCGACGCGGCCGTTTCCGACGCTACTGCGGCCTCCCTGCGGCCTGGCACCCCCACAACGGTCGTCAACTTCCCCGCCGTCAGCAACGAATAAGCCCTCTCACCTGGGCAAACGTGCTGTGGGGCGGGCGGGACTCGCACCCGCGACCCAGGGATTATGAGTCCCCTGCTCTAACCGGCTGAGCTACCGCCCCATATGGAGAGAGGCCGCAGGTCAAGCGCCTCTCCGGCCACCACTCCCGGCAGCACCGCGAGCCTAGCGGCGCCTCGGTCGGCACCCAGTCCGCACGGCCCGGAAGTGCAAGCTCTCCAAGGCATTCGGCGAAAGGGGGAATGTCGGCCGGGTAGAGGTGGCCGCCGCACCTAACGGATAAGGCCACACCGACCGAGCGGACCGATCGGAGCCGTGCCAAGGTGGATCAACGCCTTTGGCACGGGGGTCGCCTGTGTCAGTGAGGAGGACAGAGTGACCGACACCCCTGACCCTGTGCCACCCGCGCCGTTGCTGCCCGTCGACGAGAACTGGGAGCGTGCCGTCGCCGTGGTGGCGCACCCCGACGACATGGAGTTTGGCGCGGCGGCGGCGGTCGCTCGGTGGAGTCGGCAAGGAAAGCACATCGCCTACGTCATGGTCACCAGTGGCGAGGCCGGCATCGATGGCATGCACCCCGACGAGGCACGCCAGGTGCGCGAGCAGGAGCAGATAGTCTCCGCACAGATGGTCGGCGCCGAGGGTGTGGAGTTCCTCGGCTTTCCGGACGGTGTCGTCGAGTACGGTGTTCCGCTGCGCCGGGCGATCACCGCCGTCCTGCGCAAGCACCGACCGGATATCGTCATCACAAACAACTTCCGCGAGGACTGGGGCGGCACGTTCCTCAACCAAGCTGACCACATCGCGGTCGGACGCGCCACGCTGGACGCCGCCCGGGATGCCGGGAACCGGTGGATCTACACCGACCAGCTCGACGATGGTCTCAAAGCATGGCCGGGCATACGCCAGGTCTGGGCCGCCGGCTCTCCACGCTCCGGCCACGGCGTGGACATCACCGACAGCTTCGAAGCCGGTGTGGCCTCCCTTCGAGCGCACGAGGCGTACATCGCCGGGCTGGGCTGGGAGAACTTCGACGCAGCAGAGTTTCTCGAGGGTGGTGCTCGCAGCGGCGGCACCCGCATGGGCGTCGCTTTTGCGTCGAGCTTCGAGGTCTTGCACCTCGGGTGGGTCGATGACGCATAGCCCGATCGCGCAGCGGGTAGGAAGGGACCATGGGTGAGCGACCACTAGAACGTGACATAGCCGATCCGAGCGGGCGAGCCGATGGCCAGTCAGACCGCGAGGCGGACATGCCAGGCGTGGAAGACCAAGACGTGGAAGAGGGCCTGCGTCATGAGTCCGACGATGCAGCTAACGCCAACGAGACAGTCGACGACCTGACCGGGTCCAGCGATCCCGCATAGTCCGGATCGCTCAACCCGGCGCAGAAGGGAACGGACCGTGAAGGAACTTCGGTGCAGCGACGCGGGTTTTGACTGCGACGGCGTCGTAACGGGGGAATCTGTCGACGAGGTGATGGCTCAGGTCGTCCCGCATGCCAAGGAGGTCCACGGTATCGACGTCACCCCCGAGATGGCGTCTCAGCTGACGGGGCTCGTTCGCGAAGCGTAAGGCGGAGGCCCCCTGTGGGCGGATTCAAAAAGTTCTTGCTCCGTGGCAACGTGGTAGATCTCGCGGTCGCCGTCGTCATCGCTGCCGCGTTCGGTGCCCTTGTGACAGCTTTCGTGGCCGCGTTCATCACGCCGTTGGTAGGCGTGGTGACCGGTGCGGCGGGCGACTTCAGCGAATGGGCCTTCACTGCTGGGGATGTCACCTTCCCGTACGGAGTCTTCGTTCAATCTCTGATCAGCTTCTTGATCATCGCCGTTGTTGTGTACTTCTTCGTCGTCAAACCGGTGCAACGTTTGATGGATCAGTTCAGGACGGAGCCGGAGATAGAACGGCCGACCAAAGAGTGTCCGGAGTGCCTGAGCCAGATACCTAGCGCCGACATCGCGGTGCGCGTTCTGCACCGCCGAACAGCCGGTCACCGCCTGAGGATGAGGCAGCCCACGCGGGCGGACGTCGAAGACCCCCACCGAATGGTCTCGGGCGCACTCGGTGGGGGTTGTCCTAACTCTGACACAACGTGTCCCACAAGACCACACCTGTCACTGTGCTCACTCGCGCCACTACAGAGGGCCAGCGGCCTGAGCGCTAGTTGACTCACGGCACCCGCCGTCCTGGAATGTCTACAGCCAACCCGGTGGTCCTCGCGGTGGTTCACCCGCGTCAACCCACTCAGTGACGCTACCCGGCTGCCGTTGCTCGTGCACGGCGACGGGTGGCGGCTGTACCGCCGGGACCTGGTCGGGGTCATGGGAGCGCGCGACGGGCGCGGCGCGAGGTAGGCACCTCGGCGGTGAAGAGTGTCAGCAGCAGTAGCGGTGCCTGCTGTCACCCAGTGAGCGGCCGCACCGTTAGGAACCGGGCGAATGGGGCACAGGTACCGTTACGACTCCCGGGCGCTGGCTTGGGCCTAGCCGGCGAGGTGTAGGTGGACGCAGCGGTAGCGGCGGTTCCGAGGCGTCGACGAGACCCGACAGCCTATTCTGAGTTGTCCCGGCAGGTGCAGGCTCTGGGGTTGATGGAGCGGCGGCTTGGCTACTACGCCGTCAAGGCTTGCCTTCTGGCCGGTGCGCTGGCAAGCGTGGGTGCTATCACCGTTTGGCTGGGGGATTCTTGGCTGCAGTTGTTGGTCGCCGCGGGGTTAGGGCTGGTTTTGACCCAGATTGCTTTCTTCAGTCACGACGCCGCGCATCGCCAGGTGTTTCGCTCCGGGCCGGCCAACGACCGGTTGGCGCTGGTGTTGGG
>JACCYJ010000118.1 GCA_013696555.1 Nocardioidaceae bacterium | reverse complement strand
TCTGACCGCGCGTCGCCAACGACACGCTCACCAGCACCCACGACGACGAAGCACGAGGCGCCCGCCCCCACATCAGGGACGGGCGCCTCACCCTGCCTCTTGACAGGAGTCACTCCATATCAGTTGTTCGCTTTGCAGGCTGGTGCTTACCTTGCTGGCACCAGCAGTGGGACCCACGGCGCGCATCGCCATCACCGCACACGTCGATTCGCGAGCTGGATGGCTGACAATGCCAGGCGAAGGAGCCGTCATGTCCAATGTTGGTCACGCCATGTGACCATTCACAACGATTCCAGTCATCTACCCGGGGGGCTGCTGCGGGGACTTCTAGCGTGACGCCTCGTCAGCAGTTACGCGCTACGTGGATCCGACCAGTAGCGGGCTCGGGCATCTTTCGGAGGATCTTTCTCGTGGCTTCTTTCAACCGTGCAACCGCGGGCGTGCTCGTTGGTGGCCTCATGACCTTCGGCCTCCCGGTGATTGCAACCACGGCCGCCACCCTCGCTGCCGGAGTCGCGCTGGCGCCTGCCGCTTCCGCCGCGGATAACATCGCGTTCCGCGCGTCGGCTCAGTCGGCGGCGAACCAGATCACGCATCGGGTGACCATCCCCGCTTCCGTGAGGGAGACGGACAGCCTCCTGCTCTTCGTCAGCAGCAACAAAGCTCTCGCGTCGGTCACGGCCACGCCCGCCGGCTGGACTCGTGTCAGCTCACGACTCTCGAGTACTGACACCGAGACCATCCTCTACCGCAAGGTTGCGACGGCCACGGACGCCGGCAGGAGCCAGGCGGTCGACTTCACCGCGACCACCAAGGCCAGTCTGATGTTGCTCGCGTACGACGGCACCGACGACGCCAACCCGATTGGGACTTTCGCGTCGGCAGCCGAGACGACCAACCGGGCGACCCACACGACCCCTGGTGCCAACGTTGCCACCGCGGGCTCCTATGTCGTCTCCTACTGGGCGGACAAGTCCTCGGCCACCACTGGCTGGACCCTCCCCGCTGGCCAGACCCAGCGCAGCATCTCTCTCGGCACCGGTCCGGGACGCATCACCTCCGTTGCTTCCGACCTGAACGCGCCAGCACCAACCGGCGCGTCGCCTGCCCGTACCGCCACTGCCAGTGCCGCATCGGGCAAGGCAACGATGTGGACCGTCGTTCTCACGCCTGACCCGGACTCGGAGCCCAACGTGGCCCCGGTCGCGTCGTTCACGGCGACCTGCCCGCAGGCGACCTGCACGGTGGACGCCTCCGGTTCCACGGATACCCCCCCGGGCACGGTCACGTCGTACGCCTGGGACTTCGGCGATGGCACGACGGGCACCGGAGTGACCGCGACCCACACGTACGCGAACGCCGGCTCGAAGACGATCTCCCTGGTCGTGACGGACAACCAGGGACTGGCATCCCCGTCGACAACGCGCACCGTCAGCGTGACCACACCCCCGCCGGCCACCGGGCCCGGGCACACCCGGCTCGTCCCCGACAAGCCGCGGACCAACACACCGCGGATCAGCACGGGCGAGATCTGGGACATGGAGGTGGTCGGGACCGGCAACGCAGCCCGAGTCTTCATCGCGGGCAGCTTCAGCTCCGCCGCGAACACGATCAACCCCACCACCACGGTGAACCAGCCCTACCTGCTGAGCTACAACCTCAACACTGGCTTGATCGACACCCAATTCCGCCCGACGTTCGGCGGTGGCGGCGTGTTCGCGGTCGAGGCTACGCCGGACGGCACCAAGCTGTTCGTCGCCGGCGACTTCAACACCGTCGGCGGGGTGGCTCGGCAGAAGGTCGCCAGCCTTAACCTGACGACGGGTGCACCCATCAGCACCTTCGCGTTCACGCAGAGCACGAACAACCAGGCAACAGCGCTGGCCGCCACCAACTCCACGCTGTACGTGGGTGGCAGGTTCAGCCGGATCAACGGAGCGCTCCGCAGCGGGCTCGCCGCGGTGAACACCGCGTCCGGCGCCGTCGATATGAGCTTCGATAACCAGCTCTCGGGTGGCATCGGCGTCAACGGCCAACTCGGCGTGCCCCAGCTCAAGCTCACCCATGACGAGTCCAAGCTGCTCGTCGTGCACACCGGCCGGCAGATCGACGGCCAGGACCGCTACGGCATGGGCATCATCGACACGGCGACTAAGGCGCTCCTGCCCTGGCGCAGCCAGCTGTGGGACAACAACCTGGCTAGCGTCGGTGGCGTCACCCGCATTTACGCCGCCGATCAGCGACACCGTGGTCGCGTATCCCCTCACCGCGGCATCGTTGACCGACTCGGACGTACAGCCGCTGTGGATCGCGCGGCACTTCGACAGCATCTATTCCTTGGCCATCACTGAGGTGGCCGTCTACGTCGGCGGGCACTTCGGCTTCATCGAGTCGCCGAGCTCCGACGACCCGTGGCCCGGTCTCGACAACGTCGGCTACGGCACCGGCCAGGGGCTGGCCGGCTACGGACTGGGTGACCAGGTCGTCCGTCGCGACCACATCGCGGCGATCTCACCCACGACCGGCAAGGCGCTGGAGTGGTACCCCATGGGCGGTTCCAACTCCTTCGAAGGCGACAAGGCCATGGAGGCCACTGCCCGCGGTCTGCTCATCGGCGGCGATGGGATGTTCAAGGGCGGCGTGCGCACCGGACGCGTCGGGTTCTTCGACTTCAACACGGTGCCATTCCCGGCAACACTCCCTGACACGACGATCACTACCCCCATCGAGGGACGCGTCGTGGCAAACAACGTGCCGTTCGACATCACCGGGACGGCGCAGGTCGCGACTGGCACCGTAGGCCGGGTTCAGGTGGAGATCAAGGACCGCGACAGCGGCCAGTTCCTCCAGGATGACGGCACCGCGTTCACGACCACTTTCGGCAACACCGCCAATACCCTCAACGCCACGCTGAGCGGTAGCGGGACGACCCGGAACTGGTCGATCCCCGCCACCATCGCCACCAACCGCAACCTGCTGGTCTCGGCGCAGGCCTTCACCGCTCCGACCGGCGGCACGGGCGACACGACCAAGGCAACCAAGAAGATCGAGTCGTTCGGCACCGAGGACCAGACGCCCGCAACGTCCATCACCGGCCCGACCAGCAGCATCCTGGCCTCCACGACCTTCACCATGACCGGCACCGCCAGCGACGACAAGGGAATCAACTCGCTGTCGTACTGGTTCCGCGACGACCAGAACCGCTACCTACAGGCAGACGGCACGGTCGACGACATCTTCAACACCTTCCGCGGGACGCCGGACGTCGTCGGTGCCACGTCGGCCACCTGGTCGTACGAGGTGACCGTGCCGCATGAGGGCGAGTGGAGGGGCAGCGCCACCGCCACCGACACCATCGGACAGGCCGACCTCCGCAGCGGGGTGCGCGACTGGCTCATCTCGTCGACGGCCGTCGCGCCGAGCGTCACGATCCAGGAGCCGGTGGAGATGACGCCGCCGTTCGCGGTGCCCGCAGTTACCGTCGAGCCGGGCGGACGGATGACGTTCTCCGGGACCGCCTCGGACGACGAGGGCCTCAAGGACGTTGAGATCTCGCTCCGCAACACCACGACCCGGGAAAACCTGGGTAACGACTGCACCTGGGGCACCAACGTCTCTGCCGGTCTGTGCCGGGTGTCGCCGGTCAATATCGGCGGGTCGACGTTCGACTGGACCTACACCACCCCGTTCAACCTGTCGGCGGGCAGCTACACATTCACGGTGCGGGCGACCGACGACCTCGGCCTGACGACGTCGTCGGTGAACCGCGGCAGCCTCACCGTGAACGCGCAGATCGCCGGCGACCTGGTCCCTGATACCACGATGAGCTTCACCGCGCCGACCGACGAGTCACTGGCGCTGAACTTCACCGGTACGGCCACAGACGACCGCGGGGTCGAGAGTGTCCGGGTGTCGCTGAGGGACGCGGACACCGGGCGCTACCTGCAGCCCAACGGCACCATGGCTGCTGCGTTCGCCACCCTCAACGCCACGCTCGCCTCGCCCGGCGCGACGAGCACGACCTGGTCGCTAGGGGTCACCCTGCCGACTCAGGGGAACTGGAGCTTCACGGCGATCGCCTTTGACACGGTCGGCCAGCAGGACCCCTCGACCACTGGCGCCACTGCCAGCTACCGGGTCTACCCGAACGACGGGCCCCCTACGTTGAGTGAGACGCTGGGACAGCCGCAGACCGGCGCCACGTTCTCCGACGGGAAGATCGTCGTCACCGGACGCGTCGAGGACGCCCCGGACGCCAACGCCAGCATCGCGCGGGTCGAGGTTGCGGTCGTCAACTCGGCCGGGCAGTACATGAGCTCGACGGGCACGTTCACCAGCACGACCGCCAGCTACCGCACGGCGTTCCTCAACAGCCCGGGCAGCGCAGCGTCGAACTACTCGTACACGACTCCTGTCATCCCGGCTGGGACGTACAGCGTCATCGTCCGGCCGATCGACGTTCGTGAGCAGATCGGTGAGGCGCGGACCTCGACCGGAATCGTCGTCTCGCAACCGCCGAACAACCCACCGGTGGCGAGCTTCACGTACTCGTGCAACCAGAACGTGTGCACGTTCGACGGACGTAGCTCGACGGATGAGAACGCGAACTCGTTGACGTACTCGTGGAACTTCGGAACCCAGGGGACCGCGACCGGCCCGCTGCCGACGAAGACCTTCACCGCGCCGGGCACCTTCCCGGTGACCCTGACGGTCAAGGACGAGTGGACCGTCACGAACACCTCTGCTGCGCAGAACGTGGCGATCGTCGAGCCGTCGGGCAACAGCGCCCCGGTGCCGACGTTCGTGCAGAGCTGCACCGGGCTGACCTGCTCGGTGAGCAGCCAGGGCACGGCGGACCCCAACACGGGCGATGTCATCACCTACTCGTGGAACTGGGGTGACGGCACGGCGCTGAGCACCGGCGCCTCGCCTGCGGCCCACGTCTACGCGACAGCCGGCAACTACACGATCACGCTCACGACCACGGACGGCTGGGGCAAGTTCGCCTCGACCACCCGTAGCGTGACGCTGAGCGAACCGGCCGGCAACACGGCGCCAAGCGTGACGTTCACCGCCACCTGCGCCTCCTTCACGGTGTGCCAGATGAACAGTGCCGGCACGACCGACGCTGAGGGTGACGCGATCAGGTATTCGTGGAACTGGGGCGACCTCACTACCGCGAGCACCACGGCCAGCCCGTCTCACACCTACGCGACGCCCGGCACGTACACGATCGTGCTGTCGGTCACCGACGTCTGGGGACAGGTGGGCACCGCTGAGCGCACGGTGACCATCACCGAGCCGGCCAGCAACGGCGCGCCGACCGCAGTGATCGCCTCCGGCACGTGCGCGACGTTCACCACGTGCGCGATGAGCGCCACGGGGAGCAGTGACCCCGACAGCGCCACCGGCGACGGGATCCGCAACTACCTGTGGAGCTGGGGTGACGGCACACCTGACACCACAGGCACGTCGGTCAGCCAGTCGCATGTCTACCCGGTTCCCGGCACGTACACGGTGACCCTGAGCGTGATGGACAAGTGGGGCAGGAGCAGCGCGCCGGTCACGCAGCAGGTGACCACCCAGGCGGAGCCGGCCGGCAACAACCCGCCGACCGTCACGTTCACCGCCAGCTGCAACGTGCGGACGTGTGCGGTGAACAGCACCGGGACCAGTGACGCCGACGGCGGCATTCGGAGCTACTCCTACAACTGGGGCGACGGCACCGCGTTTGGTACTACGGCCAACACGTCGCACGTCTATGCGGCTGCCGGCACGCACACGATCGCCCTGACTGTCACCGACAACTGGGGCAGGGCGGCCACGGTCACCCGTGAGGTCACGGTCGCCTAGAAAGCAGCCGGAACGTGAAGACCCGCACTCCTGACGACATGCTCTACGGGGGTCCGGGCGGCGACACGTTCAATGCGACGCGGGGAACGACGGTCGGCGTTGTCGCCGACGGGGCGGACGTGATGGTCGGCGGGGACGGTTCGGACACCGCGAGCTACTTCCGGCGACTCACCCCGTTGCGCGTGACACTCGACGGCGCGGCAAATGACGGTGCCGTTGGCGAGAACGACCAGGCTGGCGTGCCGCAGGGACCGTTGGGCAGGCCGGACGTCGAGAACGTGAACGGCGGTATGGGCAACGACGTCCTGATCGGCACCAGCGGGCCGAACTTCCTGGTCTCGCGCATTGGCGCCGACACCATCCATGGCTTGGGTGGTGCCGACACCATCGATGTACGGGATCGGGACCGGGACAGCGCCTGGAACGATGTCGTCGACGCCGGCGACGGCCCGGACTACTGTGCCGCGAACCGCACGGACGACCTGACCTCCTGCGAGGAGATCTTCTTCGGATCGTGACCAGCTCGCTGTGGACCCCGCGATTGGAGGTCCACAGCGCGCATGGGGTCAGGTTCCGAAGTTCGGGTCTCGTGCCATTTCTGCGAACGCCGAGATCTCCTCCGATGACGTGAGCAGCCACGAACACCCCGGCCGCGGGGTCGGGCTCTGGTAGTAGAACGCGGCCCGGATCGCAGCTCGGTTCGCCAGGAACCACTGCCGTGCCTCGCGCAACCACTGGGCGCGGCGGGGGTCCTTCTGGCTTGCCCACTCCGCTAGCACCAGCGGCTTGCCGTGCGACTTCGCGAACGCCAACGGAGCCGCTGCGCGATCTGCCAGCGACAGCCACTGGCCTTTGCCTTCGCCGCAGTTGTACCAGTTGTAGGCAGCCGACGCGACGTTGTCGACGTACCCGTCGCCGGGGTACCACTTCGGCGCACTCCGATCATCACCGGAGCTCACGCGGAACGAGTTAGACGTCATGTTCCACGTGTACTCGACATTGGACACGCCACGAGATTCGAAGATGTCGTGGACCCGTCGATAGGCGGCGATGAACTCGCTGGACGACCCCAGGCCGTCGGACGAACTGCCCTCGGGCTCGTGGGAGAAGGTGAACAAGGTGACTCCCGGGCGCGACTTCAGGGTGTCGGCCCAGCGGGCGATGTCGGCGTACACCGACGACCCCGAGTGTGCGGCCGCGATCGTGCGCCACGAGACGTTGGGTGACATGTTGACGAGCCGGCCCGGTGGGACCTTGCCCTGGAGCTGCCCGAAGGAGTGCTGGGCCAATTCGGTGCCCACTTTGGACTGCAGGATGTTCACCTGAGAGCCACCGGAGGCTCCGAGGATGATGGGGCTCTGGCTGGCCACGGCGGTCGCTGATGTGATTGCGGGCGACGCCGAAGCTGTCGTGGCTGTCATGGCAGCGAGAGCGAGCGAGCAGGCGGCGACGATCAGCTGCCGCCGGACAAGCCGAGATGGGCGCGGCGACTCAGAGTCGCCACGCCGACGATACGACGTGGACATAAGGGGATCTCCTCTTCCGTCTGCGCCGACCGGGTTAGCTGACGGGTTCGGGCTGGGAAGAGATGCCCGTCGGCGCTCGGCCGATTCACCCCGAAAAGATGGTGGGTCCCCGGTTCCCTGGGCGTCGTGCCCGACGGGATTAGGCGGCGATCGCTGCCGTCTCTGTTGGACGAAGCCTCAACGATCCCCTGGACCGTACGTCATCGCATCGGCGAACGCGACTCGGACCAGCGCGTTGCGGTTCCTGACGATGTGGGTGAGCCAGGTGACCATTGGAGTGGCGGAAGTGCCACCGTCGACCACGAGGGTCACACCGCGTACCTGGAGATCATCGGGCGCCCAATGAGGTTGCAGGATGGTGGATCCCCCAACGGGCGCGTACGTGCGCTTTCCGCATGTCCGCGGTGATTCCGTAACGTTCGTCGCTGACGACGAGGTGTGGCTCGCGCCGCTGTCCGGGGGAAGCGCCTGGCGGCTGACCGCCGACCATGCCCCGGTCTCCAACCCGCGGTTGTCACCAGACGCGAACCTGGTGTCGTGGACCAGCCGCCGCGATGGCGCGCCGGAGGTGTTCGTCAGCCCACTCGACGGTGGCACGGCCCGCCGGTTGACGTACTGGGGTGCCATGCGCACGGCGACCCGGGGGTGGACCGCGCCCACGCCGGACAGCAGGACCACGACCGCAGCAGTGCCCTCGACGCTGCGCTTGGTTCGGGCGGCG
>JACCYJ010000103.1 GCA_013696555.1 Nocardioidaceae bacterium | reverse complement strand
GAGAAGCGCTACATCGTGGCACCGCAGGGCCTGCGGCAAGGAGCACGTGTCGAGGCGGGTGCCGGTGCCGACATCAAGGCGGGGAACAATCTCCCGTTGCGCAACATCCCGGTGGGAACGACGGTGCATGCGATCGAGTTGCGACCAGGTGGTGGCGCCAAGCTAGGCCGATCCGCTGGCGCCTCTGTTCAGCTGGTGGCCAAGGAGGGCAGTCGCGCCCAGTTGCGGCTGCCGTCGGGAGAGATGCGCTACGTCGACGTGCGCTGCCGGGCGACGGTGGGAGCGGTCGGCAACGCCGAGCAGTCCAACATCAACTGGGGCAAGGCCGGACGGTCGCGCTGGAAGGGCAAGCGCCCCAGCGTTCGCGGCGTCGCCATGAATCCGGTCGACCATCCGCATGGCGGCGGCGAGGGCAAGACCTCCGGTGGCCGCCATCCGGTTTCGCCGTGGGGCAAACCCGAGGGCCGGACACGCAAGCGCAAGGCAAGCGATGCGCTGATCGTCCGCCGTCGCAAGTCCGGTAAGCGTTGAGAAGGGGTCGTAGGTAGATGCCACGCAGCTTGAAGAAGGGGCCGTTCGTCGACGACCACCTGCAGAAGAAGGTCGACGACCAAAACGCCAAGAGCGGCAACAAGAGCGTGATCAAGACGTGGTCACGTCGCTCGATGATCGTCCCGGCGATGATCGGCCACACGATCGCGGTGCACGACGGGCGCAAGCATGTTCCGGTTTTCGTGACTGACGCGATGGTCGGGCACAAGCTCGGAGAGTTCGCACCCACCCGCACGTTCCGCGGGCACGAGAAGGACGACCGGAAGAGCCGGCGTCGCTGATGCGGCGCACCGGCTTGCACGTACCACGAGAGAGTTCGAAGGAATGAGCGTTATGGACCGACGGCGGCAAAGCGCCCGACGCGACACCCTCCTCGGCGACGAGCCAGGGGCCTTCGCGGTCGCCCGCTTCGTCCGGGTCACCCCGATGAAGGCACGGCGGGTGCTGGAGATGGTGCGCGGCCAGGGTGTCGACGAGGCTCTTGCACTGCTGCGTTTCGCACCGCAGGCAGCGGCGGAGACGGTCTACAAGGTGCTCGAGAGTGCCGTGGCCAACGCTGAGAGCACCGAGGGTCTGGACCGCTCGACCCTGGTGATCAGCAGCGCGAAGGCCGACGTGGGTCCGACCATGAAGCGATTCCGGCCGCGGGCGCAAGGTCGCGCCTCCCGGATCAACAAGCGCACCAGTCACATCACGGTGGTCGTGCAGCCTCGAAGCGGCAGCACATCCCGTACCAGCTCGCCGGGCACGACGACGAGGAGGTCCCGCTAGTGGGGCAGAAAGTAAACCCGCATGGGTTCCGCCTCGGCATCTCCACCGATCACAAGAGCCGGTGGTACGCCGACAAGCTGTACAAGGCCTACGTCGGCGAGGATGTGGCGATCCGTCGGCTGCTCGGCAAGGGCATGGATCGGGCGGGGATCTCCCGGGTCGAGATCGAACGCACTCGGGATCGCGTGAGAGTCGACATCCACACCGCCCGGCCCGGCATCGTCATCGGTCGGCGTGGTGCCGAAGCGGAGCGGTTGCGCAGCAGCCTCGAGGACCTCACCAACAAGCAGGTTCAGCTGAACATCCTCGAGGTCAAGAACCCAGAGGTGGATGCACAGCTGGTGGCGCAAGGAGTCGCGGAGCAGCTGAGCGGCCGTGTGCAGTTCCGTCGGGCCATGCGTAAGGCCATGCAGACCTCGATGCGCGCCGGCGCGCTCGGTATCCGCATCCAGTGCTCCGGCCGTCTCGGTGGCGCCGAGATGTCGCGCTCGGAGTTCTACCGCGAGGGTCGGGTCCCGCTGCACACGCTGCGGGCTGACATCGACTATGGCTTCTACGAAGCGCGGACGACCTTCGGCCGTATCGGGGTGAAGGTGTGGATCTACCGGGGCGAGGTCGGCGGTACGCGGGCCGAACGCGAAGCGCAAGCTGCGGCCCGGGCAGCGGCTCCCGGCCGGAACCGCCCTCTCCGGGGCCGACGTCCCGAGCGCGCTCCCGGAACCGAGCGGCCACCTGCTGCGGCCGGAGCACCACCTGTCGCTGTGGCCGCTACCGGACAGGAGAGCTGAGTCGTGCTCATTCCCCGCAGGGTCGCTCACCGCAAGCAGCACCACCCCAAACGGACCGGTGCGGCCAAAGGCGGCACCTCGCTGGCGTTCGGCGAGTTCGGGATCCAGGCGGTGGAGGGTCACTACGTCACCAACCGCCAGATCGAGTCCGCGCGTATCGCCATGACCCGTCACATCAAGCGTGGCGGCAAGGTGTGGATCAACATCTACCCAGATCGTCCGCTGACCAAGAAGCCGGCCGAGACCCGGATGGGCTCTGGCAAGGGCTCACCGGAGTGGTGGATCGCGAACGTCAAGGCCGGCCGGGTCATGTTCGAGCTTTCTGGCGTTACCGAGCCCGTCGCCCGTGAGGCCATGCGCCGCGCGATGCACAAGCTTCCGATGAAATGCCGATTCGTGAGCCGGGAAGGCAGTGACTTCTGATGGCGTCGACCACATCAACGGCGGTCGAGTTGCGAACCCTCACCGACGACGACCTGGGCCAGCAGCTCCGTGAGGCCAAGGAAGAGCTGTTCAACCTGCGCTTCCAGGCCGCCACCGGGCAGCTGGAGAGTCATGGACGGCTGCGCAGTGTCCGCCGCGACATCGCCCGCATCTACACAGTGATGCGCGAGCGTGAGCTGGGCATCACCGATGAATTGCCGGAGCCGACCGGCGCTGACAACGCTCCCGCAACGAGTGGGGGCACCAAATGACTGCGAAGGACACCACGTTGGCCGCCGAAGGTCCAGACGAAGGTACGGAGTCGACAGCGAGTCCGGTTCGCGCCCGGCGTAAGACCCGTGAGGGAATGGTCGTGAGCGACAAGATGGACAAGACCGTCGTCGTGCGCGTCGAAGACCGGGTTAAGCATCCGCTGTACGGCAAGGTCCTGCGCCGCAGCAGCAAGCTCAAGGCGCACGACGAGCAGAACGCCTGTGGCGCCGGTGACCGGGTGCGGATCATGGAGACGAGGCCGCTGTCGGCCACCAAGCGTTGGCGAGTCGTCGACATTCTTGAGAAGGCCGAGTAGGAGCCGACCAATGATCCAGCAGGAGTCGCGACTCAAAGTCGCCGACAACACCGGCGCCAAGGAAGTCCTGTGCATCCGCGTGCTCGGTGGCTCGGGCAGGCGGTACGCCGGTATCGGTGACGTCATCGTCGCCACCGTCAAGGATGCGATCCCCGGTGGCAACGTCAAGAAGGGTGAGGTCGTCAAGGCGGTTGTGGTGCGCACGGTCAAGCAGCGCCGCCGCGCGGACGGCTCCTACATCCGCTTCGACGAAAACGCGGCCGTGATCTTACGCACCGACGGAGAACCCCGTGGCACCCGCATCTTCGGACCCGTTGGTCGTGAGCTGCGCGAGAAGCGGTTCATGCGGATCATCTCGCTCGCCCCGGAGGTGTTGTGACTGTGGCTCGTACTCTTCATGTCAAGAAGGGTGACCTGGTACGCGTGGTCGCCGGCCGCGACAAGGGCGCCGAGGGCCGCATCATCGCAGTCATCGCCGACGACGCCCGGGTGATCGTCGAGGGCATAAACCGTGTCAAGCGACATACCCGCGTGGTCCAGCAGGGCGGCCGCGGCGGGACGACCGGCGGCATCGTCACCCAGGAGGCGCCGATCGATGTCTCCAACGTGATGTTGGTCGTGGACATCGATGGCGAGAAGGTCACCACCCGGGTCGGTTACCGCCGCGATTCGGTGACCAAGACTCGCCCCGACGGCTCGACCTACGACGCCCATCGCAGCGTTCGGATCGCCCGGCGCACTGGCAAGGAGATCTGATGACCACCACGACCGAGCAGGCACTGCAGCGGACGGCGCCTCGGTTCAAGACGCGGTATCGCGAGGAAATCCTGCCCGCGCTGCGTGACCAGTTCGGTTACGCCAACGTGATGCAGGTCCCCCGGCTGACCAAGATCGTTGTCAACATGGGAGTGGGGGAGGCAGCCCGCGACTCCAAGCTCATCGAGGGCGCCGTACGCGATCTCACGGCGATCGCGGGCCAGAAGCCGTCGGTCACCCGATCCCGCAAGTCGATCGCCCAGTTCAAGCTTCGCGAGGGCATGCCGATCGGGGCGCACACGACGTTGCGCGGGGACCGGATGTGGGAGTTCCTCGACCGGTTGCTCACGCTGGCTCTTCCTCGCATCCGTGACTTCCGAGGTCTGTCCCCGCGACAGTTCGATGGTCGGGGCAATTACACCTTCGGCCTGACCGAGCAAGTGATGTTCCATGAGATCGACCAGGACAGGGTCGACCGAAGCCGGGGCATGGACGTCACCATCGTGACCACGGCACCCAACGACGAGGAGGGGCGCGCGCTCCTTCGACACCTCGGCTTTCCCTTCAAGGAGTCCTGACCGTGGCCAAGACAGCCCTCGTAGTCAAGGCGGCCCGCAAGCCCAAATTCGCGGTCCGCGGGTACACGCGCTGCCAGCGTTGCGGTAGACCCCGCTCGGTGTACCGCAAGTTCGGCTTGTGCCGGATATGCCTGCGACAAATGGCTCATCGCGGCGAGCTACCCGGCATCACCAAGAGCAGCTGGTAACCCTCCCAGTCCCCACAAATCGCCGCAGGTCCGACCGGAAACCGTGGCGGGAAGATGGCAACCTCAACCATGACCATGACTGATCCCATCGCCGACATGCTCACGCGGGTGCGCAACGGTAACCAGGCCTACCACGAGTCGGTGACCATGCCGTACAGCAAGCTGAAGGCAGGGGTGGCCGAGATCCTGCAGCAGGAGGGCTACATCTCCTCCTGGAAGGTCGAGGACCCCGCGGAGGGCGCGGTGGGTCGGACGCTGACCCTGGCACTCAAGTACGGGCCGCACCGGGAGCGCTCGATCGCCGGTGTCCGACGCATCAGCAAGCCGGGCTTGCGGGTGTACGCGAAAGCGACCGGGCTGCCCAAGGTGCTCGGTGGCCTCGGCGTGGCGATCATTTCCACATCGCAGGGGCTGCTGACCGACCGGCAGGCCAACTCCAAGCGCGTTGGCGGGGAAGTCCTCGCCTACGTGTGGTGAGCGAAAGGACGGAGGAGGACCACCCATGTCGCGCATCGGCAAGTTGCCCATAACGCTCCCCAGTGGCGTCGACGTCGCCATCGAGGACCGGCTGGTAACCGTCAAGGGGCCTAAGGGCACCTTGAGTCACACTGTTGCTTCACCGATCACGGTGGGGAAGTCCGACGACGGCAGCCTCGAGGTACGCCGCCCGGACGATGAGCGACTGAGCAAGTCGTTGCACGGGCTGTCGCGAACGCTGATCGCCAACATGGTGACCGGGGTGACGCAGGGGTACGAAAAGCGTCTCGAGATCGTCGGAGTGGGCTACCGGGTGCTGCCCAAAGGCCCATCGACGATCGAGCTCAACCTTGGCTTCAGCCACCCCGTGACCTTCCAGGCACCCGATGGTGTGACGTTCACCGTGGAGTCGCCGACCCGGCTGGTCATCGCGGGTATCGACAAGCAGCAGGTCGGCGAGGTCGCGGCCAACGTTCGTAAGCTGCGCAAGCCAGAGCCCTACAAGGGCAAAGGTATTCGGTATGCCGGCGAGCACATTCGGCGCAAGGTCGGAAAGGCGGGCAAGTGACATGGCCATCGCGTTGAAGCAGCGCAAGCACCTGTCGGCGCGGACCGCCACGAGGATGCGGCGGGCGGCCCGAGGCCGCAAGAGGATCTCCGGCACCGCCGATCGCCCACGCCTGGTGGTGACTCGTTCGAGCCGGCACATCGTCGCGCAGCTCGTTGACGACGGCGACGGGCGGACGCTCGCGTCGGCCTCCTCGATGGAAGCCGACCTGCGGGCGTTGGACGGGGACAAGACAACCAAGGCCAAGCGGGTCGGGGAGCTCCTCGCCGACCGCGCCAAGGTGGCTGGAATCGAGACCGTGGTCTTCGACCGGGCCGGCAACCGCTACCACGGGCGGGTCGCCGCCTTGGCAGCCGGCGCCCGTGAGGGCGGATTGACGTTCTAATGAGACTCCACAGAGGGAAGAGGTAGTTCGAATGAGCGGAGGCCAGCGCCGCAGTGGCGGTGCGGGAGACCGGCGAGGTCGCGACGGCGGCCGCGGCGCGGGTGACAAGGGCGCCTACGTCGAGCGAGTCGTCAGCATCAACCGAGTCGCGAAGGTGGTCAAGGGTGGTCGCCGGTTCAGCTTCACCGCTCTGGTCGTGGTAGGCGATGGCGATGGCACCGTCGGTGTCGGCTACGGCAAAGCCAAGGAGGTACCAGCCGCCATCGCCAAGGGGGTGGAAGAGGCCAAGAGGAGCTTCTTCAAGGTTCCGCGTATTCAAGGCACCATCCCGCACCCAGTGCAGGGGGAGAAGGCGGCCGGTGTCGTGCTCCTGCGTCCGGCCGCTCCGGGTACCGGTGTAATCGCCGGAGGTCCGGTACGCGCCGTGCTGGAGTGTGCTGGGATCCACGACGTGTTGAGCAAGTCGCTCGGCTCGTCCAACGCGATCAACATCGTCCACGCGACGGTGGTGGCGTTGCGGATGCTCGAGATGCCGGAAACCGTCGCCAAGCGGCGCGGACTGTCCGTCGAGGACGTCGCGCCAAGCGCGCTGATCAGAGCGAGCGCCGAGGTGATCTCATGATGGCCCGCCTCAAGGTGCGCCAGGTGCGCTCGGCGATCGGACGGAAGGCAAATCAGCGTGAGACCCTGCGTTCGCTTGGTCTGAAGCGCATCGGCGACATCGTCGTCAAAGAGGATCGCCCCGAGATCCGGGGCATGCTCGCCACCGTGCCTCACCTGGTGGCGGTCGAGGAGGTCGACTGACATGACGCTCAAGCTCCATCATCTGCGCCCCGCACCGGGGGCGAAGACGGCGAAGACCCGAGTCGGTCGAGGCGAAGGCGGCAAGGGCAAGACCGCCGGCCGGGGTACGAAGGGAAGCAAGGCGCGCAACTCGGTGGCCGCCGGCTTCGAGGGTGGGCAGTTGCCGCTGCACATGCGGCTGCCGAAGCTCAAAGGCTTCCAGAATCCGTTCCGCGTCGAGTACCAGGTCGTCAACCTCGACCGGATCGCCGCGTTGTACCCAGAAGGCGGCAAGGTGACCGCCGAGTCGCTGGCCGCCAACGGGGCGGTTCGTTCCGGTGAGCTGGTCAAGGTGCTGGGGGGCGGTGACATCACGGTGTCGGTCCAGGTCAGCGCCCATTCCTTCTCCGACTCGGCTCGACGCAAGATCGAGGCGTCGGGTGGCAGCGTCACCCGGCTGTGACGCCGCCAACACCCGAGAGACTGGGCCGGCCGACTGTTAGAGTCGATGTCTTCCAGACCTGCGCAGCGCTGCGACATGGTCGGGTGCGTACGCACCCGGCTTGACCCCTAGACGACGAGGACCCTCTCCGATGGAGGGTTGCGGGAGGACCTGGTGCTAGGCGCCTTCGTCAACGCGTTCCGGACACCGGACCTGCGGCGGAAGCTGCTGTTCGTACTGTTCATCATCGTCGTTTTCCGGCTCGGGTCCATGACGCCGGCGCCCGGGGTCAATGTGGCGAATGTTCAGAGCTGCATCACCCAGGCCACCGAGGACAGCGCAAACAGCAACCTGTTCAACCTGATCAACGTGTTCTCCGGCGGCGCATTGCTGCAGTTGACCATTTTTGCGCTCGGCATCATGCCGTACATCACGGCCAGCATCATCCTCCAACTGCTCACCGTGGTCATCCCACGCCTGGAGACACTGAAGAAAGAGGGCCAGGCCGGCCAGACGAAGATCACCCAGTACACCCGCTACCTCACGCTGGGACTGGCGGTGTTGCAGGCGACCGGCATAGTCGCGCTGGCCCGCAGCCGGCAGCTGTTCCAAGGGGCGTGCACGGAGTCCCTCCTCTATGAGGAGGACAGCATCTACTCCGCGGTGCTGCTCGTTCTCACGATGACCGCGGGAACCGCCGTGATCATGTGGTTCGGTGAGCTGATCACCGACCGCGGCATCGGAAACGGGATGTCGATCCTGATCTTCACCCAGATCGTCGCGACCTTCCCGTCCACCATGTGGCTGATAGCGCAGCAGCAGGGTTGGTTCACGTTCGCCCTCGTGGTCATCGTCGGGTTGGCGATCATCGCCGCGGTGATCTTCATCGAGCAGGCGCAGCGGCGCATCCCCGTGCAGTACGCCCGACGAATGGTCGGTCGCCGCATGTTCGGTGGGTCCTCGACGTATATCCCGCTTAAGGTCAACCAGGCCGGCGTCATCCCGGTGATCTTCGCCTCCAGCCTGCTCTATCTGCCTGCGCTCGCGGCGCAGTTCAACCCAGACGCCAGCTGGACCGGCTGGATCGGCAACCTCTTCATCACCGGCGACCACCCGGTGTACATGCTCACCTACTTCGCCCTGATCATTTTCTTCACCTACTTCTACGTCGCGATCACGTTCAATCCGACCGAGGTCGCGGACAACATGAAGAAGTACGGTGGTTTCATCCCAGGTATCCGGGCGGGGAAACCGACCGAGGAATACCTCGGCTATGTGCTGTCCCGGATTACGCTGCCCGGCGCCTTGTATCTGGGTGTGGTCTCACTGATCCCGCTGATCGCGCTCGTGTTGATCAATGCGAACCAGAACTTCCCGTTCGGCGGGACGACGATCCTGATAATCGTCGGAGTGGGGCTCGACACCGTGAAGCAGATCGAAAGTCAGTTGCAGCAGCGCAACTACGAGGGGTTCTTGCGCTGATGCGTCTCGTGCTGGTCGGGCCACCGGGGGCGGGAAAGGGGACTCAGGCCAAATTCCTTGCATATCACTTCAAGATTCCACACATTTCCACTGGCGACATCTTTCGAGCCAATGTCGCCGTCAAGTCGTCGCTGGGCGTCAAGGCGAAGAACTTCATGGACGCCGGCGACCTCGTGCCCGATGCAGTGACGATCGCGATGGTCCGCGACCGGCTCGCTCACCACAATGCGAAGCGGGGCTACTTGCTCGATGGCTTTCCGCGCACGGTGCCGCAGGCCGAGGCGCTCACCAACACCGTCACCGACCTAGGAACCCAACTCGATGCGGTGCTGGAGTTGCGCCTCGATGACGAGGAGGTTGTGCGCCGGTTGTCGGGGCGTCGTACCTGCCACGGTTGTGGCCGGGTGTGGCACACCGAGCTGGACAAGCCTGAGGTTGAGGGGATCTGCGACGCGTGCGGTGGTGAGTTGTTCCAGCGCGACGACGACGAGCCGGAGACGGTCCGCCGCCGGCTGGAGGTCTACCGGGAGCAGACCGCTCCGCTGGTCGACTACTACGCCGACGCGCATCTGCTTCGTACCATCGATGCGTATGGCTCGGTCGACTCGGTGACCGCGCGCGGGATTGATGCGCTCGAGCAGGCTGCGGCCACCTGACCATCGGTTGCTGCTATGGGCATGCGTGACCGGGGCGTGGAGATCAAGTCTCCGGAGCAGTTGGACCTGATGCGACGTGCCGGCCTGGTGGTCGCCGAAACCCTGGAGATGCTGCGGGGGCGGGTGCGGGCGGGCATGACCACCGCGGACGTCGACGCGCTCGCCGAGGCTTGCATCCGAGACAGCGGAGCTACGCCCTCGTTCCTCGGCTACCACGGGTTTCCGGCGTCGTTGTGCACGTCGGTCAACGACGAGGTCGTTCATGGCATCCCCGGGCCGCGCGTGCTCGAGGAGGGGGATCTCGTCTCGATCGACTGTGGCGCAATCGTCGACGGCTGGCACGGTGACGCCGCGATCACGGTCTCGGTGGGCGACGTCACCGCGCGCCTACAAGCCCTCATGGCGGTGTGCGAAGAAGCCTTGTGGCGGGGGATCGCGGCAGCCCGGCCGGGTGGCCGGGTCACCGACATCTCGGCCGCCATCGAGAGCAGTGTCCAGGGGGCGGGAGAGTATGGCATCGTCGAGGATTACGTCGGCCACGGCATCGGATCGGCCATGCACCAGCAGCCGGCCGTGCCCAACTATGGTCGGCCGGGTCGCGGTCTGAAGTTGGTGCCTGGCATCGCCTTGGCCGTGGAGCCGATGATCACCCTGGGTGGCGTCGAGACCGACGTGCTCGACGACGACTGGACCGTCGTCACCCGTGACGGTGCCTGGGCGGCCCACTTCGAGCACACCTTCGCCATGACCTCGGCCGGCCCGTGGGTGCTCACCGCCCTCGACGGTGGCAGGGCGAGCTTGGCCGATCTGATCGGGCCGTAACCCGCGGACGATGCGGGGCGGAGTGCCGCGGGGTTTTAGGTGACTCACGTCAAGATGCCCGCGGGGGTTTCTTCGTTGACTCATCCAATTTTGCCCGCGTGAGGTAGATCTGGTTCTGCTTGCTGCGGCGGGTGATTCTTGTGTCTGACCTTGTTCAATAGGTCGCCTTGGAGGTCGCTGACCTCGCGGCGGAGTGCGGCGGGGTTGGTGGTGTCGAGCCGTTTGGCGAGTGTCTTGGTGTCGTTCGGGTCGATCTGGTCGGGGTGGGCGAGGAGCCGCTGGTAGGGCGTCTTGGCGGTGTCGTATCTCTTGGTGACCTTGGCCCCGGTGCGGGTCTTGGAGATCAGCTTCTGCTGGGGGGTGAACAGGTTCGTCAGTGGTGACAGTGAGGTCCAGATCTGGTTCAGCACGGCCATCTCGCCGGGGGTCTCGTACCGTCAGTAGCCGGCGGTCCGGCGGGCGACGGCCCAGTTCTTCTGCTCCACGTGGGCGCCGTCGTTGCTGTTGTTGGGCCGAGAACGGGTGAAGGTGATCTGGTTGTCTTGGCACCACTGCAACAGGTGGTGGTTGATGAACTCCGAGCCGTTGTCGGAGTCGATGCCGAGGACCGGGAACGGGAACTGGGCCTGGAGCTCGACTAACGCGGCGAAGACCCATTTGGCGGCCTTGTTGCGTACCGTGCGGTTCTCGGTCCAGCCGGTGGCGATGTCGGTGGCTGTCAGGGTGAAACAGAACTGGCCATTGAGGTCGCCGCCGTCGTGGCCGACCAGGTCGACCTCGAGGAACCCGGGGCACGTTGTTGTCCCAGTCGGCCCAGGTCCGCATCGGGATCTGCGACTTCAACAGCGACCCGGGCTTGGTCAACGAGTTCTCGCCGCAGGGTCGCCTCGCAGCGTATCCGGGCAAGTCGGCGGTCGATCGTGGCTGGTGACATCGCCAGCAGCTGGTCGACGACCTCGGGTGGAACGTCGAGCTCGCCGTGGGCGACGAGCGAAGCCACCAGCGTCGGCATCGCTGGCGCGAGCCGTTTCCCGGTCGGCCCGTCCAAGCCGGCCCACACCTTGACCAGCGCCTCGATCACCTCCGGCTGGTACCTCAGCACCGGAGACCGCTGGCGACGCTGCAGGGCCGCCGGATCGGGACACGCCGCAGCCTGACGCAACGCCTTCCGGGCGTGGTCTCGATGCCAGCCGTTGACCTCGCACAGCTGGCCTAACATCGCCGACTTCTCCGCCCGCGTCGCCTTCGCGTACTTCCTCACCATCATCGCGGTCACCCGCCGCCGCGTCGCCAAATCCAGCTCCATCCTCGATGCTCTCCAACGCGGGCATCTTGAGATGAGTCAACGAATCGGCCTACGCCGGCATCTTGGGTGAGTCAACGCGGGGTTTGGCGGGAGCTCGTTCGGTGACGTAGACTTGCCTGTCGGCCCTCGTGGCCGCGTTTATCATGCCCAGCGACCAAGCCGTTGCGGCTCACCCATGTGTGTACGACGAAGTGCGGAGGATATGCCGAAGAAGGAAGGCGTCATCGAGATCGAGGGCTCGGTCGTCGAGGCCCTGCCCAACGCCATGTTTCGGGTCGAGTTGACGAACGGGCACAAGGTCTTGGCCCACATCAGTGGCAAGATGCGCCAGCACTACATTCGGATCCTTCCCGAAGACCGAGTCGTGGTCGAGCTATCGCCGTACGACCTCACCCGAGGTCGGATCGTTTACCGCTACAAGTGATCACCGTCCACCCACTAAAGAGAGCTCGATGAAGGTCCAGCCGAGCGTGAAGAAGATTTGCGACAAATGTAAGGTGATCCGCCGACACGGCAGGGTCATGGTGATCTGCGCCAACCCTCGCCACAAGCAGCGGCAGGGCTGAACAGCCACCTCCTAGCGTGACCGCTCACATCATCCCAGCCAGGGGGGTGTGCACCCCCGGACCGGAGGCCGGGGCCCCTCGAGGCGGGGGACGCGGCACCTACGACACCTCCGCACGATAGAAAGGCATCGGTTGATGGCACGCCTCGTCGGTGTTGATCTCCCCCGCGACAAGCGAATCGAGATCGCACTCACGTACATCTTCGGTATCGGCCGCACCCGAGCACAATCCACGCTGGCGGCCACAGGGGTAAGTCCTGACCTGCGGGTTCACGAGCTCGGTGACGAGGAGCTAGTCAAGCTCCGCGATCACATCGAAGGCAATTACCAGGTAGAAGGCGACCTGCGGCGCGAGGTGTCGGCTGACATCCGCCGCAAGGTCGAGATCGGCAGCTACCAGGGCCGGCGGCACCGCCAGGGCTTGCCCGTCCGCGGTCAGCGGACTCGTACCAACGCGCGTGGACGCAAGGGACCCAAGCGCACCATCGCGGGCCGGAAGAAGGTGGGCAAGAAGTGACCCCTCCCAAGAGCCGGGCAGCTGCCGGTGCGAAGAAGGTACGTCGCAAGGAGAAGAAGAACGTCGCCGCGGGGCATGCCCACATCAAGAGCACGTTCAACAACACGATCGTTACAGTCACCGACCCGCAGGGCGCCGTCATCGCCTGGGCCAGCGCCGGCAGCGTGGGTTTCAAAGGCTCGCGCAAGTCCACGCCGTACGCGGCGCAGATGTGCGCCGAGGCAGCCGGACGCCGGGCAATGGAACACGGGATGAAGAAGATCGACGTGTTCGTCAAGGGTCCGGGCTCCGGCCGCGAGACCGCCATCCGGTCTCTGGGTGCGGTTGGCCTCGAGGTCGGCACCATCCAAGACGTCACACCCACCCCCCACAACGGATGCCGGCCGCCCAAGCGCCGCCGCGTCTGACCCCGGATCGAGAGGAGCGAATCGACATGGCCCGATACACCGGACCCATGACCAAGAAGTCGCGCCGCCTGGGGGTCGACCTCGTGGGTGGCGACCAGGCATTCGAGCGTCGCCCCTACCCGCCCGGCCAGCACGGCAGAGGACGGGTCAAGGAGAGTGAGTACCGGCTGCAGCTGCAGGAGAAGCAGAAGGCCCGGTTCACCTACGGTGTGATGGAGAAGCAGTTCCGCCGGTACTACGACATGGCGAGTCGGCGCCCCGGCAAGACCGGGGACAACCTGTTGCAGTTGCTCGAGGCACGACTCGACAACGTCGTTTACCGTGCCGGCTTCGCGCGCACCCGCCGGCACTCTCGGCAGCTCGTCGGACACGGTCACTTCATGGTCAACGGCCATAAGGTCGACATCCCGTCGTACCAAGTCGCCGCGCACGACGTGATCGACGTCCGGACCAAGTCGCTGGAGATGACGCCGTTCATCATCGCCCGGGAAACCCACGGCGAACGCCTGGTCCCCGCATGGCTGGAGGCGCTGCCCAATCGGATGCGGATCCTCGTTCACCAGCTGCCGGTACGCCAACAGATCGATGTGCCGGTCCAAGAGCAGCTCATCGTCGAGTTCTACTCGAAGAAGTAGTACGCCCGGGGGCGTTGCCTCCGGGAACCCCGTGCCCGAGGGCGACGTCTTCGGGAATCGTTCGTGACCGTCAAATGGTGGGCGGCGCGGAAAGGAAGTCATTGTGCTCATTGCTCAGCGTCCGACCCTGACCGAGGACGTGGTGGGCGACCACCGCTCGCGCTTCGTCATCGAACC
>JACCYJ010000094.1 GCA_013696555.1 Nocardioidaceae bacterium | reverse complement strand
TCTGACCGCGCGTCGCCAACGACACGCTCACCAGCACCCACGACGACGAAGCACGAGGCGCCCGCCCCCACATCAGGGACGGGCGCCTCACCCTGCCTCTTGACAGGAGTCACTCCATATCAGTTGTCGAGCCCCAGTCCTTGACGACGGTCGTCAGCGATGTAACCGACCGGCCAGATACGCGCGAGCGCATCCACACCGTCCGCCTGCTCTACACCGTCCGCGTGCAGAGCGGGATCCTTTCCCCGGAGGCTGACGAGACCACGGACGCCGTGGCTTGGCACGACCTGGCAGCGGCCGCGAACCTCCCCCTGATGCCCTTCGTCCGAGAGATGCTCTACGGCTCGTAGCGGAGATCTTTTTGCGAGCGGCTTGAGCATCCGCGACGGTCGCGACCTTCGCGAGGTGCAGAAGTGGGGCGCCAAGCCTGTACGTACGCGGGTAGCGCGATCCAGGATGGATCTCGATGGCTGACTCCGACGACATCCGCCGCATTGCGCTGGCGCTGCCTCACGTGGCGGAGATCGAGAGCAACGGCTTCGACTTCCGGGTGGCCGATAAGGGGTTCGTCTGGTCCTACCCCGAGCGTAGACCGGGCAAGCCGCGAGTCATCCGGACCGATGTTGCGGTGCTGTTCGTCGGTGACGAAGCCGAGAAGCAGGCTCTCCTGCTCGGCGAGCCCGAGGTCTTCTTCACGACGCCCGGCTACGACGGCTGGCCGCTGGTGATGCTGTGGCTGGCGAGGGTGGATGTCGCACGTCTGGAAGAGCTCGTGACCGACGCGTGGCGGATGCGTGCCCCGGACGTGATCCTCGACGACTACGACGCGGCCGCCCACTGAGCGTGCACAAACGCAACCATCTCGTCCTCCGCTCGACATCCACTGGCACGCGAGTGGCAATTCGTTCCCAATGTGGTGTAATCAGCGTCACGGTCAGGGGCCGACTCTCTGGCGGACCCGACGCTCGGCGATCAAAACCCGCCCGGTGGGCGAGGCTCGCCGGCATGCACCTCGGATAGGAGACCGCCATGACGGAAAAACCGATGGAACCAGGTGTGGAAGGTGTCGAGGACCTCGACTCCGCCGACATGGAAGACCGGCTGGAACGAGACCCCGAGAGCCAGGTCAACCGGGAGGCGCCCGGCGAGATCGACCCCGACGGTAACCAGCAGCCGGTCTACCGTCGCCAGGAGCCGCCGGCCTAGGACGCACACCGGGCTGCGTCTGCATCGGGGCACAGTGTCACGATGACGTGGTGACCACCATCGCTGAGACGCTGGCGATCAAGGGCGAAGAGCTGGAGGCTGCTCTGGCGCGGATCTCGGCACCCACGGGCGACCAGGGCGGCATCTCGTTTGGGAAGCGCGTGGGTGAAGGCACCAGCATGGCGGTGGACCGCATCTCACTGGTCGCCGCCCATGAGCGCCTCCAGGTGATGCTGGCAGACGTTCGCCGAGCCCAGGCCAAACTGATCGAGGGCGATTACGGCAAATGTGACCGTTGTCGGGCCGGCATCCCGCCCGAGCGCCTGGAGGCGCTGCCGTGGGCGACGCTGTGTGTCGGCTGCGCGGGACGGCGCTAGCTGCTCGGCGCTGACGACTGACGCAGCAGCCAATCGTGAACCTTGCCAATGGATTCCAACACGGTCAGATGGCCGTCGTCGGCTGACAGGACTACGTCAGCGCTCGGCAACCGGTTGGCGAGCCATTGACCGTGAGCGAATGGGACCATGAGGTCTTGTTCGCCCTGCATGACGAGCAGTGGCACCTTGATCGCGTCGAGGTCGAACCCCCAGCCCGTCGTCAATGCGATGTCGTCGTCGAGCCAACCGTCGCAACTGGTTTGGAGTCCGGTGGTCATCGAGGCGAGCAGGAATTCCGCCCTCTCGCCAGTGAGAACCGCAACGTCAACCGGTGGTAGCAGGCTCGCAAAGACCGCGACCAGTTCCGCAGCGGTTGCCTCGAGGATCTGCGCGCGCTGGTTGGTGAGATAAGGGCGCAGCTCCGCCTCGCCGTTGAGAGCCGCTCCCAGCTCGTCGACGTTGTCCTGCCCCATGCCCGCCATCCAGTCCAGGCCCGGCGAGTCGTACGGTGCAATGCCCCAATGACGCTGCCGCGATCACCCGATCGGGGAGGGCCGCAGCACAGCCGAGCGCGTGCGGTCCGCCTCCGGAGACTCCCCAGGTGCGGAACCGCTCGAACCCGAATGCGTCCGCCACTGCCACTGCGTCCGCGGCGACGTCGACCACTCGGCGCCCGGGGTGTCGGTGCGATCTCCCGTAGCCGGGACGGGCGAAGCTCACCAGCCGGATGCCCCGGTTAGCCGCATCGGTGACCCACGGCTCGGCAAGCAGGCCGCAGCCTGGTGTGCCGTGGTGGACCAGCACCGGTTCGCCGCCGGGCTCTCCCGCCTCGTAGACCTGGAGGCGACGACCGTCCGGAGTAGTGATGTCGGTTTCCCGAGCTGGAGAGGCGGCCGGGGTCACATCCGCGACGGTACGGCAGTGACCTCCGACTCAACTACCACGCTGGCATCGGCGTTGCCGGTCGTCACGGCAGCTAGCCAGGCGGCGAACCACCCGATGGCCAGGCCGCCGACGTCATCGATCAGGTAGTGCCAGCCGAAATAGACGGTGGAGACGATGGTGAGGCCCACATAGACCCACAACCCACGGCGCAACAGTGCCGGGAGCCCGAGGCGGTGGGCGATCAGCGCCGCTGTGAAGACCACCGACACATGGAGGGAGGCGAATCCGGCAATGCCTTGAATGGTTGCGCTACCGAGCGGGTCGGCCAGCGCGTCGATCCGGGTGTTGGCCAAGCTCTGCTGAAGGCTCGTCACCTCGGTCATCGGCAGCGCCGCGAAGTTCTCCGGGTACACGAAGATCGGGCCGAGTGAGGGGAGCAGGTAGTAGCTGGCAGCACCGACCACCCAGTTGATGCACAGGGCGGTGACGTACCAGAAGCCGCGGAGGATGTTCCTGTTCCAGACGACCGCGGCAGCCAGCGACAGTGGCACGAACAGCAGGTAGCTGACGTAGACCCAGGACAGGAAGTGTGCTGCCAGCCCCGTCCCGAGCAGGCTGTGCAGCAGTGCCGCTGGATCGTTGCCGAGCATGACGGCGGAGTCGAGCCGGGAGAGCCGTTCGTCGGCGAGTCCGTCACGGACGAAGGGCAAGAATCCCTTCAGGTTCCGGTACGCCACATAACTGACGTAGAACGACAGCAGACCGATCAGGACCAGCTTGACCCGCCCCGGAGACCACTGTTCGCGGATCACGTCGCGGGCGGCGCGCCTGACATCGAGCAGTCCGGCTGCCCGCTTGCACGCCCGCGGCACAATGTCGAGCAGGAGGAAGATCGCGATGATGCCGGGAAGACGCAAATAGGAGGGCCCGGCGATGCCGTCCGGATCGCGGACCGGCAGATCGAGCAGCACGGCCGCAACGAGCGTGACGGCGCAGACACCGGCTGCGACAACTATCGCGAAGGTGTACGGCCGGTGAACCATAGGCGCAAACGCTACCTCCCCGCCGCCTCCGACACCGAGTGCGGACCGGCACGTCCACTGACGGCGTTGCGTCCCGGAAACTGTCAGTGCCGCGTGTAACGGTAACCCCGAAGCCAAGTTGGAGGTGGGTCATGGCGCTGACATTGGTGCTGCACTGCACACATTGCCGAGACGAGCGGGACTTCCAGCAGCCGCCGTGTGTCGACGGTCACGGGCTCGACTGTCCAGAGGTGGCCTGCGTCGAGTGCGGCTCGGCGGTGATGGTGTCGTGGTCGGAGGTTGTCCACGAGGCGGAGGGGTCAGTGGATCTCGCGACTGCGGTCTAGACCAGCCCGCGCAGCTGGTCGGTGCCACAAGCCAGCACATCGATGTCGGAGCGGACGGCCCGAACGACGGGGTGGCGCAACACCCCAGCCGCGGTGACCTCCGAGTACTCCACCTCCACCACCACCGGGGGGTGCCGAAGTCCGGCGATCAGGCGGCGCCGCATCGGGCCCGACACGCCCGCCGAGGCGTTGCCGATTGGCACCAGCGCGCCGGTCGGATCCACGAGGAAGAGTTGCAACGATCGGGGTTCGCTGGTTCCCTCAGCGCCGGCCCACTCCACCCCCCCGACCAGGGCGCTGAGGGTTTGCGTCGCCTTTATCTTGATCCAGTCCCTCGACCTGCCCCGGTGGTAGCGGCTGTCCCCACGCTTGGCGATAAGTCCTTCGAGGTGATGCTCACGGACCAGCTGCCACAGTGACCAGGGGTCGGGCGAGCACACGGTGGTACTCAGCCGTCCGTCCCAGCGGGTGGCCAACTCCTCGAGAGCGGCCCGGCGTTGCCGAAACGGCCAGGTTGTGGTGTCGGTCCCATCCAGCTCAAGCACGTCGAACACATAGAGGACAGCGGGCAGGTCAAGGGCCATTCGCCCCGGCGCCGACCTTTGGGCGGTGCGCCGTTGCGTCAGCGGCCACGATGGGAGGCCCGAGGAGTCGGGCACCGCGATCTCCGCGTCGAGCGTCACACCAGGGGTGTTGAGCGCCCTCAGCGCCGTAACCAGCTCGGGAAACCGCGCGGTCAGGTCCAGGTCGTTGCGCGAGGTCATCACCACCGCGGGTGTGCCGTCGGTGCGCACGAAGGCTCGGATGCCGTCGATCTTCAGGTCGAAGACGTAGCCAGTGGCGGCGAGCTTGCCCAGGTCCTCATGCCGGCCCCGCTCCGCAAGCATGAACTCCATGCGTCAGAACTCTTTCGCTCGGACCTAGTCATCGGCCCCAAGAGCATCCAGCGCGGCAATGTCCTCCTCGCTCAGCTGGAAATCCGCAACTGCGGCGTTGCTGGCGATGCGCTGCCGGTCGCGGGACTTGGGGATCACGACGACATCGTGCTGCAGATGCCAGCGGATGATCACCTGGGCTGGGGTCTTTCCAAGGCGATCCGCCACGCCGACGATGACGGGGTGCTCCAGCGTTCCGCCCTTGAGCGCGCTGTAACCCTCGAGCACAACACCGCGTTCGCGGTGCCCGTCCAAAGTCACCCCGTTGAACAGCAGCGGGCTCCACTCGATCTGGTTCACCGCCGGCATCACTCCGGTCGCGTCGCTGAGCTGGTCGAGCTGATCCAACGAATAGTTGCTGACGCCGATGTCGCGAGCCATTCCATCATCGCGAGCCGCCACCATCGCCCGCCAGAGATCGGCCCCGACGCCCCCTTCGGGTGTCCAGTGGATCAGCCACAGGTCGACATGGTCGGTCCCGAGCGACTCCAGGCTTTGTTCCAGTGTCTCGCGCTCGCGGCCCGTGCGGTCCGGGGGGATCTTGGTCGTGACGAAGATGTCGTCGCGCGCAATCTCGGTTTCCGCGAGCGCCGCACCCACCTCGCGCTCGTTGTGGTACACCGCCGCTGTGTCGAGATGGCGGAAGCCGGCCCCCAGCGCCCACCCCGTCGCCTGGGTGGCCTCCTCGCCGCGGAGCTGCCAGGTGCCGAAGCCGAGCACCGGGAGGCCCTTGCCTGACGGAAGCTCGAGGGTGCGATCCGGTACGGCGGAGAGGGATTCGGAGGGCATGACCCGATCGTGCCCTATTGCGGAGGTTTTTACGCTCCTAGCGACCGTGGCCGTGCTCGTCTTCTAGGCCGCGTTGATGCACGTGCGCGTGGGAGTGCGCGCCGTCGCCATGGTCGTGCTCGTGCTCCACGTGGTCATGCCGATGTGAGTCGTGCGGGTGCTCGTGCTCGGCTCCTGCGTGCTGATGCTCGTGGCTGTGCGGCTGGTCGCGGTCATGCTCATGCCCACCTTGGTCCATGGCCGATAATGGTTGCATGGACGATGCTCTGGTGCGGCTCCTGCGCGAGAAAGAGCGCGGTGTGCTCGCCACAATCCGCCGAGACGGCCGACCGCAGCTGTCCAACGTCAACTATGCGTACCACGATGCCGCGCGGATCATCCGGGTCTCGATCACCGACGACCGGGCGAAGGCACGGAACCTGCGGCGTGATCCACGGGCTGCATTCCACGTCACCACCGACGATGGATGGGCGTACGTCGTCGCCGATGCCACCGCAGAGCTCACCCCGGTGGCGCAGGATCCCGACGACGCGACCGTCGAGGAGCTGATCGAACTGTTCCGCGCGGTGCAGGGTGAGCATCCCGACTGGGGCGACTACCGCGCGGCAATGGTTCGTGATCGTCGGCTGGTGCTCCGCCTGCACGTGGAACGGTTGTACGGCCTGGCGCCCAGCACCTAACGAGCCAACCAACACGCGCGTCGCCGCGGGACGTCGGTAGATCTACTGATGCGTGTTGCCCCCGGTTTCCGCATTTCTCCCGATGCCCCAAGCTCCCGCCGGTCATTAGCGTCGGCACAAGGCCAAGGTGGCCACGGCGGGAGGAGCATCATGAACGAACATCCGAATGTCGCGTTGATCAACCGCATGACCAAGGCGGTCTTCGACAAAGATCGAGAAACCTTGGCGAAGCTGTTCACCGAGGACATGACGTTTCACGTCCGAGGGGCACTCCCCCGGCCGGGCGACCACACCGGGGTCGACGGCTTTCTCGGCGTGCTCGGCAGCATTTTCGAGTTGACCGAGGGCGACGTCAAAATCGAACAACTCTTCTGCATTGCGGAGGGATCCTGGGCGGCCGAATGGGAACACGCCGTCCTCGGTCGTCACGGTCGGACCCTCGATACGAAAAACATGTTCGTCTACAAGTTCCGAGATGGCCGGATCGCGGACATCTGGATGATTTGCTCGGCGCCGACCGGCAGCGAGTCCTTCTGGAACTGACAACCACCGGCAGGGCTTGGCGGACGCTGCTCCCGAGAGCGAGACTCCTCCCATGGTCGAGGGGATCGATCGTGGCCGAGACGCATTCAACCGTCAGGCATGGGGCGGCGCGTACGAGCACCTGTCGGCCGCCGGCCGGGACGAGCCGCTCGAGGTCGAGGATCTCGAGCGGCTCGCGTGCGCTGCGTACCTCGTCGGGCGCAGTGCGGAGAGCTCTGACGCCTGGGCTCGCGCTCACGCGGAGTGCGCGCGGCAGGGTGAGGTTGCCAGGGCGGCTCGGTGCGCCTTCTGGCTGGCCTTCATGCTCCTCAACAGCGGCGATTTGTCGCGTGGTGGCGGCTGGGTCGATCGGGCACAGCGCCTGCTCGACGAGCCGAGGTTGGACTGCGTGGAGCGTGGCTACCTGCGCTACGCCGGGGCCCTACGCAGTGTGTTCTCGGGGGACGTGATTGCCGCACTCACCGGCTTCAGCGAGGCGGCGGGGCTCGGCGAGCGCTTTCGCGATCCAGAACTCACCGCGCTCGGTCGGATCGGCGAGGGCCGCTGCTGCATCTACCTCGGCGACAACCATAAGGGCGTCGCGCTGCTCGATGAGGCCATGGTGGCCGTCGCTGAGCACGAAGTTTCACCGATCGCGATGGGCGATGCCTATTGCACCGTCATCGACGCGTGCCGCGAGGTTTTCGACGTTCGACGGGCGCAAGAGTGGACGGCAGCACTCAGCCAGTGGTGCGCGGAGCAGCCGGAGCTCGTCCTTTACAGGGGACAATGCCTTGTCCATCGGGCCGAGATCATGCAGTTGCACGGCGCGTGGTCTGATGCGCTCGAGGAGGTTGTGCGGGCACTCGGTCGGCTCGCCGACCCACCCGGACATCCATTGCAGGGCGCTGCCTCGTACCTGCGCGGCGACCTTCACCGGCTCCGGGGGGAGTACGCGGACGCCGAGCGTGCCTACCGCGCAGCTCACGAGATGGGGTACGAGCCGCAACCGGGCCTGGCTTTGCTGCGCTTGGCACGGGGCAGCATCCACGCCGCCAATACGTCGATCAGGCGGGTGCTCCAAGAGGCCGACAACCCGGTCGCACGGGCAAGGCTCTTGGGCCCGTACGTGGAGATCGTCCTGGCCGCAGGCGACGTGGCGGCTGCCCGAGTGGCCGCGACGGATCTCGCAAGTCTGGCCGCTGAGCTCAACCAGCCATTCCTGCACGCACTCGCAACGCATGCAAGGGGGGCGGTCCTATTGGTGGAGGACGATCCGCTCGCTGCACTGGCGCAACTGCGTCGGGCCTGGAAGGGATGGCGAGACATCGAGGCGCCGTACGAAGCGGCGCGGGCGCGTGTTCTCATCGCACTTGCCTGCCGAGCCCTCGATGACGTCGACGGTGCCGAAATGGAGCTGGATGCGGCCCGGTCAGTGTTTGCGGACTTGGGCGCCACGCCTGATGTCGTGTGGACGAAGACGCTGTCTGGTGTGCCCGGAGAGAAGGTGGTGGGTGGCCTCACCGCCCGGGAGGTGGAGGTGCTCGCGCTGGTTGCGCAAGGCCACACGAATCGCCAGATCGCCGATCGGCTCGTGATAAGCGAGCGGACCGTGGCCAGCCACCTGAGTCATATGTTCACGAAGTTGAACCTGTCGTCGCGATCGGCTGCCACGGCCTACGCGTATGAAAACGGCCTCGCCTAGCACGCCGACGGAGAGTGGCCGGTAGTGGTTTGTCCGCAGACTTGTGCACAGCGCCGGTGTGAGTGCTCCCGTTGTCAGTGGGTGGGCATAGGATCGTACACATGTTCGATCTTATGCGCGACGCAGGCGAGCTGTTCGGTGGCGCTGAACTGCCGGGTGCTGCTGACGAGCTGGTAGACCGGATTAGTGCGTGGGAGCGGGTGATCGCGCACGCGTATGCCCAGCAGGCGCGGGTGATCGCCGGGTTCGTGTCCCAACGTGCCGCCGAGGACCGGGCTGCCGGGGTGTGGTCGTCCGATGCGGGTAAGTACGCGGCGGAGGAGGTTGCGTTGGCCCGCCGGGTCTCGCCGACGTCGGCTGGGCATCAGATCGAGTTTGCGCAGGGGCTGGTTGGGCATCATCGGGCGACGTTGGCGGCGATGCTGGACGGGGCGATCAGCATGCCCGCGGCCCGAACCGTGGTGTCTGAGTGTGAGGTGCTGGATCCGGTGGCTCGCCGAGTCGTTGACGCTGCCATCGCACTTGAGGCG
>JACCYJ010000093.1 GCA_013696555.1 Nocardioidaceae bacterium | reverse complement strand
CGCCTCAAGTGCGATGGCAGCGTCAACGACTCGGCGAGCCACCGGATCCAGCACCTCACACTCAGACACCACGGTTCGGGCCGCGGGCATGCTGATCGCCCCGTCCAGCATCGCCGCCAACGTCGCCGGATGATGCGCAACCAGCCCCTGCGCAAACTCGATCTGATGCCCCGCCGACGTCGGCGAGACCCGGCGGGCCAACGCAACCTCCTCCGCCGCGTACTTACCCGCATCAGACGAGCACACTCCGGCAGCCCGGTCCTCGGCGGCACGTCGGGACACGAAACCGGCGATCACCCGCGCCTGCTGGGCATGCGCGTGCGCGATCACCCGCTCCCACGCCGCAATCCGCTCAATCTGCGACTCCGCCGTCCTCGGCAGTTCAGCGCCACCGAACAGCTCGCCTGCGTCCCGCATAAGATCGAACATGTGTACGATTCTATGCCCACCCACTGACAACGGGAGTACTCACACCGGCGCTGTGCACAAGTTGCGGACAAACCACTACCGGCCACTCTCCGTCGGCCGATCGTGGCTCTGGCGTACGCTCAGCGAGTTGACCGTCCAGACGTCCGGAGGCCTTGAATGGAACGTGCTCTGAGCAGCCCCGAGCTCGAGAGATTCGCCAAGGAGTTCGCGGCGAACCCGGCCTATCGGCTGGCACAGAACGCCGTCACCAAGACGTCGATCGACGACGTGGCTCTCGATCGCGCTGTCGTGACATCGATCGATCACTCGGTCTCACACCTGCTTGACGACTGGGGGGTCACCAACCAGAAGAAGAGTGGCCGGTGTTGGCTTTTCGCCGGACTCAACCTGCTCCGGGTGGGTGCTGCCCAACGCATGGGCCTCAAGGACTTCGAGTTCAGCCAGAACTATCTGCTGTTCTGGGACAAGCTCGAGAAGGCCAACCACTGGCTCGAGGCCATGATCGAGACCGCAGAACGCGATGTCGACGACCGCACCGTGGCGCACTTGCTCAATGCACCTACCGACGACGGTGGGCAGTGGAACATGTTTGTCGCCCTGGTACGTAAGCACGGCCTGGTGCCCAAGGTCGCGATGCCCGAGACCCAGTCGTCGGCAGAGACCCACCGGATGAATCGCGGGCTGGGGCGGGTGTTGCGCCGTGCCGCTCGCGATCTGCGCGCCCGCGCCGCCGCCGGCGAGGACGCCGAGCAGCTGCGGGAGGCGAAGTCCGAAGCGGTGGCCGCGGTGTACCGCATTCTCGCCATCCACCTCGGCACCCCGCCGGAGCGGTTCTGGTGGCAGTGGATGGACAAGGACCGTGGCTTTCACCGTGACGGCGAGCTGACCCCGCAGGAGTTCGCCGAGCGCTACATCACGATCCCGCTCGACGACTACGTGTGCATCGTCCACGACCCACGCGCGAGCAGCAGAGTCGGGCAGACGTACACCGTGGAGTACCTCGGCAACGTCGTCGGTGCGCCTCCCGTGGTCTATCTCAACGTCGAGATGGATCTGATGAAATCGCTGGCGCGTGATGCGATCACCGGCGGGGAGCCGGTCTGGTTCGGCTGCGACACCGACAAGATGTCCAACCTCGAGTTGGGTTTATGGGATGCCGGCCTCTACGACTACAGCGCTGTGTATGACGCCGATCTGTCCATGACGAAGGCCGAGCGGCTCGTGCACCACGAGACGCTGATGACCCACGCCATGCTCTTCACCGGCGTCGACGTCGTCGATGGGCTCGCCCGCCGTTGGCGCGTCGAGAACAGCTGGGGCGACGAGAAGGCCGACAAGGGCTACTGGACGATGAACGACAGCTGGTTCGGTGAGCACGTCTTCGAGATCGCGGTTAGCCGCGACGTGCTGTCCGAGGAGCTGCAGGCAGCGCTCGACGTCGAGCCGATCGTGTTGCCAGCCTGGGACCCCATGGGCGCCCTCGCCGGGTTGGACGGTCACGAGGCGAAGGTGGTCGACGCCGTCCCCACCGGGCTCTTCATCGGCGGTGACTGGCGATCGGCCGAGGACGGCCGGCAGCTGAGTGTCGAGGACCCCGCGACGACCGAGGTGATCGCCGAGGTGGCCGATGCAAGTGTCGCCGACGGCACCGCTGCGCTGGACGCTGCCGTGGCTGCAGCACCAACATGGGCGGCCACTCCCCCGCGCGACCGCGGTGAGATCCTGCGTCGCGCGTACGAGCTCATCACCGAGCGTGCCGATGACCTGGCGCTGCTCATGACCCTGGAGATGGGCAAACCGCTCAAGGAGTCCAAGTCCGAGATCACCTACGGTGCGGAGTTCTTCCGGTGGTTCTCCGAAGAGGCGGTACGCATCGCGGGGCGCTACTCTGTGGCCCCTAACGGAGCGACTCGGTTGCTGACGATGAAGCAGCCAGTCGGCCCGTGCCTGATGATCACCCCCTGGAACTTCCCACTGGCGATGGGGACCCGCAAGATCGGTCCCGCCGTTGCGGCCGGCTGCACCATGGTGATCAAACCGGCAGCCCTTACACCGTTGAGCATGCTGGCGCTCGCCGACATCCTCACGCAGGCCGGTCTGCCACCCGGTGTACTCAACGTCCTCACCACCTCGTCGACCGGGAAGGTGATGGAGCCGCTGATCCGCGACCCGCGACTGCGCAAGCTGACGTTCACCGGCTCGACCGAGGTGGGCCGCACGTTGGTAGCGCAATCGGCTCAAGGACTGCTTCGGGTCTCGATGGAGCTCGGCGGCAACGCACCGTTCCTGGTCTTCGCCGACGCTGACGTCGACGCCGCCGTTGAGGGCGCCATGCTCGCCAAGATGCGCAACGTCGGTGAGGCGTGCACCGCGGCCAACCGCTTCCTCGTGCACGAATCGCTCGCCGATGAGTTCACTACCAAGCTGGCGCAGCGGATGTCCGACCTCCGTGTGGGCCGCGGCACCGATGACGGCGTCGACGTCGGTCCACTCGTGGAGGAAAAGCAGCGCGACAAGGTCGGTGAGCTGGTCGATGACGCAGTCGAGGCCGGCGCAACCGTCGCCACAGGCGGGAGCGCGCCGGATCGTACCGGCTGGTTCTACACCCCCACGGTGCTCTCCGACGTGCCGCCGAGAGCCCGAATGTTCCGGGAGGAGATCTTCGGACCGGTGGCTCCTGTGTTCACGTTCGCCGACGACGACGAAGCGGTCGCCATGGCCAACGACACCGAGTTTGGTCTGGTCGCCTATGCCTTCACCCGTGACGTCTCGCGCGCTTTGAATGTCGCGGAGCGACTCGAGACCGGCATGGTCGGACTCAATCAGGGCATCGTCTCCAACCCGTCGGCGCCGTTCGGTGGGGTCAAGGCGAGCGGCTTCGGCCGCGAGGGTGGGGCCGAAGGCATCGAGGAGTACCTGGAGACGAAGTACGTCGGGCTGAAGCTCTGACATGGCGACGTCCGTTGACGCCGTCGTGATTGGCCTTGGCCCCGGTGGCGAAGACTTGGCCGGGCGGCTCGGCGACGCTGGACTCGATGTGGTCGCGGTGGAGCGGCAACTCGTCGGGGGCGAGTGCCCCTACTGGGGATGCATCCCGTCGAAAGCCATGATTCGCTCGGGCGATGTCCTGGCCGAGGCGCGGCGCGTCCGTGACCTGGCCGGCAGTGCGCAAGTCCAAGCCGACTGGGGACCGGTCGCGAAGCGAGTGCGAGAGCTCACAGCCGATTGGGACGACACCGCGGCTGTCGAGCGGCTGGAGGGCCGCGGTTGCAGGGTGGTCAAGGGCGTCGGCACCATCACCGGCCCCGGCCGGGTCAGTGTCGACGGGGAGAGCTTCGACGCGGGTCGCGCCATCGTGCTCAACCCCGGTACGTCTGCGGCGATCCCACCCATACCCGGGCTGGCCGACGTGCCGTACTGGACCAACCGGGAGGCGATCGAGGCGCGTACGGTGCCCCGGTCGCTCGTCGTGCTCGGTGGCGGCGCGATCGGTGTCGAGCTGGCGCAGCTGTACGCCCGGTTCGGCAGCAAGGTCACGGTGATCGAGAACGGGCCGAATTTGTTGGCGGTCGAGGAACCGGAGGCTGGTCGCCTGCTGGCGGAGGTGTTCGAGCGAGAAAACATCCGGGTGGTCAGCGATGCCAACACCACGTCGGTGGCGCACGAAGATGGCACGTTTACGCTGACCCTCGACGGGGGTGACGAGCTGCATGGCGACACGCTGCTGGTGGCCACCGGACGCAGTGCACGGTTGAAAGATCTCGGGCTCGACTCAGTGGGCGTTGATGCGTCGGAGCGGTTTCTCGAAGTCGACGACCACTTACGGGTCACCGACGGCATCTGGGCAATCGGTGACGTCACCGGCAAGGGGGCCTTCACGCATGTGTCCATGTATCAGGCGGCCATCGCGACCCGAGACATCCTCGGCGAGGAGGGTCCGGGGGCCGACTACGCCGCTCTGCCACGGGTCACGTTCACCGATCCCGAAGTCGGTGCCGTCGGCATAACCGAGAAACAAGCCAAGACGGCGGGGCTGTCCGTGCGCACCGGGACGGCGCCGCTTCCGGAAGCCGCCCGCGGCCATGTGCACGGTCCTGGCAACGACGGCTTCATCAAGGTGGTCGAGGACATCGACCGCGGTGTGCTCGTCGGGGCCACGAGCGCCGGCCCGTACGGTGGCGAGATCCTCGGCGCCCTTGCGGTGGCGGTCCGTGCCGAAGTGCCGGTCGCGACACTGCGTCACTCGATGTGGGCGTACCCGACCTTTCACCGTGCGATCGAGACCGCGCTGGCGGCGCTGACGTGACCTCGGCCGGGATGGAGACGTTCGTCGAGATCGAGCGAACGTTCGAGCTGCCCGACGGCATCGTGCTCCCCGACCTGACCGTTCCTGCGGCAACGGTGGTGGCCGCTCCGCTGACCATCGAGCTGGTGGCGACGTACTCCGACACCGCCGACTTCGCGCTGGCGCGGGCCCATGTGACACTGCGTCGCCGCCAGGGTGGCACCGACGGCGGCTGGCACCTGAAGCTCCCGGCAGGCACCGATCAGCGTCGGGAGGTGCATCGACCGCTCGGTCGAGGGACGACGGTCCCGCTCCCGCTCCGGCGTGCCGTGTCTTCGCTCATCCTCGGAGCCGAGCTGCGCAAGGTGGTGGAGGTACGCACGACACGCACCGTGCATGTCCTTGTCGGCACCGACCAGTTGGCGGTCGCGGAGGTCTGCGACGACCAGGTTGACGTGACCCGGCTTGATCGACCAGGTGACGATCCGGCCGCCGTGCAGAGCTGGCGGGAGGTCGAGGTCGAGCTCACCGGTGGCGATGCCGACCTGCTCGAGCGGGTGAGCGAGCGGCTCACCGATGCGGGTGGCCGGGTAGCCGATCATCAGTCAAAGCTGCGCAGAGCATTGGGCAACGACTTGCCGCCGCGACACATCCGCCCGGAAGGCCTTCGGCGGCGTGCAGCCGGAACGGCGCTGTGGGACTACCTCGCGCTGCAGTCCGAGCGCCTCGCCGACCGCGAGGTGGAGGTGCGGCTGGGCCTGCATGACGGTGAGCACCAGATGCGCATCACGGCCCGCCGGCTGCGCAGCGCACTGGCGGTCTCCCGCCCACTGCTCGACAAGGACACGGCTCGTCATCTCGAGTCCGAGCTGCGCTGGCTCGGCCAGGAGCTCAGCGAAGTCCGTGATCTCGAGGTGATGCGCGAACGGCTGCTCGAGGCCGTGGCCGCCGAGCAGTCACCGGTCGCGGTGCGAGCAATGTCGACCCCGGTGCGCTCCGCATTGCGGACGGATGAACGTGCGGCGATGCGCCGCGCGCGAGAGGCACTCGACTCGCGGCGGCACATCGAGCTGCGGGCGTCGTTGAAATCCCTGCTCGCTGATCCGCCCTTCACCGACAAGGCGGCCAAAGGAGCAAAGAAGGTCCTCGACCGACGCATCGCGAAGACGTGGCGGCGCTTCGCCAAGAGGGTCGCCGCCGCTGACGAGGCTGGCGGCACCGCGCACGACGAGGCGCTGCACGCCGTACGCAAGGCCGCCAAACGGCTGCGGTACGCCGCCGAGATGGCCGAACCGACGTTGGGCAAGCCGGCCGACCAGCTCCGGGCCCGGGCGCAGGCGGTGCAGAAGGCACTCGGCAACCACCAAGACAGCGTGGTAGCGCGCGAATGGTACGAGCGGCTCGGAAGGGAGGCCACCTCCACCGCGGTGGCCTTCGGCTTCGGTCGGCTGCACGCACTGGAGCAAGCAGGGGCAAGCAGGTACGAGGAGGCGTACGCAGCCGCGGTCGCCGAGCTGCGTACGGTCACGTCACTGCGCTAGCTCCCGCGACCTAACCTCCGTCGTTTGGCGCCAAGCGGTCGCCGACACGCCGATGCGGCTCGCCGGAAGGCGCCAATCGATGAGCGCTCCAGCGGCGGAGGGCTTCGAGTTGCCCCGGGTCGAGGGTGTCGCAGACCCAGTCCCAGTGGAGGGCGACCAGGTCACCGTCGACGAGCTCGCGCACCAGGGAGCTGCCGCCGGTCGACCACCGCACCGACTCCTCGCGCTCAGGGCCCAGCACCAGCTCGCCATCGACGTAGGTCAGCGGCTCGGAGACCACCGTTGCGCGCTCCTCCGCCACAGCGGTCACCGTGCCCCATCGGATCCGGCACTGCTCCAGCACCGACAGCGCGACAGCGTCCCGACCCCGCCCGAGCATCGCGACCCACGGATACACCGTGAACACGTGGAAGCTGTGGTGCGGGACCGCCTCCACCACCGATTCCAGCCCGCTGGTCACCTGGCCGGCGAAGCGGGACCGCAGCTGCGCAATGCAGTCGGCGGGATCGACCGCGGCCAACAGGTCGTTGCCGATCCAGTAGGCCTCGACGACCCGTTCATCCAGCGGGTCGTTGATGCCGGCTGCAGCGGCGATGCGGACGTCCAGGTCCTCTCCAGACGGGCGGCCTCGACGACTTCGAAGCAGAACCTCATGGCGTCGGGCAGCACCCCGGAAAGCCGGCCGACCCGCACGTGGACGGCCGCCACCGTGGCGCCGGCGGTTTGGTCCGTCACGGCGTCGACGATGCTTTGGGTGATCGCCAGCTCATGCATGGTAGGTGCACCCTCCGGGGAGGGGTCACCGTAGCAACAGCTGTCAGCGAAGCAACAAAGTGACGTCGCCGAACTCGTGCCAGAGGTAGCTTCGCTCCAACGCGGCAGCGTAGGCGGCCGCCAACACCGGGCGCCCCACCACAGCCTCGAGGAGCAGCAGGTGACTGGCTCCGGGGGCGTGCAGGCCGGTGATCAGAGCGTCGACAACTCGGGCCGGCCGGTCCGGTCCCAGGACCAGATCGGTCCAACCGCGGCTCGCTCGGACGGTCCCGCGGGAGTCGCTCGCCGTCTCCAGCGCCCGCACGACCGTGGTGCCGACCGCGAGCACCCGGCGACCAGCCGCGTGAGTGGCGTTGACCAACCGCGCCGTCACGTCAGGGACACGGAAGCGCTCCGGTAGCGGTGGCTCGTGTGCCTCCGGACTGGAGACCCCGGCGTGGAGCACCAACGGCACCACCGGTACGCCGTTCGCCATGAGCCGAACCAATACCGACGGCGAGAACGGGCGGCCAGCGCTCGGCATCTCGGCCGACCCGGGTTGCGTTGCGTACACCGTCTGCATGTCGCTGAGCGGCCACGCCCCGGACAGGTAGTCGTACCTGATGGGCTGGCCGTGCCGGAACAGGTACTCGAGCAGCGGGGTTGTCGGACGAGGCGACGCTGCCCAGAGTCGGGCGCGGTCTCGGCCGGTGACGGGGTAGGACCGGGTGACGTCGAGGCGCAGGCCGGCGGGCAGCCGAAGGCTTTCACCGGGGGTCACGTCACTCGCGGGCCCCACGTTGCCCGGCTGTCGAACCTCGATCACCCACTCGCCGTCATCGAGCGGCGTCGACACATGGACCAGGGCTGGGCGACCGTCGCTGCGAACCGCTGACAGTGCCGCCGGCACGGTGGCCGAGGTATTGACGACGACGACATCACCTGGCTCGAGAAGGTCGGGCAGGTCACGGAACACACGGTGCTCGGCGCGCGACGGCGAGGCGACGAGCATCCGCACGCCGTCACGGCGCAGGCCGCGGCGCTCGGGTGGGGCCGTCGCTTGGGCACCCGGTGGCAGCACGAAGTCCATGGGGCTGGCGGCCTGGGTAGGCAGCAGTGCCGTCATGCCAGTGCCAGGTCGGCGGCCCGGTAGCGACCACTCGGTGGTGACGCGGCGAGTAGCTGCAGCAGAGCGGGCACCACCGTGTGCGGCTCGGGCCGGTCGGAGATGTCATCGCCGGGGAAGGCCTCCTGCTGCATCCGCGTCCGCATGTCGCCTGGATCGAACGCGTAGATCCGCAGGTCCGGCTCCTCGGCGGCCAGCACGGCGCTCAACTGGTCAAGTGCTGCCTTTGCCGAGCCGTAGCCGCCCCAGCCCTCATAGGCCTCCGAGGCGGCGTCCGAGGTGATGTCGATGACCGTGCCGCGGCTGCGTCGCAGAGCGGGCAGCAGCAGTTGCGCCAAAGCCAACGGCGCCAAGGTGTTGACCTCGTACACCCGGCGCAGCTCCTCGAGCGGGTAGTCGGCCAGTCGCGGTTGGGGGCTTGGTCCGAGGATGCTGGCGTTGTTGACGAGCAGGTCAAGACCTCCGATCGAGCTGACAGCGGCCGCCAGGGCAGACCGGTGCTCGGCGTCGCTCACGTCACCGGGAACGGCGTGAATTCGGCCAGTCGACGTCACCAGCTCTGCCTCGATGCGGGCGAGGGCCTCAGTCTCGCGGCCGTCGATGACCAGTTCCCAGCCACGCTCGGCCAGCGCTATCGACAGCGCACGACCGAGGCCCCGTGATCCTCCGGTGATCAGCGCAGTAGGCATCGCGTTCCTCCAAGATGTTCCTCTCCCCACATCTTGGGAGTTAAAGTAGACTTGAAGTCAAGCACTTCCGACGCTTCGAATGGCGCCGGCCACTCCCTTGGCGTGCACGTCGGCACGAATCTGGTCGACGTTCTGTCGCAGGATGTCGCCGATCAGCTCGTCGGTGCGTGGGTCGACGATGATCTGGAGCAGCACCCGCAGGGTCGTATCCGTGGCCGCCTGAACCACGGAGTCGTGGAACGGCAGCCGCGAAAGGCGCCCCACCGTTCGGTCCTCCTTGACCTTCTCGAGCACCATGTCCCGTAGGTACTCCTGATTCTCAGCCAGCGCGAGTGCGACGTTGCGGGTGTAGTGGCCCGCCCGCAGCACGTCAGCCACCTCGTCGAGCACGGCCAGCGTGATCGGTTCCTTGATCGCCTCGACGAGCGCGGCCGAGAAGCGGCGCATGATGCGCACCATCAATGTTTGCCGACCCGCGACACGATTGCTCACACTGCGAGCATGCCCTCTCCACCGGTCGCGGGCGAACACCGCCCGCAGCTGGGCGACCGAGGATCGCGGACCACCGTCAGTTGACGGAGCGAATCAGCGGACCCTAGCGAAGGGGTCTCGACAACGGCTTCGCCCCGGCGTGACCTGATCCGAGGGTCCGGCGCCGACCAGACGTCGCGGTCGTCACGGCAAGAACTGTCGCCAGGATCATCAGATTGGCTCTCACGGAGCGCCAGGCTGCCGTACCCATTTGAGCGGCAGGCGACGGCAGCGTGAACGATGCGTGATCCTCAGCCGAGCCCCTCTTGTCGTACGCGGTCGGTGAGGGACAGCGCGTCGTACGGGGCGTGGACCTTGGCGTCGTTGTCGAAGTAGACGTACACGTCGAGCCCGGATGCGCGCCAGCGCCGGGCGAGCGCCGCCCAGCGCTCGAGCCCCTCGGGTGTGTACCCGCTGACGTACAGCTCTTCGGCGCCGTGAAGCCGGACGTAGACGAAGTCGGAGGTGACATCGGTCATCATCGGCCACTTGCCGGCGGTGTCGGCAACCACGAGTCCAATGTCGTGCCGGCGCAGCAGGTCGACCGCTTCGCTGTTCTCGAAGCTCCGGTGGCGAACCTCCAGCGCGTGCCGGATCGGCAGGTCGGCCTCGGTCGTGGTCAAGGCCCGGTCGTCAGGAATCTTCGCGTCGTGTTGCTGGGCAAGGTCCGCGGCCGCGGCTGTGGTGCGGGGCAAGAGATCGAAGAAGCGGCTCAGCCGCTCGGCGTCGTAGCCGAGCATCGGTGGCAGCTGCCAGAGGATCGGCCCCAGCTTGGGGCCGAGAGCCAGGACGCCGGAGGCGAAGAAGTTCGCCACTGCAGTCTCCACCCCGGCGAGTTTCTTCAGGTGGGTGATGAAGCGACCGCCCTTGACCGCGAAGACGAAGTCGTCCGGGGTCTGCTCGCGCCAGGCCCGATAGCTCGACGGGCGTTGCAGCGAGTAGAACGACCCGTTGATCTCAATGGAGCTCAACCGCTCCGCGGCGTACCCGAGCTCGCGCCGCTGCGGCAACCCCGCCGGGTAGAAGGCACCCCGCCATGGCGGGTAGCGCCACCCCGAGATCCCGACTCGGATGTCTGCCACCACAACATCATGGCGTTGCCGCTGATTGGTTCCTGTCGTCGAGTGGCGTCTTGCCGCGAACCGCATCGGCGTGTCGGCAACCGCTTGGCGCCAATCGACGGTTGCCGGCTCAGCCGGCGCGGGCCGCCAGGCGCGCCTTCAGGGCGTCGCGTTTCTCCTCGAAGCGCGCTGCGGAGGCGTCTAGCGTGTCGAGGAAGGTGCTCAGCTCCTTGCGGGCCGTCTCGCCGTCCTCCCCCAGTCCTTCGACGTCGAACACCTTCCAGTAGCGCAGCACGGGCATCACGACCTCGTCGCGGTGTTGCCTGAGGTCGTACACCCCGGCGACCGCCATCTCGACGGCCTTGCGCTGGAAGCCGGCGATGCCGGCGCCAGGCATCTCGAACGAGGTGACCACGTCGGTGATCGCGCGCATCGTCTGGTCCGGCGCCAGCTCGAGCGCCGCCTGGAGCAGGTTGCGGTAGAAGATCATGTGCAGGTTTTCGTCGGCGGCGATCTTGGCGAGCAGCGCATCGCAGACCGGGTCGCCGGTGATCCTGCCGGTGTTGCGGTGCGACACCCGGGTCGCCAGCTCCTGGAAGGAGACGTACGCGAGCGACTCGAGCAGGTCGGCGTGGTGGTTGGACGTGAAGCCGGCCGCCATGTGGTCCATCCGCGCACGTTCCAGCGCGATCGGGTCGACGGCGCGGGTCACCAACAGGTAGTCGCGGATCGCGGCGCCGTGCCGACCCTCCTCGGCGGTCCAGCGGTGAACCCATTCGCCCCAGGCCGCGTCCCGCCCGAACAGCACGGCGATCTCGTGGTGGTAGCTGGGCAGGTTGTCCTCGGTCAGCAAGTTGATGATGAGGGCGGAGCGGGCCACGTCGCTGACCTGTGAGTCCTCGAGCCGCCAGGGTTCACCGCCGAGCACCCCGTCGAACGTGCGACCCTCGCTCCACGGCACGTACTCGTGCGGGAACCACTCCTTGGCCACCGTGAGGTGGCGTTCGAGGTTTCGCTCGACTACCTGCTCCAGCTCGAGCAGGAGCGACGTGTCGGCAATGTGGGTCGTCGTCATGCCTACCTACGCTAGCGTAGGTTGCAGCCCCTTCGGCAGGTCCACCACGAAGACAGCGCCCTCCCCCTCCGCCATCTCGATGCTGCCGCCGTGCCGATGGGCGACCTCCCGCGCGATCGCCAGGCCGAGTCCGGCCCCACCGAACCCGCGGCTGCGCCCGGCATCCAGCCGGACGAACCGCTCGAAAATATGCTCCCGCTGCTCCGCAGGGACACCGGGACCGTCGTCGCGTACGATCAGACGGACACCACCGTCGGCGAGGCCCAACTCGATCGTGACTGTCGTGGTGGCGTGCCGGACAGCATTCTCGAGCAGATTGCGAACCATGCCGGTCAGCTCGTCGCGGCTGCCCGCCAGCGGCGCACCGGAGACGCGTTCGGTCACCAGCCGGATCCCCGCTGTCGGGCGCAGCCGGCGGCTCTCCTCGAGCACGATGACGTCGAGGTCGACCGGAGCGTGCGCCGGCGGTGGCGCACCTTCGTCGCTGCGCGCCAGGAACAGCAGCCCGCGGACGAGCCGCTCCATCTGCGCGCTGTCGGCCAGGAGGGCGGTGACCAACTCGTCCCAGTCCGTGCCGTCCGGATGCGCGCGGGCGACCTCCAGCTGCGTCCGGAACGACGCCAGCGGACTCTGTAGCTCGTGCGAGGCATCGGCCACGAAACGCCGTTGCAGCTCGTTCGCGGTCTGCAGCCGGTCGAGCATGGCATTCATCGTGGTCGCGAGCCGGGCGATCTCGTCGCGGGTCGGGGGGACGGGGACCCGGCGGTCGAGGGCGCCGCCGGAGATGTCGGCGACCTCGGAGCGGATCGACTCGACCGGGCGGAGTGCGCGCCCGACCAGGATCCAGGTGACCACTCCGAGCAACAGCAACAACGCCGGCAACCCGATCGAGAGAGCCCGCCGGATGGTGCTCATGGTCTCGGTGACCGATTCCAGGCTGTAGCCGACGTACACGGTGTACGTGCCTTGCGGCGCCGACTCGGCACGCTGAGCCCACACCCGGTAGTCCTCCCGCTCACTGCCGTAGGGCTCGAGTACCTGGCTGACGGTCCGGACCTCCGGTTCGACTCCGGTGGGCTGGAAGTCCTTCACCTGCTGGAACGGCGACTGACCGGGGCTGGCCGCGACGACGGCGCCGTCGACGCCGATCACCAGGGCGAACTCCTCCTCGCGCGGCACCGGCAACGACTGCGGTAACGCACCGGCCTGGGAGAGCTGCACCAGGTCGCCGGCCCGTGTCCGGGCGGACGAGTCGCCACTTCGTACCAGGGCGTTCTCGAGCGTGGCGAGCAGCGCCGCCGCCGCCGCCAACAGGGCCAAGGCAACGACGACCGCGGCGATCAGCGTCGTCCGCGACCGGACGGTGGCGAACAGCGGCGCCTTGCGTCGCCACCAGGAGGACATTGTCATCCGCCGTCGGGGTCCAGCCGGTAGCCGACCAGTCGCACGGTCCGCAGACTGGTGCGGCCGAAGGGCTCGTCGAGACGTTGCCGCAGTTGGCGTACGTACACCTCGACGATGTTGGGATCTCCTTCGAACGCGAAGTCCCAGACGTGGTTGAGGATCTCGGTCTTGGACAGCACCTCACCGGGACGGCGCATGAAGAACTCCAGCAGTGAGAACTGCCGCGGCGTGAGGTCGACCGGGGTGTCACCCCTCGCCACCCGGTGTTGTGCCGGGTCGAGCGACAGGTCGCCGACGTGGAGCACGCTGGGCCGCTCCTTTCGGCCGCGGCGCAGCAAGGCCCGCAACCGGGCCACCAACACCATGTACGAGAAAGGTTTGGCCAAGAAGTCGTCGGCCCCGGTGTCGAGGGCGGCCGTCTCGTCCAACTCACCGTTCCGCGCGGTGAGCATCAGGATCGGCGCCCAGTTGTCCGCCTCGCGCAGTCGGGCGCAGACCGTGTAGCCGTCGACACCGGGCAGCATGATGTCCAAGACGATTGCGTCATAGGCGCTTTCGGCAGCAAGCCAGAGACCTTCCTCGCCGTCCGGTGCGACGTCGACGGCAAAGCCCTCCGACTCCAGGCCACGACGGATGGCCCGGGCGAGATGCAAGTCGTCTTCCACCACCAGGACGCGCATGATTCCACGGTCGCACGCCGGCGCTGAAGCTGTCCTGAACGCCCGCAAACCTGCAGCTGAACGCCCCTTCAGGCTGGCTTCAGCGACGCCGAGAGATTCTGCAATCAGTGGACTGGGTGCAGCAGAGCATCGAGACTTGATCGCGGAGGTCTTTCATGCACAAGAGACTGGCAGTGGCGGCCGCGGCGGCCGCCGTGGGGATCGCAGTGGCGGGAGGCGGGCTCGCCGTCGCCGGTAGCTCTGACGACGAGGGAACGCTCAGCGGGCCCCAAGCCCGGGCGGCGACGAAGGCTGCATTGGAGGCCACCGGGGGCGGGCGCGCCAACTCGGTTGAGCGCGATTCGGAGAACGGCGCAACCTGGGAGGTCGAGGTCACGAAGACCGACGGCGACACCGTGGACGTGCGACTCGATGCCGCCTATGAGGTCGTCGTCATCGAGGGCGACTCCGACGCCAGCGAGAGCGGCTCCTGAAAAGTTTCGCATTCCTTGGACAATGGGCGATGTCCGACTGATACTGAGGGCCCCGAGGAGGCCCCCGTGACCGTTCGACGTACGTGCTGGTGGAAGCACGCCCTCGCCTTGGTGGCCCTGGTCGCCACCCCTGTCGCCGCCGCCGGCATAACCGCGCCGACGCAAGCCGGCGCCGGTGACACCGTCTGGACGGTCGGCCTGGGCGCCAGCGGCCAGCTCGGCTCGGGTTCGACGAACAACCGGGCTGCGTTCGGCCAGGCGGTCGGCCTCATCGACGTCGATGAGATCGCCGGCGGCCGCGAGCACGCACTCGCGCGGATCGGCGGTCAGGTCTGGTCATGGGGCGAGGGCTCTAAAGGCGCCACCGGTCAGGGCAACCTCGTCGACCAGCCCACCCCGACCCGCATCGGGAGCCTGAGTGGGGCAACCGAGATCGCGACCGGGCACTACCACTCGCTCGCGCTGCTCGGTGACGGCAGCGTACGTTCGTGGGGCTTCAACTCCCTCGGGCAGCTCGGCGACGGTACCCTCACCCGGCGCTCCTCCCCTGTCTCGGTGAGCGGCCTGTCCAACGCCGTTGGCATCGCCGGTGGCCGCGACATGAGTTATGCCGTCCTCGCAGGCGGGACCGTCAGGTCCTGGGGCGGCGGCGCCAACGGCGAGCTGGGCAACGGAACCACGACGCAACGGCAGACGACTCCGGTGACGGTCTCGAACCTCTCCGGCGTCGTGTCCGTCGCCGCCGGGCGCAACCATGCGCTGGCAGTCATGGGGAATGGCACGGTTCGGTCCTGGGGTCTCAACACCTCCGGCCAGCTCGGCGACAACACCCGCACGAGGCGCTTGACACCCGTGACCGTGCAGGGACTCTCGAACGTGGTCGCCGTCATCGCCGGCGCGGACCACTCCGTGGCGCTCACCGCCGGCGGCGACGTCTACACCTGGGGTGAGAACACGCGCGGCCAGCTCGGCGTCGGCGGTAGCACGGACCGTCTGGTGCCGACGAGGGTCAGCGGGTTGCCGGAGATCAGGGCCATCGGAGCCGGGCGCGACACCACGCTGGTCGTCAGCACCACCGGCACCTTCTATGACTGGGGTCACAACGACTTCGGCCAGCTCGGTGACGGCGGAACCGCGACGCGTCGGACGCCGTACCTGGTGCCGGGTATCTCGAACGCCGTCGAAGCGCACGGCGGCCGTGGCTACACGGTGCTGTTGCGCGACACCGACTGATTGTCAGTCGCCGACAGCTTCCAACACGGCGTGGGTGACGGCGCCGTACGCTAGATGTGGCACCACGTCGGCCGCCCAGTCCTGGGCGCCCCACTCGCTTGGGTCGCTGATGCCGAGCCGCGCCATCGGCACGTTGGCGCCAGCCATCGCCAGCCCGCCGGTGATGAGCGGGCCGAGTACTCGACCCGGGACGAGACCGGCGCTACGGAGGGCACCTATCAGGGCGCCGATGGACACGCCCGTGATGATGCCGCTGAGCGAACCCAGCCCTTGCAGCCGGTTGTCACGGGTGTCCGGATCGCCGGGTATGCCGACGCCGGCCCTGTCCGCGAGCACCTCGACCGTCTGCTCGGGCGTACCGCTCGAGCCGCGCCCCCGCACCGCCATGTCGAGATAGGTCACCGCGTTGAGTGCGGTCGTACCGGCTGCCCCTGCGGCAGCACCGATCAGCAGTCCTCGCATCATGCCGCCAACCGTACGCTCTGTCCTATGGTGCAGCATGACTGCCCGACGGGTCGGATCGGCGATTCTCCTCGCCCTCGTTCTGCTGGCCGCGGCGTGCAGCCAGGATGACGGCCCCGCGGACGCGTCGGACCCGGTCATGCTCTACACGTGCGTGGACGACGCCGTCGCCCAGGCGATGATCGAGGAGTTCGAGCTGGCCAACTCGGGCACCGACGTCGAGCTGTTCCGGGCCCCGACTGCCGAGCTGAACGCCAGGGTGGCCGGGGACGTGCGGTCCGGGGGGCTGCGGGCGGACGTGGTGTGGGCGTGTGACCCGATCACGATGCAGGGCTTGGTCGACCAGGATCTCGTCGGAGGTTGGACTCCTGACAACGCCCCGGAGATCCCGGCCGAGTACCGGACCGCGGACTGGGTGGGAGCCGCCGTCTTGTACATCGTGGCGGTGCATCGCAACGATGTTCCGGCTCCGCAAACGTGGTCGGACCTGGCCGGTGCGGACTACGACGGCGGCCTGGCGATCCCGGATCCCGCGTTTGCCGCCTCGGCGCTGGGAGCTCTGGGCTACTTCGCTGGCGCCGAGGGGTACGGGCTCGACTTCTACCGAGGCCTGGTAGACCACGGCGCCGTCCAGGTCAGCACGCCGGACGAGGTCACGACTGGCGTCGCCCAGGGGATCTACGACGCCGGCCTCACGACCGCCAACTCGGCGTACGTCGCCCAGGAGTCGGGGTCACCGATCGGTGTGACGTGGCCGGAGCCCGGGGCGGTGGCGGTCTACGGACCGGTCGCCTTGGCGACCGACGCCGCCGGGTCCACGTCCGCCCAGGACTTCATCTCCTTCGTCATCAGCGAACCTGGCCAGACCACCCTCGCCGACGCCGGCTCCTACCCGACCAGGACCGGGGTCTCCGGACCGACCGTCCCGGTGGACGCTCCCGTCGTTCAGCCGGACTGGCCCACGATCGTGACCCACAAGGACGACCTCCTCGCCGACTACCAGCAGCTGTTCGGCAGCTGAGAGTGCGACCAGCCGCGCCCGCAGGCTCCTCGCCGTGGTCACTGGTCGTCCTCGCGGCCGGGCTCGTCATGGTGCTCGTCGTGCTGCCGGTCGCACGTTTGGTCGAGATCGTGGTCCGCGAGGGCGCGGGCACGTCCAAGCTGATCCTCAGCTCACCCGAGGTCCGTACGGCTGCCGTCAACTCCGTCGGGCTGTCAGTGGCGGTGATGCTGCTTGCCGTCCCGCTCGGGACGGCGATGGCCGTCGGGCTACGCCACTCCGACGTGCCCGGGCGAGCGTTCTGGCGCGTCGCGGTGCTACTGCCCGTGGTGGTTCCGGAGTTCGTCCTCGGCTACAGCTGGACCCAGGCGTACGGCCGAGCAGGTTTCACCGATGCGCTGGTGGGGGTGCACTGGCAGGGGGTCCTCGGCCCGGGCGGCGTCCTGGCCGTCCTCGTGGCCAGCACGGCGCCAGTGGCGTACCTCTTGGCGGCGGTCGGGTTGGCCGCGCGCGCCGAGCCGGACCTGGAACGGGCCGCGCGGGCTTCCGGCGCAAGCGGCACCACCGTGCTCCGCACCGTCACCCTGCCGCTGTTGCGGCCATCCCTTGCGGCAGCGTCGGTCCTGGTCTTCGTGCTGAGCCTGCAGAGCTTCGCGGTGCCACAGGTCATGGGCGCCCCCGCCGGGTTCACGACCCTGACCACGAAGATCTACGCCGACCTCTCCTTCGCCAGCGACCCGCTCTCGTTCGTCGAGGCGGTCGCGCTCGCCCTGGTGCTCGTCCTGCTCACCGCTGCCGTCGTGGCGCCCGCAGATGCCACGCTCAGCCCGCGGCTGCGCGTGACTCGGGTCGCCGAACCCGCCGGCGCACCCTTCAGCCGCCGCCCGTCGGCCAGCAGATGGGTGGCGGCCGGACTGGGGAGCTACCTCGTCGTGGCCGTAGGCCTGCCACTGCTCGCGCTGCTGTCGGCCGCTCTCACTCGGGCAGTCGGACTGCCGCCACGGCCCAGCAACTGGACCCTCGACAACTTCTGCCTCGTCATCGACCAACGCTCGATCGAAGCCCTGGGGCGCAGCGTCGGGCTGGCGGTACTCGCCGCCAGCGTGCTCGTCGTGATCGGCGGCTGCGTCGCGCTGCTCGAGCACCGCCGGTTCGGACGTGGGGTGGCGACGATGAGCATCCTCACTCTGGCCCTGCCCGGTTCGACCCTCGCCGTGGCTCTGCTCATCACGTACGGCCGGTGGTTGGCCGGGAGCCTGGTTCTCATCTTGGTGGCCTACCTGGCCAAGCTGTGGGCGCTGGCCCACCGACCGATCACCGGGGCGCTCGACCGGCTCGTCCCCGAGGAGCTCTACGCGGCCCGCGCCAGCGGGGCAACCCGGCTGACGGCGGCGCGTACCGTGGCGCTGCGGCCGATGGCACCTGCGCTGCTCGGGGCGTGGCTGGTCTGCTTCCTGACCGCCCTGCACGAAGTGACGATGTCGAGCCTGCTCTACGGCCCCGGGAGCGAGACCCTCGCGGTGATCGTCCTCAACAGCCAAGAGCTGGGACGCATCGGTCCCACCGCCGCCCTCTCGGTGCTCCTCACGCTGCTGATGGCCGTACCGGCGCTGCCGCTGTGGGTGCTGTCGCGCCGGCTGCGGTTGAGGCGGCCCGCGGACACCGTGCCCGATCCAACCCGGCGTGAGAACGCACAACATGCACGAGCCCGTGGCTGACCACGTTCTGCGCGTGCATGGTCTGACCGTCGACTACGACGGCGTTGCTGCCGTGCGCAAGGTCGACCTGACCGTTGGCCGCGGTGAGGTCGTCGCCCTGCTGGGCCCGTCCGGCTCGGGCAAGTCAACCCTGCTGCACGCCGTGGCCGGGTTCCGGTCGCCGAGCTCCGGCGAGATCTGGTTGCACGGCCACCTCGTCGCCGCACCGGGCCACAACGTGCCTCCCGAGCGTCGTGACGTCGGCGTGGTCTTTCAGAACTACGCCCTGTGGCCGCACCTGTCGGTGCTGGACACGGTCGCCTACCCGGCGCGGCGGCGCGGGACCGGCCGGACCCATGCCCGCGCGGAGGCGCTGCTGATCCTCCAACTGCTCGACATTGCCCGGCTCGCGGACCGGCGACCGGCCGAGCTGTCTGGTGGCGAACAGCAACGGGTCGGCCTAGCCAGAGCACTGGCCCGGCGGGCGGCACTGTCGGTGTTCGACGAGCCGCCGGCGCATCTCGACACCCACGTCCGCGGCTTGTTCCTCGAGGAGCTGCGGGCCCGACAGCACGACAGCGGGACTGCCGCGTTGTACGCCACGCACGACGCGGAGGAGGCACTGGGGCTGGCCGACCGGGTGGCGCTGCTGGATGCGGGACGGATCATCCAACTGGGTTCCGCCGAGCAGGTATACGCCCAGCCGGTGGACCTGTGGGCGGCAACGTTGACCGGACCAGCGTCGGTGCTCACAACGCGGGTCGTCCGGACCGACGCCGACCACTGCACCCTGGACGTCGCGGGCATCGAGGTCCGCGTCGGCTGTCGGAGCCCAGGGTTGTCCGACCCTGCGGTCCGACGGCTGCTGGTCCGGCCCGGCTGGGCTCGCCTGGGCGGTGACCTGCCCGGCCGGTTACGGGCGGTGTGGTACCGCGGCCCGCACACCGACCACCTCGTGGACACACCGGTGGGCGACGTGCTCATCCGTGCGCCGGGTGCGGTCCCAACCCGCGTCGGGGAGCGGCTCTCGTGGAGCCTGCACCGCACCTGGGCGCTGGCGGCACCGGCGACTCACGGCCAGACCGGGACGCAGCTCAGGCCAGTAGCGTCAACGGGCTGGAGTGAGCCTCCGCGCCGTTGACCACATCGAGATGGCGCAGCGTGTAGTGCCTCAGGGATGCGACCTGCCTCGCGGTCAGGCGGTCGCACACCCACTCCCAGTGCAGCGACACCCAGTCACCCTCGGCGATGTCGCTGACGAGTCCGACGCCGTCCACCGAGCGGACCGCGGTCTCGCTCTGCCGTTCACCCAACGCGAGCGTGCGCCCGTCCCACGTGAGGGGACGCGACTCGACCACGACCTGGTCCCCCTGTAGCGCCGTCACCCGTCCCCAGCGAATCCGGCAGCGGTCGAGCACGGTGAGCGCCTGCGCGGCCCGACGGTCGTCGCCGAGCAACCCGACCCAGGGGTAGACGCAAAAGACGGCGAAGCTGTGGTGCGGAACTCCGCCGGCGATGACTCCGGCGGTAAGACTGGAGAAGCGTGGCCCGGCGATGTACCGAAACCGTTCCTCCATGGATCCGCCGATCGCTGAGGTGTCGACCCGGTCGAGCCGCGGGCTCCCGACCCAGTACGCCTCGACGACGCGCCGGTCCAACGGATCCTGCAGGCCGGTCGCGCCGGCGATCAGCTCCAGGTAGGGCCACGCGCCGGCGAACTGACGGGCCAGTCCTCTCAGCTCGCCGTCATCGGCGCCGCTGACCCCGTGCTCGAAGAAGGCGACGCTATCCGCCGGTCCGCAGTAGCCGTGCTGGTTGGGTGGAAAGGCGTAGCGCACGAACAGCAGCGGACCCGCGAGCGTGCCTTCGTCTTGCCCGTTGCCGTGGGACTGGGCCGCATCAGGACGCTGGGGGTAGAGCCGCTGCGCGTCCATCGCCGATCACTCCCGCAGTTTAGGTGTCGATGCCGGACTGTACCGGCTCAGCTCACCCGCTGAGTCGATGGCGCAGCCCGCGCTCGCCAGCACGCATCATCACCGCATGGTTGAGCCGGAAGAACGGGCGGGCCAACAGTCCGAGCCGCCGCAGCAGCGGCCGGAGCACCGCCACTTGCTGTTCGTAGAGCAGGGCGCAGCCGTCGTCGGTTGGGCTCAGGGTCCATCGCGACCACCCCTCCATGTCACCCTCCAGTCCGGCCTCGAGGACACCGGCCGCGCAGTCCTCGCGGCGCGAAACGGTGAGGATGCGCAGGGAGTACGGCAGAAACGACCGAACTACCACAGTCGCGCTCTGGCCGTTGTACTGCTCGACGCTGCGTACCTGCGGCCACCACTGCGGGTAGGAGCCGAGGTCGAGCAGCACGTCATAAACCGCCTCCCGGTCGGCGGAGACGTGCCAGCGGCTGACGAAGCGGTACGACGACAGGCTCATGCTCCCATCGTCGCCTGTCCACGTCGGGCAATCGCCGTGTCCGCTGAACAGACGCCTGCCGGCATGTCACCCTGACCGCGGCAGAGGACACGGAAGTGAGGTCGTCGTGGCGAGAACAGGCAAGCGGGTGGTGGTGGCGCTGGGTGGGAATGCGCTCCTGCGGCGGGGGGAGCCGATGACCGTCGCCAACCAGCGCCGAAGCATCGCGGCCGCCTGCGCCGCACTGGCTCCGGTCGCGCTCGAGCACTCGCTTGTGGTCTCGCACGGGAATGGGCCGCAGGTCGGCCTGTTGGCGCTGCAGGCCAACGCCTACGACGCCGAGTCGGCATCGCCGTTCGACGTGCTCGGCGCCCAGACCGAAGGCATGATCGGGTATCTCATCGAGCAGGAGCTTGGCAACCTGTTGCCGTTCGAGAAGCCGCTCGCGGTCATGCTGACGATGTGCGAGGTGGACCCACAGGATCCCGCGTTCGCGGACCCCAGTAAGTTCGTCGGACCGGTCTACGACGAGGCGGAGGCGCGCGGGCTGGCGCGCAAGCATGGCTGGATCGTGAAACCCGACGGCCAGCACTGGCGCCGGGTGGTGCCCTCGCCGTTACCGCTGCGCGTCTTCGAGCTACGGCCCGTGCGGTGGCTGCTGGAGCAGGGCTGTGTGGTGATCTGCGCCGGCGGGGGTGGTATCCCCACGATGTACAAGCCAGGCACCCGGACACTCATCGGCGTCGAGGCCGTCATCGACAAGGACCGGGCCAGCGCGGTGCTGGCTCGCGAGCTGGCGGCCGACGTCCTCGTGATCGCCACCGACGTCGACGGACTCTACTTCGACTGGGGGACGCCGAGGGAACGGGCGGTTGCCACGGCGCATCCGGACCACCTGTCCCGCCTCGACTTCGCTGGCGGGTCCATGGGGCCCAAGGTCAGCGCTGCGGTGGAGTTCGCCGAGCTGACCGGCAAGGAGGCTGTCATAGGCGCACTCACCGACCTGACCGGACTCCTCGACGGCACTTCGGGGACGCGGATCTCACCGGCCTTCGACGGCCTGGTCTTCCGCTGACCGTCACGCCGATCTCCCGACCCGTGGACTGTTATGGCGACCCGGATGTCGGGAGATCCGGGTGCAAGGGTCCGTCGGCTGCCGCCTCCGCTGACCTTCATAAGTCTCGGATCGTGGCGGGGTTGTGCACGGGGGTGGAGAGCTGCGCTGTCGATGCCACCACCTGCCGCCAGCGGGAGTACGCCGCCTCGAGCCGGTCCTCGACCCGCGGGTGCACGACCATCGTGTCGTCCGGCAGCCGGATGTCTGCGCCGACCGCACGAGCCGCAAGCAGAGCCGCGCCGACGGCGGAGGCGCTGCGCAACGGGGTGTAGCCCAACGGCCGTCCCAGGCAGTTGGCGAGCAGCTGCCGTACGTACGGCTCCCGGGCCACGCCCCCGGACAGCAGTACGGCGCTGTCGGAGTCGCCGAGCAGATCCACCGATCGGCGGATCGTGAAGGCAAGCGCCTCGAACGCCGCGCGAGCCAGGTCGGCGACACCGGTGCTCTGGGACAAGCCGGCCCAACCGGCGCGCGGTACCACCGGCGCGACCCCGCCACGTTCACCGGTGAGGAACGGGACGAACACCTCTGCGCCCGGCCCGGCGGAGCCGGCCGCCGCGAACAGCGCAGGCCACGAGAGCCGCAACGCCCGCTGCACCCAGGCCAGGCTCAGCCCGCCGTTGCGCACCCCTACCATCTCGTACCACCCGCCGTCGCTGTCCGCGTGCAGCTGGGTGACTGGGTCCACCCGAGGTGCGGGGGTGACACCCGGCCGCAGGACCTGCACGCCGCTACCGGCGTTGACAACCAGCGCGCCCGTCCACACCGCCGACATCGCTTGCAGTGCGCAGGCGACATCCGCGCCGCCCGCAGCAACCGGGACGCCGTCATCGGTACCCACCACCTCATCGCAGCTCCGCAGCGCCGGGAGCTGGGCATCAGAGATGCCGGCCACCGCCAACGCGGGCTGCGACCAGGTGTCGGCCGAGACGTCCCACAGCAGGGTCGCGGACGCATCCGACCGCTCGGTGACCCGGTCTCCGGTGAGTGCCGAACGCAACCAGTCCTTGGGTGAGAGCAACGTCGCGGCACGGCGCAGCGTCTCGGGCTCGTGCAGCGCCAGCCAGGTGAGCACCGGACCGGCCATCCCGGCCGCGAGGGGGTTGGCCAACCGGGCGCGCTCCCGCTGAGGGAGCCGCTGCCAGGCCGACAGAACCCCCTCGCTGCGTCGATCCGGCCACAGGATCGCGGGACGCACGAGCGCACCGTCAGCGTCGACCAGCACAACACCGTGCATCTGGCCGGCAAAGCCGATACCGGCCAGCTCGACCCCTGCTGTGACTGCCGCCAGCTCACCCCGCACGCACTGATACGCCGCCGTCCAGACGACCGGATCGGCCTCCGCCCAGCCCGGCTGCGGCGACAGCATCCCGTACGCCGCCTCCGCCTCGGCGAGAACGGCTCCCGCCTCGTCGAGCAGCGCAGCTTTCAGGCCGCTCGTGCCCAGGTCGACGCCAAGAAAGGCCCTCACGGCGCAATTGTTCCGCAGTCCGGTTGCGCCGATGTGTCGGTGCCGCCGACGATGAGCACGTGGAAGAGCATGAGTACGACTACGACCTGCTCGTTGTAGGCAGCGGCCCTGGTGGCCAACGTGCCGCGATCGCGGCCGCGAAGCTCGGGCACAAGGTGGCGGTGGTCGACCGGCGCGCCATGGTCGGCGGCGTGTGCATCAACACCGGCACGATCCCGAGCAAGACGCTGCGCGAGGCCGTGCTGTACCTGACCGGGCTCTCGCAGCGCGACATGTACGGCGCCAGCTACCGGGTCAAGACAGACATCACGATCGCCGACCTCACGGCTCGGACGCAGCACGTCATCGGGCGCGAGGTCGAGGTCGTCCGCAGCCAGCTGCTGCGCAACCACGTCGACCTGCTGATCGGCACGGCTTCCTTCCTCGACCCGCACACCCTCACCATCGCCGGCGGGGACCGCCTGACCGTGTCGGCGGACCAGATCGTGCTCGCACCCGGCACCTGCCCGGCCCGGCCGGCGCACGTCGAGTTCGACGAGCAGCACGTCGTCGACTCCGACGGCATCCTCGAGCTCGACCGCATTCCGGCGACGATGGTCGTCGTCGGCGCCGGGGTGATCGGGATTGAGTACGCGTCCATGTTCGCCGCGCTCGGCACTCGGGTCACCGTGGTCGACCAGCGCCCGCTGATGCTGGAGTTCTGCGACGACGAGATCGTGGAGTCGCTGCGCTTCCACCTGCGCGATCTCGCGGTCTCGTTCCGTTTCGGTGAGCAGGTGGAGAAGGTCGAGATCGGCAACCGCGGCACGATCACGACGCTTGCAAGCGGTAAACGGATCCCCGCCGACACGGTGATGTACTCGGCCGGCCGCCAGGGCGCCACCAACGAGCTCGCCCTCGAAAAGGCCGGGCTGACCCCCGACAAGCGCGGCCGAATCAAGGTCGACGAGCACTTCCGCACCGAGGTCGAGCACATTTTCGCCGTCGGCGACGTCATCGGCTTCCCGGCGCTGGCCGCGACGAGCATGGAGCAGGGCCGGATCGCCGCTCTGCATGCGATGGGCGCGAGGGCCGGCTCCATCACGCCACTCCAACCGATCGGCATCTACACGATCCCGGAGATCTCCTACGTCGGACGCAACGAGAGCGAGCTGACGGCGGAATCGATCCCGTACGAGGTCGGGCTTTCGCGCTACCGCGAGCTGGCTCGCGGTCAGATCGTCGGCGACTCGTACGGCATGCTCAAATTGCTCGTGCACGCCACCGAACGAACCTTGCTCGGCGTGCACGTCTTCGGGACCGGTGCTACCGACCTAGTGCACATTGGCCAAGTGGCCATGGGGTGTGGTGGCACGGTCGACTTCCTGGTCGACACGGTGTTCAACTACCCGACATTGTCCGAGGCCTACAAGGTGGCCGCTCTCGACGCGACGAACAAGCTGCGCAGCCTCGACACCTTGCTGAGCTAGGCGAAACCGGAGCCGAGCAGCAGCCCGAGCCCGATGGTGATCGCGGCGGCACCGTAGCCGATGGCGAGCTGGCGCAGCGCCCGTCGCAGCGGCGGTCCCCCCGACAGCAGCCCGACGATGGCACCCGTGACCATCAGCGCGACCCCCACCAGGACGGTTCCGACGATCAACGCCGGACGACCCTCCAGGCCGAGCAGGTACGGCAGCACCGGGATGACGGCCCCCGATGCGAAAAATCCGAAGCTGGACAGGGCAGCGCCCACCCCGGTGCCGACGGCTTCGAGCTGGTCGGCAGTGGGCGACGGGTCATCGACAACGCCGTGCGTCTCCAGGTCGGCCAGCCGACGGGCGGCCCGCTGCTGCGCCTCGTCCGATGGCATGCCTCGGGCGCGGTAGACCAAGGCGAGCTCGTTGGCGTCGAGGTCGAGGTGGGGCAGCACGCTGCCGGTGTCGGGGTTGGGTGCGGAGATCTCGAGCAGCTCGCGTTGCGAGCGCACCGAGACGTATTCGCCGGCTCCCATCGACAGCGCACCCGCGAGCAACCCTGCCAGCCCGGTGATCAAGACGATGCGGTTCGAGGCCCCGGTCGCGCTGACTCCGAGAACGAGGGCCAGGTTGCTGACCAGGCCGTCGTTGGCGCCGAACACCGCCGCTCGGAAGGTTCCCGACAACTGGCTGCGGCCTCGGGTTGCCAGGCCTCGCACCACCTCCTCGTGAACCCTCTCGTCGGCCGCCATCGTCGGCGTCGCGTCAGCATCGGTCTCGTACGGCGAACGCGCCTCCGCGCGTTGTGCGAGCGCGAGCACGAAGACGCTCCCGAAGCGACGCGCCAGCACGGCGAGGACGCGGGTGCGCAGGTCACCGCGTTGGGGTCGTCCGACGCGGTCACCGAGCAGCGCCTTCCAGTGCCGCTCGTGACGGCCCTCGGCCGCCGCGAGCGCGAGCAGGATCTCCCGCTCCTCTCCCGACCGACGCAGGGCCAGGTCGCGATAGACCGCGGCCTCGGCTTGCTCGGCGGCGAGCAGTCGGCGCCAGCGTCGAATGTCCGTCCCGCTGGCCTCGGGCGGCGGCCCCGGTGGCTCGGTGTCCGAGCCTGTTGGTGCTGACATGACGTCTCCGGTCGGAGAGCGCGCGAGGCGCGTTTACCGTGCGGACAGCTGACAGGCTATTAGGCTCCCGCGTGTGACTGGCCTTCCTGCGCATATCAGCGCCTGCCTCTTCGACCTCGACGGTGTGCTCACCAGCACGGCCGTTCTCCACCAGCAAGCGTGGAAAGAGACCTTCGACGGCTACCTGCTGAGCCGCGAGGGAGTCGGTTTCACGCCGTTCTCAGCGCTTGACTACAACGAGTACGTAGACGGCCGACCACGCGCCGACGGTGTGCGCACGTTCCTCACCTCGCGGGGTATCGAACTGCCCGAAGGGGCGCCGGACGACCCAGCAGATGCCGACACGATCAACGGGGTGGGCAATCGTAAGAACGAGCTGCTGCACGCGGTGATCGAACAGCAGGGTGTCGACCCGTACCCAGGCTCGGTCCGCTACCTGGAAGCGGCCCGCGACGCCGGGCTCGCGATCGCCGTGGTGACCTCCTCGGCCAACGGCGAGGCCGTGCTCGCGGCAACCGGACTTGACTCCTTCGTCCAGGCCCGCATCGACGGGGTCGTGATCGTCGAGCGGCAGCTGAAGGGGAAGCCGGCGCCGGACTCCTTCCTCGCCGGGGCGGCGGAGCTCGGCGTCGACGCGGGTGCAGCGGCGGTCTTCGAGGACGCGATCTCCGGAGTCCAGGCGGGGCGAGCCGGGAACTTCGGCTACGTCGTCGGTGTCGACCGGGTGGGCCAGGCCGAGGCGCTGCAGGTTGCGGGAGCCGACATCGTGGTCCAAGACCTCGACGAGCTGCTGGACTCGGCGGCGGTGGAGTCCTCATGACCGGCGGCGACTCCGGCTGGAGCCCGGACAAGCACTCCACCCAGCAGCTGCAGACACCTCCCAGCGGCTACAAGACCGAGCCGTGGCAGCTGGCGTGGCATGGCCTGGCGGTCGACCAGCTGGCGCGCACCGAGTCGACGTTCGCGCTGTCCAACGGTCACCTCGGCATGAGGGGCACCCTCGAGGAGGGTGAGCCCCGGGGACTACCGGGCACCTACCTCAACGGTTTTTACGAGACCCAGCCGCTGCCGTACGCCGAGGCGGGGTACGGCTACCCCGAGGATGGACAGACGGTCTGCAACGTCACCGACGGCAAGATCATCCGGCTGCTCGTCGAGGACGAGCCACTCGACATGCGCTACGGCACCGCGCCGGAGCATGTACGCACGCTCGACTTCCGGGCTGGCACGCTGCGCCGGCGGACGGTCTGGGTCTCCCCCACGGGCCGGCGCATCCGGCTCACCACCGAGCGCCTGGTCTCGTTCACCCAGCGCGCCATCGCGGGGATCCGCTACGTCGTCGAACCCCTCGACGGCCCGCTGCAGCTGGTCGCCCAGTCCGACCTGCTGACCAATGAACCGATCGAGTCGAGGAGCAAGGACCCACGGGTTGCCGCCGACCTTGTGTCGCCGCTGCGGCCGGACTTCGCCACCGGGTCGGAGCACCGGGCGCTGCTGGCCCACCACACCCACAAGTCGGGGCTGCACATGGCGGCCGCGATGGATCACATCTTCGAAACCCCTGACGGTCTCGACACCCGGCTCCTGGTCGAAGACGACCTGGCACGGGTGACCGCCGCCGCCGAGGTACCGGAGGGTGGACGCCTCTGCATCACCAAGTTCCTGGCGTACGGCTGGTCCTCGACACGTTCGGTGCCGGCGTTGCGTGCCCAGGTGGACGCGGCACTGACCGGCGTGGTGCAGACCGGCTGGGACCGTCTCGCCGCCGACCAGCGGGCTTACCTCGACACGTTCTGGGACACCGCCGACGTCGAGATCGAAGGCGACCCCGAGCTGCAGCAGGCCGTCCGCTTCGCGTTGTTCCACGTGCTGCAGGCCGGGGCCCGCGGTGAGTCGCGAGCCATCCCCGCAAAGGGGCTGACCGGTCCTGGTTACGACGGCCATGCGTTCTGGGACACCGAGACGTTCGTGCTGCCGGTGCTCACCTACACCCAGCCAGAAGCGGTCCGCGATGCGCTGCGCTGGCGGCACGCGACGATCGAGCCGGCCATGCAGCGCGCCCGGTTGCTGGGTCAGAGCGGTGCCGCCTTCCCCTGGCGTTCCATCAACGGCGCCGAGTGCTCAGCGTACTGGCCGGCCGGGACCGCAGCGTTCCACGTCTCCGCTGACGTGGCCGACGCGGTTGCCCGCTACCTCGCGGCCACCGGCGACGAAGACTTCGAGCGAAGCTGCGGTGCCGAGCTGCTGGTGCAGACCGCTCGGTTGTGGTGCTCACTGGGGCACCACGATGAGCACGGCGGCTTCCGCATCGATGGTGTGACCGGCCCGGACGAGTACTCCGCGGTCGCCGACAACAACGTCTACACCAACCTGATGGCGCAGAAGAACCTGCGCGAGGCGGCGGCGATCTGCGACCGCCAACCCGACGTCGCCCAGCGGCTGGGCGTCGACGCCGAGGAGCACAAGACCTGGGTGGAGGCCGCCGAGGCGATGCTGCTGCCGTACGACTCGATGCTCGGCGTGCACCCGCAGGCCAGCGGCTTCACCGTCCACGACCGCTGGGACTTCGAGGGCACACCACCTGACCATTACCCGCTGTTCTTGCACTATCCGTACTTCGACATCTACCGCAAGCAGGTCGTCAAGCAGGCGGACATCGTGCTCGCCATGCATCTGCGCGGGGACGCCTTCACCGCGGAGGAGAAGGCGCGCAACTTCGCTTACTACGAGGCGTTGACGGTTCGCGACTCGTCGTTGTCGGCCTGCTCGCAGGCGGTGATCGCGGCTGAGGTCGGCCAGCTCGACCTGGCATTCGACTACTTCGCCGAAGCGGCATTGACCGATCTGCACGACCTGCACAACAACGTACGCAACGGGCTGCACATCGCGTCGCTCGCCGGAGCCTGGACGGTCACGGTTGCCGGCTTCGGTGGTATGCGCGACCACGATGGTCAGCTGACGTTCGCGCCACGGCTGCCGCCGGCGTTGTCGCGGATCGCGTTCCGGATGTGTTTCCGCGGCAACCGGTTCAGCGTCGACATCGGCCGGGAGACTGCGACGTACCAGCTGCTTGGCGGCGACCCGTTCGAGATCACCCACCATGGCGAAACGCTGACCGTTGCGACCGAGGCGACCTCGCTCGCGGTACCCACTATTGACGTTCCCGAGCGACCCGAGCAACCCCCTAGGCGCGCCCCCGGGCCAGCAAAGCGGCGCCAAGACCCCGAGTGACCGCGGTGGGCATCCGGCGGATCGGGAGCACCGTGATCGGGCGTCCCTTTCCCACGTTCACGTGGGAAAGGGTCACTTCCAATGGGTTCGAACCCATTGGAAGTGACCCTTAGCCATTGGAAGCGGGCCGATGGAGGCGGGTCCGGAAGCGACGAGCGTCACATCACGGGGTCGAGATGGTCGGGGACGGGATCGGGACGGGTCCGGCCTCGTCGCACACCGGTGGGTCGGGGATCTCGAACGCCGTCGCCTTGGTGGCGGTGACCTGACCGGCCACCAGGGTCTGCCGCAACGTCACCCGGACGGGCGTGCCCGACATCGCCAGCCCGTTCAGCTCCGACCACGTCGACTCCAGGCGGCAATCCCCATCGTGGTCGGCAACGCCGAGCAACCCGCCGACAAGTCCGGCGTACGTTTCGTCGACACACCAGCCGTCCCCGCACCAACTGAGCGTCCCGGTGACCACCACGGTCTTCGTGACCGGGTTCGGCTTCGGCGGATCGGGAGTCGGCTCGGGTGTGGGCGCAGGCGCCGGTGGGTCGGGCGTGGGCTGTGGCGGATCGGGCTTGGGCGGCTGCGGCGGCTTCGGGCGTTGCGGCGCCGGGTCGGATCCGCCGCCGTTACCCGACCCCTGTCCTGGGTCCCGGCGTACGCCCGGCCCACCGGGGTGCCGGTCGCCTCGTGGCTGGGATGTCACCTTGCGGCCCGGGGCGGGGTTGACCTGAGCCTGCGGCTCCGCGAGCAGTGTCGGGTACACGCCGCGGCGGTAGGCATCGGCGTACGCGAGCACGGCCAGCACGTACTTGCGTGAGTCGTTGTAGCTGTGCAAGGCGGCGGAGAGGGAATCCTCGTCGGTGAGGTCGAGCCCGTAGCGGCAAAGGTACTGGGCAGCGGCGAGCGCGGCGTCGTCGACGTCATCGGGATCGCGGACACCGTCGCCGTCACCGTCGGCGGCCACCGTCGCCCAGGTCTGCGGAATGAACTGCATAGGACCGACGGCGCGGTCCCAGATCACGTCGTCATCGAGGACCCCGTCGTCGGTGTCGACGACGGCGGCGACGTTTCCGCGCCCGTTGAGCACCGGCCCGAGGACGCGTGGCACCGAGCGACCGTCGGACTCCATGACGGCACCGCCGACACGACCGTGGTCGGACTCGGCCAGCCCGATCCCCGCCAGCACATGCCAGCTCAGTTGACACGAGGGGTAGGTGCGGGCAATGCCCGACGCGGCGCTCCGGTACGCGCGCAACGCGGGCACCGGCAGGTTACTGACCGTTGTGGGCGCCGCCACCCCAGACGCCGCATCACTGTTTCGGGACCGATCGGCAGCCGTCGAACCCTTGCGTGGCGCCAGTGTGTCGGTCGAGCCACTGATAGGGGCGGGGCGTTGCAGGCTCGTCCGCCAATCCGCAGCGGAGCCGACCTCTTTGAGGTTGCGAGCGGAGTTGAGCGCTGCGCTGCTCAGATCGACATTGGGCTCGAGCACCCCGAGCGACGCCGCACCAGCAGCGGTGCAGATGAGAATCACCACGCCCGCAACGGTGGTGACGCCGCGGGCGTGGGAGTGCGAGCGGTGGGACACAATGCGGTGATTCCCACCTTGTGGGCGGTGCTTGTCGAGGCGATGTTGACCGCTTCGCCTGTGCCTCGACACCGGCATTACCGCCCTTCTGCATCGGTTACGGGGGAACGTCTGCCCGACGAGTTGTGACTCCATGTTGCGCACCGATTACGCTGAGAAGCCAGCCTGACGGGGCAATTCGTCCGAACGGCTGATACCGGACTCAGCCGGTTGGCCGACCGCTTCACCACCAGCGCCGGGGCCGCTATCCGTCGTTTGGCGCGAAGCGGTTGCCGACACGCCGATGAGTCGAGCCGCAAGGCGCCACTCGACGCAACGCTGGTGTCGAGTCGGTGTCGCGCAGCCAGGAAGCGTTCGATGCCGGCGCAAACCGCCCGAGCAAGTTCGCCGGTGCCTCCTCGAGCCGTTGACCCTCGACGGCCGGCGACGTCGCCGGAGTCGTATCGGCTCAGACCAACTTTGCCAACGCGTAGATCACGAGCCCGGCCGCACCACCGACCAAGGTGCCGTTGATGCGGATGAACTGAAGGTCCCGGCCCACGTGCAGCTCGATCCGCCGCGCCGCCTCGTTGCCGTCCCAGCGTTCGATGGTCTCAGTGATGACCGTGGTCATCTCGGTTCCGTACGTGCCCACGATGTACGCGGCCGCATCCGCGGCGTACCCGTCGAGGCGTACCCGCAAAGCCTCGTCGGCGAGCAGTCGTTGACCGAAGGCCGCCAAGGCGTTGACCCCTCGCTGGCGTACCGCGCTCGTCGGATCATCCAGCGCGACGACCAGTGCCCGGCGAGCTGCCTGCCACAGCGACGTCACGGTCGTCGCCACCTGCGGCGTGCCGAGGAGGCGACGCTTGAGGCGCTCGGCGCGCGCCATCGTGTTGGAGTCGTTCTGCAGGTCGCGGGCGAGGTCTCGCAACAGCTGGTCGAGTGCGAGCCGGGCCGGGTGTCTGGCATCGTCGCGGATCTCAGCGACCCAGTTGACCAGCTCGACGTGGATGCGCTGCGTGACCAGCCCGTCCACCCATTCCGGGCTCCACCACGGTGCCCGCTGGCGCAGGATGGTGCGTACCGTCTCGGCGTTGGCGGTGAGCCAGCGGTGGGCCTCGACCAGCGTGAGGTCGACCAGGCCGACGTGCGCTTGCTCGGCGACCACCTCTTGCAACAGCCGCCCGGTCACCTCACTCAGCGGCTCGTCGGCCAGTCGCGGCAACATCTCATCGTTGACGAAGGCGGTCACGTCGTCGTCGCGGACGCCGGCCAGCAGCCGCCCCAGCATCCGCGTCGATTCGTCGACGACGCGCTTGCTGTGTTCGCCGTCGACCAGCCATCCCCCGAGCCGTCGACTCACCTGAGCAGCGGCGACACGGTCACGCACGATCGACTCGGTGAGGAAGTTTTCGTCGAAGAAGTCCCGCAGGCTGCGTGCCAGCAGGTTCTTCCGCGTCGGCACCAGGGCGGTGTGCGGGATCGGCAACCCGAGCGGGTGGCGAAACAGCGCCGTCACCGCGAACCAGTCCGCGATCGCACCGACCATGGACGCCTCTGCCGCGGCGTGGACATACGCCCACGCACCGGTGCGGTCGTCGGTGGCGGCGTACACGACCGCGGCGAGCACGAGCAGCCCGAGTGCGACGGCTCGCATCTGGCGCAGCCCGCGGCGGCGCTCGGCATCGGCCGGGGTCTCGAGGGCAACGGCGGTGACGGCGCTCATGGACGCAGCATCTCAGGCACGTCACGCCGTACTGGCTCGCACTCAGCGGGGCTTCAGCGGTCGGTTGTGATGCTCGAGCTTGGACGTTCGCTTCACCGGCGAGCACCACCCGACGAAACCACACACGACGAACTGGAGCGGGACATGAGCCCTTCACCGCGCAAGACACTTTCCTTGTTGGCTGCGGCAGGAGTGGCTTCGATGGCCGGCATGTCCTGGCTCACCACGGGGGCTGCCCAGGGCGGCGGCGCAGCACCGGAGCACAACCGATGCCGGCTCCCCGGCCCGTACGAGCTGCCCCACGGCGCCTCACGCATCGACCTGGACCCGGCCGACTTCACCCCCCGGATCACCAACCCGTACTGGCCGATGAGGCCCGGCAGCAAGTGGACGTACCGCGAGACCGACGGCAAGAGCACCCAGCGGGTCACGATCAGGGTGACGGATCGCACCCGGATGGTGCGCGGCATCAAGGCACGCGTGGTTCATGACGTGGTCCGAGAGCACGGCGATCTGGTCGAGAACACCTTCGACTGGTACGCGCAAGACCGCGGGGGCAGCATCTGGTATCTGGGCGAGAACACCAAGGAGTACGAGAACGGCGAGGTCGTCAGCCGCGAGGGCTCCTGGGAGTACGGGGTCGACGGGGCCCAGGCCGGCATCCTGATCCCGGCCAACCCGAAACCCGGGTGCAGCTACCGCCAGGAGTACTACGAGGGTGAGGCCGAGGACGCCGGTCAGATCCTTTCGACCAAGGAAGACGTCAAGGTCCGCGCCGGTCGCTATCGCGACGTGCTGGCCACCGGTGACAGCACTCCGCTGACACCGTGGGTGCTGGAGCACAAGTTCTACGCCAAGGGGGTCGGGCTGGTCCTCGCGGTCGGGGTGTCACCCGATGGTGCCCGTGAGGAACTGGTCAAGGTCAGCCGTCCGCGCCACTGAGATCCGCGGAGGTGTGGGTGTTGTACGCCGCCCACACCTCCGGCTTTAGCTTGCCGCGATCGGAGACCGGGAACCCGTGGTCCATTGCCCAGCGACGCACCTCGGCGGTCGTCGGCTCAGGTGGCGGCAGCCGGACACCGGTGGGGAACGTCATGACCACCTGCTCAGCCAACCGTTCCTCGGCCGCGGATGCAGCCGCGACCCCGAGGAAGCGGTACGTCCACTCCTGCGCGAGTGCACGGGTCTCGCAAAACACGATGGGGACGTTCGGCCAGTGCACCTGGCACTCGGCCAACCCCTCGGCGACGATCGCTGGGCGTACCCGCTCCAGCTTGAACACGGCCGAGTAGCGGTCCTCGACGACGACAGCGGCGCGCGGCTGGGACGCCAGCTCCGCAAGGGCGAACTTCAGCCGACCCATGGTCAGGGTGCTCACAAGGTCAGCGAGGCTCTTGCGCTCGACAACCGCGACCAGACGCTCGTCGACCTCCACGCCGTAGTCACCAGCAGGCAGCGCCCGCCGCTGCGTCGTCACCTGCTGATGGCTGAACGTGTAGGGGTAGCGCTCGTGGCTGTCGACGAGGATCCGCAGGCCCGCGAGCCCCGCGGCTCGGCTCGTCGGCAGACCGACGTTGGGCCGGGCCTGCCTTGTTGTGCGGGCGGTTTGCCAGAAGACCGCTTCCCGGCCGCCGCGGATGCGCGTGATCACGAACTGCGAGCGATTCTCCCGCCCTCGGTCGAGCACCAGGTCGATGGCTGCACCGCGTCGCACGCACGACCGCACCGGCACCCGCTCGATCACCTCCGCCTCGGCCGGCCAACCGGTCGCTCGGTGGCAGTAGACCTTGGTGGTGCGAGGCCACGTCTCGCGCGCCTTCAGCACCACACCATCGCTCCCGAGCGGCAGCCGCAGCAGGTACGGCAGCGTCGACTCCGGCTCCGGGTTGCGGGCGACCACGAAGTCGTCGGACATGTCTCCCAGTGTGACTTGTGGACGGGCACCGAGAGTCGGGTCCGTCGACAACACTCCGATCGTGGATCGACGACAACGCGTACCGCTGGTCGCGAATGATGGGAGGAGGCACCATGGGGATTGTGACGACCCTGCCGCGCAGCCGGCCGCTGACCCGTGCCGATCTGGAATCGATGCCCGATGACGGGCACCGCTACGAGCTCATCGACGGGTCGCTGATCGTGACCCCGGCACCGGGCCACTACCACCAACGAGCGGTCGGAGAGCTGCATCTCTTGCTCCGGCAGGCATGCCCGCCGGAGCTCGAGGTCCTGCTGGCGCCGTTCGACGTGGCGCTGGCTGACGACACGGTCATGCAGCCGGACCTGCTGGTCGCCCGTCGGCGCGACGTGACCGACCGCGACCTGCCGACAGCGCCGGTGCTCGCCGTGGAGGTTCTCTCCCCCAGCACTCGCCGCATCGACCTGACCCTCAAGCACTCACGATTCGAAGCAGCCGGCTGCGCGTCGTACTGGGTCGTCGACCCGAAGGAGCCCTCGTTCACCGCCTGGCAGCTCATCGACGACGCGTACGTCGAAGTCGCTCATGTCGTCGATGACGAGAGTCATACCGTCGCGCAGCCGTACCCGGTCAGGATCCGCCCGGCAGACCTGATCCGCTAGGGCGGCGAACCCTCGACGAGGACGACGGTCCGCCGAGCTCAGGACGACACCTGGACACGGTCCTCCGAGTCCGGCCCCGGCGCAGCCAGCTCGGCCCGGACGCCGAGCAGCCGGACCGCCCGTGCCGCGTCGACCTTGGTCAGCAAGCCAACGGCTGCCCGCTCGATGACGCTCGCCTCGTCGGTCGGCGGCTTCAGCGCGACGCTGTAGGTGTGCGTCTGAAACGGTGCGTACCGCACCTTCAACCACACCCGAATCACCGGCCGTCCGTCGCCGTGCACATCGTGGGCGACCCGGCGGGCGAGCCGACGGACGTGCTCCTCGACCTCGGAGCGCGCCGTGATGTCCGCCTGGAAGGTGGTCTCGCGGCCGTGAGACCGAGCGATGTAGGGGTCCGACGTGACCAGAGTGCGGTCGACACCACGGGCCAGCCGCCGGTACCACGGACCCATAACCGGGCCTAGCTGCTCGGCCAGCCAGGTCGGGTCGGCGTCGGCGAGCTGCCGGACAGTGTGCAAGCCGTGAGCCGCCAGCCGCTTCGCGGTCTTGCGCCCGATCCCCCACAAGGCGTCCGGCGCCCGGTCCGCCATCACCTCGAACCAGTTGTCCTCGGTAAGCCGGAATATCCCCGCCGGCTTGGCGTAACCGGTCGCGATCTTCGCTCGAAGCCGGTTGTCACCCACGCCCACGGAGCTGTGCAGCTGGCACCGCGCCAGGATCTGCGCTTGGACATCGCGCCCGAAGGCTTCCGGGTCCGCGGTCTCCACGGCGAGGAACGCCTCGTCCCAGCCGAGCACCTCCACCACGGGAGTCAGCGTCCGAAGGACCGCCATCACGGCCAAGGACGCCGCCTCGTACGCGGGTGCATCGACCGGCACGAAAACCGCGTCCGGGCACTTGCGGGCCGCCATCCGCAGCGGCATCCCCGAGCCGACTCCGAAGGCTCGCGCTTCGTACGATGCGGTCGACACGACGCCTCGCTCGCTGGGGTCCCCGCGACCGCCCACGACAACCGGTAGCCGTGCCAGCTCCGGTCGGCGCAGCACCTCCACGGCCGCGACGAACTGGTCGAGGTCTACGTGCAGAACCCATGACGGCGGCACGGGATCAGTCTGGTCCACACTGACCAGATGACAGAGCGGCAGCCAATCCAGCAAGTACCCGAGGTTTCGGCACTCGTGCGATCAGTGCGCTGAACGCTGCGCCAGTAGCCGCAGACCGGCTCGTCGTGCCTCGGTCCATGCCCCGAAGGTGTTGCGCAGCGTTGTTGGACTTGGGGAGTCCCTGCGGTGTCGCGCCCACTCCTCGAACCCAGAGTGCGTGCCGGCACCCTTGGTCTCCGCGAGGTAGTCCGCGACGAGGGAGATCATGAGTCCCTTCGACCAGCGTCGGTTATAGGTCCGCTTGACCGGACCCACGTCCAGGCCAGCGGCGAGGCAGGCTTTACGCCACGTCCCCCACCGCTGCCCGATCCGACCACTGGTGGGGCCGCCGTGCTCCGCCATCCAGCGACGGTAGGCCTCTCCGGTGAGCGGTTGCCCGGACTCTGCGGCGGCTCGGCGCAAGCCGTCGAGGACCTCGTCGTCGCTCCACCGCGAGGCCTGGGTGTGGTTGGTGACGAGAAGGCGACGCATGTCGTCCTCAAGCAGGGCCCCTACTCGAGCCGACGGCAGGTGGACCGCGGCTGCCAGCTGACTGCGGCTGGCACCGGGGTTCTTCGTCAACCAGGCGCGCATTTGCTGCCGGTCGTCGTCGTCGACGCGGTCTCGTGCCTTGCGCCGCGCCTGCGCGGCATCCTCAGCGGTGGCCAGACCATGGTGATGGAGGATCTGCTGCACCCGCTGGCGGGAGAGTCCGAAGTCATCTCCGATCGCCGCCAACGTGTCACCGGAGCGCCAGCGCTCCGCCATGACCTCAGCTCGCTGACGGGCATCTTCGCGCCTCATGGGCGGCTACGGTAGCGAGTTCGCGCCCGTCTGTCCGCAGGCATCATGCGGCTGCAGATGCACTCGACCCTCGTACATCGCATGCATGCTGCTTCGGCGCTGCTGCTCACCCGGTGCCGTTTCGGTCATGCTGAGGTCCATGGCTGACTCGTACCGACACCCCTTCTTCGCCCGTGCCTACGCATGGCTGAGTCAGCGGATGGAGCCGGAGCTCGGCCCCCATCGGCATCGGCTGCTCGCGGGGCTGACCGGCAGAGTCGTCGAGGTGGGTGCCGGCAACGGGCTCAACTTCGCGCACTACCCCACGTCGGTGAGCCACGTACTCGCGCTGGAGCCTGAGCCGCACCTTCGTGGGCTCGCCGAGCTGGCCGCGCTCGAAGCGAGCGTCCCCGTGGCGGTGGTCACGGGTGAGGCATCACGACTGCCGATGGCCGACGCCAGCGTTGACGCCGCCGTGACCTCGTTGGTGTTGTGCTCCGTGCCCGATCCGGTCCAGGCGCTGGCCGAGATCCACCGGGTGTTACGCCCCGGTGGCCAGCTGCGTTTCTTCGAGCACGTTCGCGCCGACACCCCTCGACTGGCGCGGGTTCAGCGCGGCCTCGATGCGACTGTCTGGCCGCGCATCGCTGGCGGCTGCCATACCCACCGCGACACGATAAGCGAGATCGAATCGGCCGGCTTTCGCATCGACCAACTCGAGTCCTTTCGGCTGCCCGACATCCGGGTGGCGCTACCCACGTCGCCGCACGTTCTGGGAACGGCGAGGCGGGGTTAGTCAGCCGGGCAGTCTGCCTCACCCACTCGGACACGGTCAGGCCCTCCGCTTCGGCAATGCGTCGGAGGTCCGCGAACTCGCGGTCGTCGACGACCACCTGGAGCCGCTTACTCATGTCATGAGTAAAACGTCATCACAACTGCTCATGGCTGCCTGCAGCCACCGGCCCGCGCAGTCCGCTCGCCCGCGCCACCCGACGCGACACCGCCCGGCGTACGGCGGTCTCCGACCCGATGACGCGGACGTGCGTCTGCGCTCGGGTCACGGCGGTGTACAGCAGCTCGCGGGTCAGCGCCCGGGACTGCTCCGGCGGCAGCACCAGGCTCACCCGGTCGAACTGGCTGCCCTGGGCCTTGTGGACTGTCATGGCATGCACGGTCTGCACCGCCGAGAGCCGGTGCGGGCTGAGCAACATGGGTGCACCACCTCGGGCGAATGCGGCCAGCAGACCCCGCTCACCGCCGTCGACCACCACACCACTGTCGCCGTTGAACAGCTCGATCTCGTAGTCGTTGGCGGTCACCAGCAACGGCTGCCCTCGGTACCACGTGCCCGCGTCCGGAGGCCGGCCAAGTGCCTCGGCGAGCCACCGCTCGACCTGCTCGGTCCAGTGCGTCGCGCCGTAGGGCCCGCGCCGGTGCGCGCACAGCAGCCGGTGCCGACCCAACGCCACCAGCGCCTCCCGAGCATGCTCGGCATCCGCTACCTGGGTGAGCGCCCCCGCGGCGGACACCACGTCGTCGCGCAGCCCGCCAAGCTTGCCGGAAGTCAGCGACCCGTCCTCCGCGGCTTCGACATACGACACCGAAGGCCCGCCGTCGCGCAGCAGCGCCAGCACGACATCCTCGTCCTGGTCCCTGATCGCGGCGGCCAACGCCCCGATCTCCGCACCGAAGCGACGAATCACCGTGAGCCGCACGACACCGTTGCGCAGCTCAGCCCGGTCGGCTTCCGCAATGTCCGCCGGCACCACCTCCGCCAGCTGCGCCGGCACCGTTGCTCCTGTCGGAGCCGGCCGCGCGACGACGTCGCCGAGCACTGCGCCCGCCTCCACCGACGTCAGCTGATCCGGGTCGCCTACCAGCACCAGCCGGGACTCCGGCCGCAGCGCCTCCATCAACCGCGACATCAGCGTGAGCGACACCATCGACGACTCGTCGACGACGACCACGTCGTACGGCAACCGGTCATGACGGTCGTGGCGGAATCGGCTGCGGCTGCCCGGTTTGCGCCCCAACAGCCGATGCAGCGTCGACGCGGAGATGTCGGTGACATCCAGTCCGCGCACCGCCTCCTCGAGCCGGGCAGCCGCCTTGCCCGTCGGCGCGGCCAAGGCGATCCGCGGCGCCTGGCCAGGCAGCGAACGCAGCAGCTCGATGAGGCGCGCCACCGTGGTCGTCTTACCGGTGCCGGGACCACCCGCAACCACCGTGATCGACCGCAGCACCGCAGTGGCCGCCGCCAACCGCTGCCGGTCGGGGTCCTGGTCGGGGAAGAGCCGCGCCAGCCCGGCCCGGAGGGCGTCAGCGTCGACGGGCGGTACGACCCTCGAGGCCCGGGCGTCGAGCTCCTCGCGTACCAGCTGCTCCTGACGCCAGTAGCGGTCGAGGTAGAGCAACGACCCGACCAGGCGCAGCGGATGACCGGTCTGCTGGCTCGAAGGAGCCGGCACCACCGAGTCTCCGACCGCGACGAGCGAGCTGGCGGCGGTGACCTCGAGCCACTCCCTCGGGTCCGGCCACGGCAAGGCATCGAGGTCGGTGCCCGAGTCGTCGTCGGACGTCACCGTCTCCCGGAGGCCGGGGAGGTCGACGCAGACCGATCCGAGTCGTACGCCGCGCACCGCCAGGGCCACCGCGAGCAGCACCCGCTCCTCGTGCTCTTGCGCCAGCCGGCCGAGCCGAGAGGCGACATGCACGTCTGCGGATGTGAGCACCCCTGCCTGGTTGAACGCACGCAACGACCCCGTCGCCCCTAGCGCCAGCCGGACGTCATAGGGGTCGCCCTCGTCGACCAGCGGAGTCTCGTCGACCACGGTCACGGAGCACCACCCGCAAGTAGCCTCGAGAGCTCGTCCACCAGCCCAGATGGCGGCACCCAGCCGAAGACTCCGCAGGGCACCCCGGCCACCACCGGTGTGGCCGGCCCGCACATCCCGCGCAGGAACAGGTACAGCCCGCCGCGCAGGTGTCGCTCCGGGTCGTACCCCGGTTGCCGCCACCGCAGATAGCGGTGCAGGGCGACGAGATACAGCAGGAGCTGCAACGGGTAGTGCGAGGCGAGCATCGCCTCGGTGAGCGCCGCGGGCCGGTAGTGCCAGGCGGTGAGCGGCTCGGCTGCCGCCCCGCCCAGCCAGTTCGTCTTGTAGTCGACCACCACATAGCGCGGCTCGCCATCGGCCTCGCGGAGCCGCAGCACTGCATCCAGGCTGCCGGTGAGGTATCCGCGCAGTTGTTGCTGCTGCACGCCGGGTCCGGTGAGCCCATCGGGGTACGCGGCGAACGGATCGTCGTCGGACAGGCGTCGGCGTAGCAGGTCCGCGATGCCAGCCAGCGTCGTCGCCGTCCCCATCGGGTCGTCCCCGCCGGCCAACGGCAGCTCGAAGTCCATCTCCGCCAGCCGATCCGCCGCTGTGATGTCCCGGAGCCGGACTCCGTCGGTCAGCGGCCCGAGCGGGGTTTCCATCGCCGGCAGTAGAGCGGCGGCCAGCGTGTCGGCGGTGTAGGAAGTGCTCAACCGGCGAGCGAGCACCTCCCGGCTCCGCTCGCCGAGCTCGGCCGCGAGATCGGCAGCGCCGGTGTCGACCTGCTCCAGCACCGAGTGCACGACGATTCCGAAGCCGGTGCCGCTCGGTAGCCCGGCCATCGGCGACGTCACTGCCCGTAACACCTCGTCAGCCGAGTCCTCGCCGCCGGTGACCACCTCGACAACCTCGGGCTCGTCGTCGAGCCCGCGCTCCTCCGGCTCGCTCGCGACGCCCTGCACGGCGTGAGCGGCCGCTGTCAGGGCCGAGTACGACGTCCGCCGCCACGCGGTGTCCAGGGTCCGGTCGAACGTCGCCACCACCAGGGCCGGTGGAGTGCGGCCGGGTGGCGCCCACACCACCGGCTGCGGCGGCACGACGACCTCCTCGACCGACACCGTTCCGCCCGAGCGGTCCGGCAGGTCCGAGAGCCGCTGTCGGACGGCAGCGTCGTCCGGCAGGGCGACCTCGGCCGCGGGTTCATGCTCCGGCGCGAAGTCGTCGAAAAGCAGCCGGTGCATCGGTGCGGCAGCTGTGTTCCATGAAGGGGCCCACCAGGTGACCACCTGGCACTGCGCCCGGGTGAGCGCCACATAGAGCAGCCGGAGCGACTCGCCAGTCTCTTCCTCGGCGTGACTGGCGCAGTGCCCGGCGTACGTCGCTCCTTCCTTGCCTCCGACGTCGACGCTGCGCACTCCGTCCGCGTGGAACCGCGGGTGGTCCTCCGGGCGGATCCAGCGGTCCCATCCGAACGGGACGAAGACGACCGGGAACTCCAACCCCTTGCTGCGATGTACGGTGATGACCTGCACGGCTTCGGCGTCGGACTCCAGCCGACGGCTGCGCTCCTCGACGTCGGGGCGGGCATCGCGGATGCGCCGAGCCAGCCACTCGACGAGCGCCGAGGTGCCGAGCTGTTCGGCGACCGCGGCGGCGTGCAGCGCCTCGCCGATGTGACGCAGGTCGGTCAACTGCCGCTCCCCCTCTGCTGTCACCAGCAACCGTTCCAGCAGCTGACCACCCCCGGTGACCACCTCGAGCAGTGCTGGGACGCCACGGCGATCGAGGACGGCGGCCCACTCGCTGAGACGCGGCCCGAGCTCCTCCATGGCGGCGTCACCGGCCGCCGCGAGGCCAGCCGCGTCCCACCCGAGGAAGCACCCGAGGGCAGCGGTGCGCGCGCGGGCCTTCCGGTGCGGCTGCTCGAGGGCCTGCAGCAGCACCAGCCACTCCGCCGCCATCGCGGTGCGGAAGACGTCGACGGCCCCGGTGAGAACGGCGGGCACACCGGCCGCTCGGAGCGTGTCGTGCACCAGCGTCGCCTGCGGGTTGGTGTGCACCAGCACGGCTACGTCGCCAGGCGCGACCGGACGGGATTTGCCGTCGATCCGCAACTGCGCCTTGCTGTCGAGGAGTCTTACCAGCTCGGCTGTCACGTCTCTGGCCACCGCCGGGCGAACCGCGCCGACCTTCGGCTTGGCCCGGGGTTTCTGCCCGAGTGCCGCCCGGGTGAGCACCCGCAGCCGCAGCGGGGCGTCGATCGGGGCTCCGTTCAGCCGCCGCACCGGATGCGCGGAGTCCACCGGCCGCACCACGATGCCGGGATCACCCAGCGCTGCCTGGCCGAACACGTGACCGAGCCCCTCGACCAGGACCTCGTCGCTGCGCCAGTTCTTCGCCAGCGTGGCCTCGGCGGAAGCATCTCGCCTCGCTAGCAGGTACGTCGTCACGTCGCCGCCGCGGAAGGCGTAGATCGCCTGCTTCGGGTCACCGATCAGCACCAGCGTCGTGTGGCCGTGGAAGGCAGTGCGCAGGATCTGCCACTGCACCGGGTCGGTGTCCTGGAACTCGTCGACCATCACCACGGAGTAGCGCGACCGGACGCGAGCACAGGCCGACTCACCGCGGACCGGGTCGAGTAGCGCGTCGCGCAACCGGGTCAGCAGGTCGTCGTAGTCGCGCAATCGCCGCTGCCGCTTGCGCCGGTCCACTTCCGCGCGCACGGCTTCGGCGAACCGGACCCGCGCGGCCGCCACCGAGTCCGGATCGGCGTCCCGCGGCTCGATCAGCGCATGCCGGTCACCGACCACGGTCCGAGCAAGCGACTGTGCTTCGGGGTACGTCATCAGCGGCGGGTCGGCGTCGGGCCGTCCCCACTTGCGGAGGTAGAGGTCGTCGACCACCTCGGTGATGATGTCGTCGACGTCTTCGACGAACACCGCATCCGGTTCGAAGTCGCCGGCGACGCCCAGCCCGATCAGCATCTGCTGACAGAACGCGTGCGTCGTGGCGATCGTGGCGGCGTCGAAGTCCGCGAGCGCGGTGACCAGCCGCTTGCGCCGCAGGGCCACCTCGGCGTCGTCGGGCTTCGCGAGCTGCCGCAGCAGGTCGTCGTCTCTGTCGGCACGCGCGGCCGCCGGGTCGGCCAGGCCACGCTCGGCGCTCACGAGCCGCTCTCGTACCCGCTCCCGCAGCTCTTGGGTCGCCGCCCGCCCGAAGGTGACGAGCATCAGCTCGCTCAGCTCGGCATGACCCTCGGCGACGTACCGGGTGACCAATGCCGCGATCGTGAACGTCTTGCCGGTGCCCGCACTCGCCTCCAAGACGGTCGTCCCGGTCGGCAGGTCACCGCAACTGTTGAACGGCGGCGGGCTGCTCACGCCGGTCCCAAGGATTCGGCGTCCAGCAGCGGCCACCACAGCTCGCGCGCGAGCTCGTAGAACGGCGTGCCCTCGGTCACCCTGTCGAACGGCGCCTCCCCGCCCCACAGCCGCAGGTGCCAGTCGTCGAGGGCACCATCGAAGCTGCCTGACCAGCCCTTTCCCGCCGCCAGGCGCGACAGCTCATCGGTGTCACCGGCGTGGCGGGAGGCGGCGTACTCGTGCGCCGCAACCAAGGGCAGTGGCAGCGGCTCGCGCAGCCCGCGGTCGCGCAGGTCGACCAGCGCCCCCAGCACGCTCGCCGGGTCGTCTGGTGGGACGAGCACCGAGCGCTGCGGTGGCTTGCCCTTCGCGCGTCCGCGGCCGATCGTCACGGTCCGCCAGTCGTTGCCGGGTCGCGAGGCGGCGAGCGCGAGCAGCAGCACCCAGGCGCGGAGTCGGTGCTTGGGGCCGAGCCGGGAGTAGACGGTCCGGGCGACGGTCCTTCCGTAGACGGCGCCGACAGTGCCGGCCACGACCCGTCCGTCGGGCAGCGGGACCGACACGTCGTACGACTCCGCCTCGCCGACTCGCTCCCCTTCTCCGGCCATGATCAGTGGTCCGCCTTCGGCGACCACCTCGGTCAGCAAGGCGTGCCCCAGAGCGCCCGGTGGCAACGTGCCCCGGAGCCACTCGACATGTTTGACGGCGTCCGGGTCGGCGCCGGCGAGCCGGGCCTGGAGCCACCGGTCGCCGACCGCCCACTTGTCCAGCGGCTGCAGCTCGGCGTGCAGCGCATCGTCGAGCTGTTCGTCCTCCTCGGGTACGCCGATCCCCAGGCGCAGGGTGAAGAACCCGCGAACCGGGTGCTCCAGGAAGCGCACCAGCCGGTCGAGCGGCACGACTCCGTCGGGATCATCATGCGGAGCCAAGGGCATGGCCAGCAGCGGCGGCTCCGGCTGGCGCGGCCGAGCCGCTGCTTCGGCGCCGGCGAGTGCCCCCTGGTCATGGCTGAATGATCCGCGTACGCCGAGCACACCCGGCTCGAAGTTTCGGGCGTCGAACGGCTGCAGCGGGTGTCGCACCACGACGTGCTCGCGGGCCGGGCGGCCGTCGTCGGTGTGGACGGTGGCGTCGACGACGTCGAGGATCTCGCCCAGCGGCACGGCCGGCGGGCGTTCGGCGCCGGTGCGCTCGTCAGCACCGGTGTAGAGGACGATGAGGTGTTCCTCAGCGGCCATGATCGCGTCGAGCAGCAGCTGCCGGTCCTCGCTGCGGCGGTCCCGCTCGCCGACCAGCGGGCCACGGGCCAGGATGTCGTCCCCGTCGACGCCGGTGCTGCGGGGAAACACACCGTCGTCGAGCCCGAGCAGGCAGATGACGCGGTGCGGCACCGATCGCATCGGCACCATCGAGCACATCGTGAGGTTGCCGGTCCGGAAGTTGGCCCGGGTCGGACGCCCCTTCAGCCGGTCGGCGAGCAGCGCCCGGACGTCTCCCAACCTCAGCTGGATGTGGTCGACGCGCTCCCCGGCGCTGGTTGCGAGGTCGCCGAGCTCACGCCGGGCCTGGGCGAGCTGCCATTCGTCGGACTCCGCGACGTCGGTGAGCAGGTCGAGCGCGCCCGAAAGCGTGGCGAGCCAGTGGCGCACGGAGTGCTCGCCGTTGAGGGCGTCCAGGATGGTGCCGAGGCGCTCGACGAGCTCGCCGAGCCGGCCGGCGCGGTCGATGTCGCCGGAGTCGACGTCGTCGAGCGGCAGCGCGAGGCCGAGCCACTGCAGATCGTCCTCGGGCATGGTGACGCCGAGCAGCAGCCGGTCGAGGCCCGCCTGCCAGGTGTTTTGTCGGACGCCGGCCATCCGGTACGGCTCGCGGTGCTCGGCGTCGAGGCCCCAGCGCACCCCTGACGTGCTGATCCACTCGGCCAGGCGTTCGAGGTCCTCGTCGTCGAGCTTGAACCGCCGGCGCACCGGTGGCAGCGAGACCAAGTCGAGCACCTGGGAGGCGGTCACCCGGGCATCGGCCAGGTCAAGCAGTCGGGCGATCGTGTCGAGGAGCGGATTGGTCTGCCGCAACGAGCGGTCCGCGAGCCGTACCCGCAGCCGGTGCCCAGGATGCGACGTGGAGACGTCGGTGTCACCGAGCCCGAACGTGCCCGAGATCAGCGGTGCGTAGGTTTCGATGTCCGGGCACATCACCAGCACGTCGCGTGGCTCGAGTGTGGGATCGGCCTCGAGCAGCCCGAGCAGCACCTCGCGGAGCACCTCTACCTGGCGTGACCTGCCGTGGCAGGCGTGGACCTGCAGACTGCGATCGTCGGGTTGTAGTTCCTGCGTCGGCGCGGGCACCCGATCGTCGCGCAGATCGCCCTGTATCCGACCGAGCAGCGTTTTCGCTGGTGCGTCGAGAGGGTGGTGCCGGTCTGTCGCGGGTGCGCCGGCCAGGATGAGCTGCATCTCGCGCGCGTCCCGGCCGAGTGAGGCGAGCAGCCGGTGCCGCGGCACCGCGATCGTCGGATTGGCGTGGCGCCGCGAGTTGGACGGCGTCGCTTGGGCCACGGCGTCCCACAACATGGCCGACGGGTGCAGCAGCCAGAGGTGGATATCGCGGTGCTCCCCCAGCGCGGTCAGCACCTGCACCTGTTCGGTGGTCAACCGGGTCGGACCGAAGACCGAGACCCGGTCCGGCAGGTCCACGAGGTGGGGGTCGGCAGACAGCACCGAGACGGCGCCTGCCAGGCGTTCAGGGGGGCTGGGGGATCCGATCTCGGTCCGCACCCGGCGCCACAGCTCGGCCTGCCACACCAGATCCGCCGGGACGGCGCCGCCGGCGCCGTCGGTGACCTGTCCGGCAGCCCAGCTGCGCACCATGCTGGGGCGCTGCTCCCCGTACGACGTGAAGAGCCGGGTCAGGTGGTGTGCGACGAGGAACCGACGGTCGACTTGTGTCGCCGGGATGTCGCCGTCGACCATCTCGAGAAGGGTCCAAACCAGTCGGCGTGATGCCCACGGGTCGTCGTCGGACTCCCTTCCGTCGGCTGCGGCTATGCAGTCGGCCACCAGCCGGCCGGGTGACGGGAAGTCGACGTTCGCGCAGATCCCCGCGGCATCGTGCGAGCCGAGGTGGTACGACAACCGCTGCGTCACCCACCGCTCGACCCCGCGAGCCGGTACGGCAACGATCTCCCGCGCGAACGGGTCCGGTTGGCCGGTCGCCAGGACGCCGCCCAGCCCGCGCACCAGCGCGTCGGCGCGCTCTGCGCGATGGATGCTCAGCGCCACCCAAACCCCCGTGCCGCCGGCATGGGTCGCACCATAGTGCGCCGGGCTGACATGCCCACCGGTCCCTCATCCGTCGATTGCCCACCGGTCGTCGATTGGCGCGAAGCGGCTGCCGACACGCCGGTGAATCTCGCCGCAAGGCGCCGAACGACGGGGCTCAGTGGCCGATCAGTCGGTGCAGCCGCCAGAAAGTCGGCCGGAACCCGAGGGCCGGCCAGGCGCGCGACGACTGGAGGTTCGTCGCCCGCCAGTCCGTCACAACGGCCGGATGTCCTTGTGCCGCCGACCACGCCAGCACGGCCTCGCCGAGCAATCGACCGGCCCCGAGTCCGCGAGCCTCGGGTCGGACGGCGGCGAAGCCGAGGAATCCGGCGTCCGGTGTCTGCAGCGGACCCTCGTACATTCTCGACACCGACAACGCGCATCCGACCGCCGAGCCGACCACACCACCTTCTTGCTCCGCGACGAACGTGGTGAAACGCTCTGACGCGTACGCCTCGCCGACGAAGTCGCCCTCCCAGTCGGCGACGGCCTCCTTGTACGACGCGATGGGCCCGGAGGAGAAGGTCGGTGAGCGCGCCTGGTGTCGAGGCAGCTCGAGGTCGAGCTCGACCAGAGCCGCCATGTCAGCGCGGACGGGTGTGCGCACCGTGATGGCTGACTTCCGAGACCCTGCGGCGAGTGATTCCTCGACAGACCATGGGCTGCGTAGTGCGTGCACGTGCTGCAGACCGAATCCCAAGCGCCACCAGGCGTCGGCCAAGGCCACATCGTGGGAAGGCACCAACACGTAATGGGCGAGGCGCCCTTCCGCAACCCACGACTCCGCCGCCACTGCGTACAGCTCTCGTGCCACCTCGACAGGGACGTCGTCGTCCAGCGCATGTCCGGACGATTCGACCCAGGCGTTAGGCCCCCACACCGCAGCAGGTTTGGTGCCGGCAACCAGGTACGCGACCACACGGCCATCTCGTTCTGCGACTGACCCCGAAAGAGGCTCTTCCTGCCAGAGCTCCTGCAGATGCTTGAGTGCGACTTCTGCGTCGGCGAAGCCGTTGCCCAGCAGTGGTTCGCACTCCGCCTGGCGTCGGTGCCGAGCCGCGAGCAGCCGGCCCGCCGCGGGCAGGTCTGCACGGGTGAAGGGTCGGGTCCGGACGTCTCGCACGCTGCGAGGTTAGGAAACCTGCTCGATATCCGCCAATGTGCTGGCGCGAGCTCCTCGTCGGAGGTGATCACCGGGTGAGGTCACTGGCTACTCCGTTGTCGACCTGCCGGCCCCGAGGCGCCCCGCCCGGCGGTCCTCGACCGGCTGACCGTGCCCCGAGCGCGACAGCTGAACGGCCAAGCGGTCGGCCGCATTCGTCCCACTAGCCCGGCGCGCGCTTGCGGCGGTGTACTTAGCGAGTGGCTGGACTGCCGTCTGGGACGGTGACATTGCTGTTCTCAGACATCGAGGGCTCGACTGCGCTGCTCAGCCGCCTCGGGTCGGAGTACGCCGACGCCCTCGATGCGCAGCGCACGTTGATGCGCCGGGCGTGGTCTGACCACGGCGGGATTGAGCTGGGCACGGAAGGCGACAGCTTCTACGTCGTGTTCGAGACAGCCCCCGACGCTGCCTGGGGGGCGGTGGACGCTCAGCGCGCCCTGGCCACGTATCCCTGGCCGCAGGGTGAGGCGGTTCGGGTCCGGATCGGCATGCACACGGGATCGCCGGCTGTCCACGGCGAGGCGTACGTCGGCATGGACGTTCATCGCGCGGCACGGGTTGCGGGCGCGGCGCACGGCGGCCAGGTCGTTCTGTCGGACTCCACGGCGACTCTCGTGGCGGGACGCCTCCCCGAGGCAACCGCCCTGGTCGACTTGGGGCCGCATCGGCTCAAGGACATGCCTGCCCCAGAGCGACTCCATCAGCTGACGATCGACGGACTGCAATCGGACTTCCCTCCGCTGAAGACGCTCGGCTCGACCTCGCGGCTGCCCGTGCCGGCCACCCCACTCGTAGGACGCGACACCGAGGTGGCCTCCCTCGTCGCCCGCGTCGCATCGCCGGACACAAGACTCGTCACGCTCATCGGGCCAGGCGGAACCGGCAAGACCCGTCTCGCGATCGCCGTCGCTGAACGGCTGTGGACGACAATGGCCGACGGCGTCTACTTCGTGCCGATGGCGACCGTGACCGCCACCGAGTCGGCGTGGCCGCTCGTAGCCGAGAGCCTGGGCCTGCCGCCCGAGGTTCGCTCAACCGGCGACGTCGCTGCCGCGGTCGCCGACAAACAGGCGCTCTTCGTCCTCGACAATCTCGAGCAGGTCGCCGACGCCGACATCTTTGCGGCTGAGCTTCTGTCAGCGTCACCGCGTTCGCGCGCCATCGTGACGTCGCGACGCCCGCTGCACACGTCGGGAGAACACGAGTTCCCGGTGCCACCCCTTGGGCTCCCGGCAGCCGACGAGGTCGCAGACGTCGGGACCTCGCCGGCCGTGCGGATGTTCGTCCAGCACGCACAGCGAGTACGACCCGCATTCGAGCTGACGGCCGACAACTCAGCGGCGGTCGCCGCGGTGTGCCGTCACCTCGACGGCCTCCCGCTCGGCCTCGAGTTGGCAGCGGCGCGGATCAAGCTCCTCAGCCCGTCGGCCCTGCTGAACCGCCTCGGGTCGGTGCTCGACGTGGCCGCGGCGACTACGCGTGGGTCTGACCGCCAGCGGACGCTTCGCTCGACGATCTCGTGGTCCTATGACCTGCTGGACGAGCGCTCGCAGACGTTCTTCCGCCGACTCGGTGTCTTCGGCGGAGGCGGGGACCTCGCCGCGGTGGCGGCCGTTACGCAGGCCGAGGCCGATGCGCTCGACGCGGTCTCCGACTTGCTCGACGCCAGCCTGATCGGCGTCGTGGACGACCCAAGCGGCGAACCGCGGGTCGTACTCCTCGAGACGATCCGGGCATACGCCCTAGACATGCTCGCCCATTCCGGCGATCACGAGAGCACCCGCGACCGTCACGCGCGTCACTTCCTCGCCGTTGCGCAACACCTCGTCCCGATGCTGGAGGCCGAGCGCTATCAGTTCGCCAAGGCTCGATTGGGCTCTGAGCTGGGCAACCTCCGCGAAGCACTGGACTGGACCCTGCCGGAGAACGAGCCGGTCAGCATGCCAGCGGGAAGGCGGGCGTTGGGCATCGAGCTATGCGCGGAGACCGGAATCGTGTGGGCAAGCGCCTTCGGCTACCCCCAGTTCGAGGGTCTGCCCTTCACACGCCGCGCAATCGAACGCGACACTCGCGGCGACGGGGTCGCTCTCGCCAGGTGCCTGACCCACGCGTCCAGCCGCCTAAGCATCCAGGGTAAGTGGGGAGAATCGCACGACAAGGCGGTCCTGGCGGTGGCGATGTGCCGACGCCTGGACGACCCGCACCGGCTCATCGACGCGCTCAACGTCCAGGCAATCATCGACTCTGAGCGTGGCGCGGTCGACGATGCGCGCGACGCCTATGAGGAGGCCTTGATGCTCACCCGAAAGGTGGGCAACCAGATCAAGAGGCATGAGGTGATCGCCGATATGGCGATCTTCGTCGAGACCCATGAGCGCGACTACGAGCGGGCTCTTGCCCTGAAGCGCGAGGCACTCGCGCTCGCACACGAGATCGGCAGCCCCTTCGCGCTCGTCTTGGACCGTCACAACATCGCGTGCAGCCTGCGGCTGCTCGGCCAGCTCGACGAGGCGCTCGCACAAATGCGCTCAGTCATACCCGAGGCCCTCAAACTCAACATCCCGTCGGGGCTGATGTACCTCGCGGAGGACTTCGCGGCGATCCTCGCCGAACGTGGCGAGGCGCGGCTCGCGGCGTGGCTGCTCGGCACCGCCGACGCGTCGCACAAGACCCTGCAGGCACCCCGGCCTTCCCCACAGGAAGCCGAGATCGCCGAGCCGATGGCCACGGCCAGGGCGGCGCTTACCAGCGACGAGTGGGACGCCGCATACGCCGCCGGACACGCTCTGCCCATCGACGAAATGCTGCAGCAGGCGCTGCAAGAGACGGGCTAAACCTACGCTCGCCGCCACACCAGTGACTGGCTCGTGGCCACTCTGCGGCGACGGCCAGGTAGGCGCGGGTTGGCCACTCAGGCGTCGTTGCCGTCCCTGAGCTTGGCCACGCTGCGGGCGGTGCGGTCGGCCAGCATCAGCGCGTCGTGATTTTTCGTTCCCGTCCTCAGCAGACGACCGCGCCGACCCGGGCGTCCGGCGCGACCCGGCTCGGCGATAGCAGCAGCAGCGCCAGCCCGACCGCAAACAGCCCATCGTCAAGATGGCGGCGCGAGCGATCAAGGAGCGCCCCCACATTGGGCGGGCTCGTGCCCTCCCATCACATTGAGACCTTCCACGCCATCACGCTCGTTGCCGAAGAGAGATTCGGGTACCTGCTGAAGCACCGCGTGCTCGAAGTCGGCGCGGTCCTGGCATCGGCGGAGGGTTTCGCGAACGGCGGGATTAGTTCCATGGAAGTGGGCGTCTGAGGTGACCAACTTGACGCCGGACAGTCCGCGGGCGGTCAAGCCGCGGAACAGGGTAAGCCAGCCGGCCTCGTACTCGGCGGAGCAGATGTTGAGGCTGAGGATCTCGCGGTGCCCGTCAGCGATTGCGCCGGAGCTACTCCTAAGGTCTCGATCGAGATCAGCGTCCTGCACCCAGTTCATGCGGCGGTGACAGTGACATGCCCCGTCGCCGTCATAGCGACATGGTCGTGGGACCAGAACGGGGCGTAGGTTCGGCGGTCTGACGGGCACGCGACGGTTGCTGTATCACAGAATCATCACCCGCGAGCATCACCGCTTCAGCGCGTTGCCTGAGTGGTTTGGCGCCTAGCCGCCGTGCGATGGCGTCGGCTTCGGCGGCGAGTTCGTGCGCGGCCGGCAGGTCGGCGTTGGCGACATGTTCAGCTTGATCGAGCAGCCCGACGGCTAGGTGGTAGGGGGACTTGAGTTCGCGGAATGCCCGAGTGGCGTCGTTGAAGGCGTCGCCAGCCTGCGGGTCGCCTTGAAGAGCCAAGTGCTTGGCGTGAATGCGGAGCCTTTCAGCGCGGAGCACCGCGGGTAGCTGACCAGGTGGGTGCTCGTCGAGCCATTGAATGAGCTGGTCAACCTCGGCGAGCTCACCGAGCGCGAGGGCGGCGTCGCCTGCCAGCGGCCATGCCCAGCGGATGCCTTCGTTGCGCAGTCCGAGGGCATCGGCGTTGCCAAGAGCAAGCTGTGCTTGCGTCAGTGTTCGTGACAGGTCACCGGCGCACGCCGCGGCTGCGGCGAATGCGGTGGCCGCGGTGGCGACCTCCTGGTGGTCTTCGGTGTCGAGCCAATCCTGCTCACTGACTGGAAGCAGGTCGTCGATGCCTGCGTGGTCGCCCCGGAGGGCGCGTAACAGCACCGCGGAGTAGGGGCTGGTGCCTGGGTTGTCCGGGCTGCTGTACGTCTCCTCGGCCTTGTCCCAGTCTCCGGTGAGCAGGAACGCCTGCACCTGGTTGCTCACGGCGACGGGAAGGTTGTACCTGTCTCCCACCCGCCGGCAGTAGGCGGCTGCGGCAGCGGCAGCTTCTGCTGCCTCCGCCGGGTTGCTTGTGAGGAGAGCGTCGGAGAGGTTGAGATACGCTCGACCGGCGCCGGCACCATCCTGGGCGGACTCGGCGCGGCGTACCGCCTCCCGCAGACTGGCCACGGATTGCACTGGCCGGCTCGCCACGCCGTGAGCGATGCCGCGGACGGTGAGCAGTTCTCCCAGCGTCACATCAGATGAATCCAGCGCTTGCGCGTGGGCGAGCGCCGCCGCCGAGAGCCGGTCCGCCTCAGCAGCGTGACCCGAGAACGCCTCCAGGGTCGCAATCTCGGCCAGCGCGTCGACGGTGTCCGCGTCAGGGTCGGCTTGGAGACTCGCGAGGGCGCCCTCTAACAGCGAACGGGATTGATCGTGCCGACCCTGCCGGCGCAGCTCCCTGCCGGCACCGGTATCGGCCCGAGCGGCGTCGCGGGTGCGGTTGTGTTGGCGGTAGGTCTCGGCGGCGCGCCGGTAGGAGTCGATGGCAGCATCGCTGTCACCCGAAATACTCGCTGCGTATCCGGCCCTTTCCCGCAAAGCAGCCGCGGCCACTTTCGCCGCCTCGTCGCCTTCTCGTTCCTGGAGGTCGGCCGCGGTTTTATAAGCAGTGGCGGCGGTGCTGGGTGCTCCGGTTCGTTGCGCCCGTTCTCCGGCGCGGTTGAGCATGGTGGTCGCCTCTGCGCGCAATGTTGAGGAGTCCGGGTCGTCCGGGACTGCTGCTAGCGCGTCGAGTAGGTGGTTGGCGATGACCTCGGCTACCTCCTCGCCATCGTCAGCGAAGGTCGACCGAAGGTGCATTGCGACGGTGAGGTGTCGGGCCTTGCGTTCTCGTCGGGACAACGTTTGGTAGGCGACCTCTCTGAACATGGTCTGCAGAAAGGCGTAGTGACCGCGCTGCGGAGAGAGGGGATCCGCGCGCACGCCCAATACTTCCCGGCGAACCAGCTCGGCCAGCAACCGGCGCACCTCGGGTTCGGGCTGGTCGGAGATCGTCGCCAGCGCATCGCCGGGGAAGGTACCGCCAAGGACCGCCGCGTCGGCTACCAACCGTCGGGCGTTCGGCTCGAGAGTGTCGAGTCGGGCCGCCAGCAGCGACTGCAACGTGGCAGGCACCGCCAGCTCGCCCACGTCCCCGACGAGCCGGTACGCGCCGTCGATGGGTTGCACGATGTCACGGTCGACGAGCATGCGCACCGTCTCCACGGCATACAGCGGAATCCCTTCGGCGCGGTCGGCGATCGCTGTCTTCGCCGCGGCCGGCATACCGGGCACGAGACCATCCAGCAACACATGCATGGCGGTGTCGTCGAGCGGGTCGAAGGTGAGAGTGGTGTTGTTCCGACGTCCGGTTCCCCATCCGGCGCGGCGGGTTTCCAGCTCGGGCCTGGCCAGCGTGAGCACGAAGATCGGCACGTCACGGGCCCAGTCCAGCAAGTGTTCGAGGAAGTCCAGCAAGCCGACATCGGCGTGCTGGAGGTCCTCGACGACCATCACCACCGGACCCGTCGCGGCGAGCCGCTCGAAGAACAACCGCCAGCCCGCGAACAGCTCTTCCCGACCCAACACGGGGCCCGTCTCCCCGTACTCCACACCTAGCAGCTGCGCCAACCTTGGGCCGACGTAGGCTCGCTCTGCGGGGTCGGTCAACCGCTCCTCCAGACCGGCGGCCAGTTTCTCCGCGGCAACCTGGGTGGAATCCTCCTCCGCGATGCCGAGCCGTTGCCGGACCATCTCGCCGAGTGCCCAAAACGCCACGCCGTCGCCGTAGGACAGGCATCGGCCTTGGTGCCACCAAACGGTGACCAGCAACCCGTCGATGTACTTGCGAAACTCCCACCCCAGCCGCGACTTCCCCACTCCCGCCGCTCCGGTCACGCTCACCAGCCGCGGTGATCGTCGTTCGACGCAGGTGTGGAAGAGCTCCTTGACCAGCCGCAGCTCCGCGCCCCGGCCGACGAAACCCGCCTCCAACCCGTCAATTCGCTGTGAACCACCCGCACCTGCTAGCACCCGCTCAGCCCGCCACAACGGCATAGGTGCTGCCTTGCCCTTCAACCTGTGCTCTCCGGCGGCAGCGAAACCGACCGCGGCCTCCGCTCGTCGCATGGTGCCCTCATCTACTAACACCGTCCCGGCGGCAGCGTCGGCCTGGACCCGAGCCGCGGTGTTCACCGCATCCCCAGCGACCATCCCCTCCCCGGCGGCGCCGACCGTCACCGCCACCGACCCGGTGACCACTCCCGCCCGAGCGGACAACCCTTCCGCGTTTGCTTCCCACCCCAGTTGAGCCACCGCGTCGATGAGCTCCAACGCGGCCCGAACCGCACGCTCGGCGTCCTCCTCGGTCGCCGACGGGGTGCCCCACACCGCCATCACCGCATCGCCGATGAACTTCTCCACCGTCCCGCCATAGCGGCCGATGATCGTCCGAGCTACCTCGAAGTAACGCGAGAGCAGCTCCCGGACCTCCTCGGGATCTTTCGCCTCTGACATTGGGGTGAAACCCACGAGATCGCAGAACAGCACCGAGCACACCCGCCGCTCCGCCACCGGCAATCGCGGCGCCGGTGCATGGACGGGTGGTGCACCATCTATGACCGCCGCGGGTGGTCCGGTTAACGCGGCCCCACATGCCCGGCAGAACCGCTGCCCCGGCGTCGTGGCCGCCCCACACGCCGGACAGCCGGCAGTCAGCGGGGAACCACAATCCGCACAGAAGGCGCTGCCGATCTCGTTCGCGTT